>JAGDAX010000055.1 GCA_017848335.1 Clostridia bacterium | reverse complement strand
TCGCGACTCAAAATGCAGACGCGGGATCCTTTTTGCTCACCGGCTGCCGAAACCTCCGGCATTTGGCCTCCGGCCACCGCGCAGCATATGGAGTCCCTCACTGAGCACGCTGACGCGTGAACCGTTCGTGACTCAAAATGCAGACGCGGGATCCTTTTTGCCGGTCAGAGGACGCATACCTCGCGTCCCATAGCTCAAAGCTCGTGACCCGCGCGGAACGCGCGGACGGCATTCGGCACTGACAACGTAGTCCTGTCGCTCATTTCTCCAGCGTATCACCCAGCAGCACGCGCACAGCGTGGAGCAGGTTGTCGTCGTTCGTGTATGTGACGACGCTGGTGGTCACGCGGTTCAGTATGTCGTTGAGGGCGTCCTTGCCGAGCTTCTTCTCGAGCATGCAGAGCATCTGGTAGTCCTCGATACCGTCCCTGATGAGCTCGAGGCGCATGGCGGGAATCGGGTCGAGGGTGTCGATGATGTAGCCGCTGTAGCAGAGCATGCCGTCGCCGAAGCCTTGGCCGGTCCAGGGCTCGCTGCCCCAATAGTTGACCTTCCAGTAGTCGATGGCCCAGTAGAGGAGGCCGGTGACGTTCTGCTGCTTCATCTGCCAGATGCTTATGATGGCCTCGGTGCCGTCGCTTTCCATCTGCCAGTTGACGTAGGGCTCCGTGGGATTGATGGCGATGTACGCCCAGAGCTCGTCGCCCTTCGCGACGTACTGCTTCATTCTTTCCGTGAATAAACCGTAGCGCATGTCCTGAGCGGTGCTCTGCAGCGAGGAGGCTCCGTTTACGAACATAAGCTGCCGCGGCGTGAAGGCGTCCATCTTGACGCACCAGATGTTGGTGGCCTTGGTCATGAATTCGATCTGGTCCATGCCGTCGGGCTTGAGAGTGCTTGTCACGGCGCCGGAGGCGGTGAGGTTCATGTTGCGGTCGATGGGGCAGACCATGCGGTAGTCCGGGGTGTTGGCGCGGATCTTCGCGGCGTCTGCGATGAGCTGCTTGAGGGCGGTTTCGTTCTGGGGCTCGTCCACGGTGTAGTAGATGACCTTGTTCATCCAGGAAGGCCGCACGCCGCCGTTGTCCTCGGTTACGCTCATGTCAAGATTGCGCCAGCGGGAGGTATTCACGCGGGGATCATCTATGAACCTTGCGCCGTAGGACGAGGTGAGTCCGTGGGGCATGTCCATGATATTGATGCGGTACTTCAGGAAGTACTCGAAGTAGTGGTCCTCCAATGAGTTCAGCTGCTCGACGGTGTACTTGTCGGGGTTGTAGGACGACTTCAGGTAGGAGGGCCAGAGCGCGAAGGAGGTGCGCAGCTCCGTGTTGTCGGAGAGGGCAAAATTCCAGACCTTGACGGCAACGGGGGCGCGTTTGACCTCCTTGCCGGTGGCGTTGTCGAACACGTGAACGATGGAATTGTACGTGCCCGCCTTGGTGTTCGCAGACGTGGTGAGGCGGATCACGAAGCCCTGGGAGTTGCCGGCCTTAACGGACACGGCGCCGCTGTAGGGCATCAGCGCGTCGGGAATGAATTTCCCGCGGATATTGTGGTAGTACTGGTAGGTCAGCTCGAAGGGGACCGTGTTGCCGGAGGCATCCTTAAACTCGTCGACCTCGATGCGGACGTCCATGTCCCGGCCCGGCGCGACAATAAACTGCGCGTTTTCGGTCTCGTTCTTCGCCATCCTGACGGTGTAGCCCGTGCGGCTGCCCGGCGTGGTGACGGTGCGCAGAACCTTCTCGGTGACGTGCTCGAACCAGATCTTGACGGAGGCGTCCTCGTTGGGCGCGGTAAGCGTCTTCGAGGCGAGGGGGTCGTTATCGGAAAGCCCGGAGGAATCCTTGAGAACGTACTTCGCAAGCCCCGCGGCGTTCATGGCCTTGTTGTATTCGCTGTAGAAGTGGATCTCGGAGATGACCATTTCCGCGCCTGCGGCGGTGTTGATGCTCGACCAGTCGATCCTGAAGCTCGTGAGCTTTTCGGGCTTGGTGAGGGTGGTCTTTGTCATGTCGACCAGCACGTAAGTCCAGTTTCCGTCGGGATGGTAGCCTGACATGGCGCTGTCGCCGGCCGCGGGCCTGTGGGTGAATACCTCAAACACACCGTCGCCGCCCTTGCATTTGATCTTAAACACCAGATAGGCGCCTTCCGTGCCTGCGACGGAAGCCTTGCCGGTGACGCTCGAATATTTTTCGAGGTCGAAGTACACGAAGGGGTCAGCCGCGCCTGCCGGGCCCGTGAATGCGATCTTAACGCCTTCGGAGGTCAGCGAAACGGACGACTCTTTAGAGGTCTTGCTCGTGAATGCCTTCAGCGTGTCCTTGTCCCAGGATCTGCAGACGTTGGCGGGCTCGTTGTAGACGGTTCCCGTCGGACCGGGCGTGGGAGTCTGCGCAGAGGTCTGTGTGGCAGTCTGCGTGGGTCTGTCGGTCCCCGAAGGCGTTTCCGTGGGTCTGTCGGTCCCCGAAGGCGTTCCCGTGGGCTTGTCGGTCCCTTCGGGCTTTTCGCTTGCGCTGCCCGCGTTATCGGTCTCGTTCCCGGTGGCTCCCTCCGAAGGGTTCTCGGTGTCCTCGGGAAGCGCAGTCCGCGAAGGATCGTCCGTGTCCCCGGGTGTTGCAGACTCCTCCGTCTCCCCGCCGGGTGAAGGCGTCCCGTTCGCGCCGCCCGTGGTCTTTTCCGTGGAATTGTCCGTGGCGCTGTCCGTGACCGGCGCAGTTCCGGAAGGGTTCGCAGGCTGCTTTGTGCAAGCGGAGGTCGCGACAAGAACAAAAACAAGCAGCATCAAAGAAGCTGCCTGCAGAAGCTTAAACCAAGGTTTACCTTTTTTTCCGGTTTTTGCAAATAGCATATTCTAATATTCCTTTCTTGATCCGAAAATATCTCTTTCCGCGGCGTCTGACGGCAGATACCGCTTGGTAGTCACAAAAAAATTTGCAAGTGAATTATAACGCATTCGGGCGGATTTCTCAAGAGGGATCACGCGGTGTTCCTTCCTTGAAAAAAGCCGCGGTTTTTGATATCATTGACGTGTTGAAGTAACCATTCCGGCTGCGCGCGAGGCTTCCGGCGGCCGGAGTACAAAGAGGCGGCAATGAATACGATCATTTTGATTCCTGCATATAAACCCGAAGAGAGCTTCGTGGAATTTTCCAGGCTGCTCACAGAGCGGGGGCACGCGGTCGTGGCTGTGGATGACGGAGGCGGCGAGGCTTTTCGCGACGTTTTCAGGCGCGTGCGCGAGCTTGGCGTGGACGTGGTCACACACGAGGTCAACCGCGGCAAGGGCAGGGCGCTCAAGACGGGACTTCAGCATATTGTCGACAATTACCCGGAGACGGATTTTGTGGTGACGGCGGACTGCGATGGTCAGCACAAGCTGGAGGACATCGAGCGGATCATCGACGCCGAAAAGAGCCGCCCCAACGCGATCATTATCGGGGGCAGATTTCAGGACAAGAGCGTCAAGATACCCTTCAAATCCAGGCTCGGCAACGGCGTCACCAGGCTTCTGTTCAGGGTGGCCACCGGGCTTAAGATTCACGACACGCAGACGGGTCTGAGGGGCCTTCCGGCGACGCTTTTCGACAAGCTTCTGAAGCTCGAGGGCGAGCGTTACGAGTACGAGATGAATATGCTCCTCTACATGAGGGACTGGGACTGCGATTACGTGGAGATTCCCATCGAGACGGTTTACATTAACGAGAATGCCGGCTCCCACTATTCGCCGCTCAGGGACTCGCTGAGGATATTGGCGCGGATCATTAAGTTTGCGGCGTCTTCGCTGGTGTGCTTCCTGCTGGATTACGTTCTGTTTATACTGTTCAGCCGGTTTGTGTTCGCCCACGGCGACAAGAACCTTTCGACGCTGATGGGACTTGACGGGAAGGGCTTCTTTGTGACGCTGCTGGGGTCGATCTCGCTGTCGTATATTCTCGCGCGAATAATAAGCTCGGCCTGCAATTATACGCTGAACAGAAGGATCGTCTTCAAGAAGGGGACGAAGCATTCGGCGGTCAAATATTTCGTACTGTCGGCGATGATAATGCTTGTGGGGTCGCTGCTTACGGGGCTTATGATCAGATTTCTGCCCTTGCCGGGCACGATCTGCAAGATAATTGTGGACTCATGCCTGTATTTCGTGAATTTTTATTTTCAGAGAGAGTGGGTTTTCCGGAAGAGAAAGCCGCACGGAAAATGAGGCTTCCGGGGAGCGGAGATGGGTCAGGAAAGCAATTTGCCAAACGATAATAAGCCGCGGAAGGGCGGGCACGCGCAGGAGGTTTGCCCGGAGCAGGAAGCCGGATCAGGCCCGGAGCAGGAGGTCGGATCAGGCCCGGAGCAGGAAGCCGGATCAGGCCCGGAGCAGGAAGCCGGGTCGTGCCGGGAGCCCGGGAACAACGCGTCCTCTGATACGAACGGCGGCCGTCAGCCTGCGTCGATGAAGGCCAGGGCAGTGACCGGGGCGGTCTGGCTCTTTATGGAGCGCGGCGGCGTCGGTGTGATCGAGTTTATTTTTGCGTGGGTGCTGGCCCGGTATTTTCTGATGCCGGAGGACTACGCTCTGGTGGGCATCTGCGCTCTTTTTATTGCCTTCGCGGGTCTTTTCACGCAGGGCAGCATCAATTATTCGCTGATCCAGAAAAAAGACATAAGCGAGGGCCACAAATCCGCGGTGTTCTGGGTGGCGGCGGCGAGCGCGCTGATATTGTACGCGGTAATGTTCTTCGCGGCGCCGTGGATCGCCGGGCTTTACGAAAAAACGGTGCTGGTTTGGCTGCTTAGGATACAGGGGCTGACGCTTCTTTTTGACTCTTTCTGCGTGGTGCAGGCGGCGCTGCTGACGCGGGAAATGCGCTTTAAGGTGCTTTTCGCGAAGACGGCCATGACGGTGACGCTGGCCGGCGTCACGGGGATCGTGTCCGCCGCGCTGGGCCTGGGAGTGTGGGCGCTGGTGCTCAGTACGTGCGTGGCAAGCTTCACGGGCTGCATATTCCTGTGGATCGCCTGCCGCTGGCGCCCCGGCGTGCGCTTCAGACTGAAGGCGCTTTCGGAAATGCTGGGCTTCGGCTCGGCCATGCTGGCGTCAAATATTATCAACAACGTGTATGCCAGCGCGCTGCCGCTGCTGATGGAGAAGCTCTATCCGGCGGACACGCTGGGGTATTACAACAAATCGAAAACGATTCCCGGGAAGGTCAGCGAGACCATCAACACAACGGTGGCAAACGTGGCTTTTCCGTCGCTTTCGGCCTTCCAGGAGGACCCGGGAAGGGTCAGGGATATGATGAGGCGGTTCATCAAGGTCAGCTCCTTCGCAACCTTCGCGGTGATGGCGGGGCTTTTCGCGGTGGCAAAGCCGATGATCCTGTTCATTTACTCCGACAAGTGGGCGAACAGCGTCGTCTTCATGCAGTTTATTTGCGTTATGAGCATTTTCCTGCCCATGGACAGCGCCAATCTGCAGGCCATCAAGGCCTTCGGCCGCGGCGGAGCTTATCTGCTGCTGGAGGTGATCAAGAACGTGCTGGGCTTCGGGGCTCTTATCGCGGCGCTTCTTCTCACGGGCGGTATGGGCATCACAGGGCTTTACATAGTCATGGCTGTGCAGACGGCGGTGTCCTTCATTTGCACGGGAATAAACGCCTCCTTCGGCAAAAAGCTGATGAATTATTCGGTATTTCAGCAGCTTCGCGACGTGCTGCCCTCGCTTCTGCTGGCTGCGGTGATGGGCGCGGCGGTGTACTCGGTCACCTTCCTCAGGATCCCTTATATCGTGATGCTTCTCATACAGGTGCCGCTGGGCGTGGCGATCTATTTCGCCGGGGCGAAGCTCTTCAAGATGGACAGTCTGGAATACATTCTCGACATATTAAAGGATAAATTAAGAAAGAAAAATAATAAGGGGAGCGCCGGGTGAGGCATTTTCCGCGGGAAGAGCTCTGCGGTTTGCGCAGCAAGCGGCGTTCTTTTCGCGGGAAGCGCGGCTATTGACGCAGGAAGGGTCTTGCGTTAGCCGCGGGAAGCGTGAGGCCCGCCGCGAGGAAGAGGCTGAATGCGCTTGCTGAGGAAAGAAAAGACAAAATCGACAATAAGGACGCGTAAATGGACAAAAGAATAAACGTCACAAGGCCCAGCCTTCCGCCGTACGGGGAATACGCTGAGCTGATAAAGGGAATATGGGAAAACGGGTGGCTCACCAATTTCGGGCCGCTGGAGAACAGGCTTGCGGAGGAGCTGAAGGAATATCTGGACGCCGCCAACGTGACCATGTTTACCAACGGACACCAGGCGCTGGCCGCGGCGGTGAGGATCGTTGCGGGAGGCAGGGCGAAGGAGCTTGGGATAGCGCCGGCCGAGGCGGAGATCGTCACGACTCCCTTCACGTTCATTTCCACCACCTACAGCATAACGGAGGCAGGCTTCAGGCCGGTCTTTGCGGACGTGGATCCGGTGACTTATACAATGGATCCGGCGGCTGCGGAGAGGCTCATAAGCGACAGGACCGTGGCCATTCTGCCGGTACACGTGTACGGCACGGTATGCGACGTGGACGCCTTTGAGGAGCTCTCACGGCGGTATGATCTGCCGGTGATATACGACGCCGCCCACTGCTTCGGCGTGCGCCGAAGCGGCCGCGGCATCGCGTCCTGCGGCGCCGCCTCAATGTTCAGCTTCCACGCAACCAAGGCCTTCAATACTATAGAAGGCGGCGCCGTGGCGACGGATGACGCGGCGCTGGCCGAAGCCCTCCACGCCTACTGCGGCTTCGGCCAGGCGGGCGGCGCGGATGCCGGCATTGCCGGCACCAATGCCAAGATGACTGAATTTGCGGCGGCCATGGGTATATGCAACCTGCGCCACATAGACGAGGTGCTTGAGAAGCGCCGCGCCCTTCACGAAACGTACACCCGGATATTGACGCGCGGAGGATACGACCCTGCCACCGGACGCACGTTCGAAACAGGGCTTAAGCTGTTGCCGGAGCAGGAGGGCGTCAGCCGCAATTTTGCCTATTTTCCGGTGATTTTTAAGGATGAGCCGACTGCACTTGACGTGATGCGTGAGCTTTCGGAGAGGAATATTCACGTGCGCAGGTATTTCTATCCCCTTACCTCGCAGGCGGCAGCAGTCCGTCAATATGACCCTGCCGAAACGCCCGTGGCGGCTTCGATCTCATCGCGTGTGCTGGCACTGCCCTTCTACGCGGATCTGTCGCCCGACGACGCGGCAGAAATCGCCGAAATCGTGCTTGAAAAATGCCGCCCGTAAGCGGATCGAACCGCGGTCAAATACCGATCAGCTGCAGAATCGGGCCTGGTCAGATACCGGTCAAAAGCGGATCGATTCCGGGGCTTTTGCGGAAATACTTTTATCAGCTCTCACGTATTAAGGGGGCTTACAGGCTTTTACGATATGACAGGATTTATTGACACACACGCGCATTACAATGACGCAAAATTCACCCACCGGAGCGGCGAAGCTTCTGCGCTGAATAAGGACGCAGGACCCGGGCAGAGCGGCGGCGAAGGATCCTCGCGGGCCGCGGCAGGGATTGACGCTGCCGGGCTTGGAGCGGCCGGACTTGAAGCTGCAGGGATTGACGCTGCCGGGCTTGGAGCGGCCGGGCCTTTCGCGGACGAGCTTGACGCGGTGCTTCTCCGTGCCCGTGAGAGCGGTCTCATCGCGGCAATAAACTGCGCCGAGGACGCGGACACCTCTGAGATCTGCATCGCGCTGGCTGAAAAATACGATTTCATATATGCCGCCTGCGGCTGCCACCCCCATAACGCCTCCAAGGTCAGGCCCGGCGATTACGAAAGGATCTACGGGCTTTTGAAGCACCAGAAGGCCGTGGCGGTAGGCGAGGCGGGCCTTGATTACCATTACGATTTCTCACCCCGCGAGGCGCAGTGGGACTGCTTCCGCGAGAATATCAGACTTTCAAAGGAGCTGGATCTGCCGCTGGTTGTTCACGACCGCGAAGCCCACATGGACGTGATGAATATCCTCAGGGAGGAGAAGGCTCCTGAGGGCAGGGTGGTTTTTCATTGCTACTCAGGAAGCGCGGAAATGGCGGAGCTCATCGCAGGGCAGGGCTGGTACTTCTCGGTGGGCGGCGCGGTCACCTTCAAGAACGCACGCAGGATCGTCGAGGCGCTGGCGGTCATTCCCGACGAGCTTCTGATGCTGGAAACGGACTGCCCCTATATGACGCCGGAGCCCTTCCGGGGGAGGCGCAACGATTCATCGTACGTGCCTCTTATCGCGGCCAGAATCGCGGAGATAAAAGGCGTCGAAACCGGCGAGATATTCGGGCTCACCAATGCCAACGCCCGAAGGTTTTTCGGGATATGATTGGCGAGTTTGCACAAAAAACACCCTATCAGGGGCAGATGGATACCGTGAAAATTGTGCAGTATGCACAAAAATTGAAAAAATCGTTGACGAAGCTTGCGGAGAGATAATAAAATATTCCTGTCTTTCGGACTTTTCGGGCCGGCCTGTTTGGGGCCGCCGCGCCGATCGGCTCCGCTGAGGCAGCCGGAAGAATTTTCGGTTTTTACAGAAGATAAATAGCGGCCGCCGGATCGCTTCCGGGATGGCCTTGTTGCACGAAGAAGAGGGCAGTACGGATATCGAAATACGTAAGCGGCGCCTCTTTTTGCGTAACTTGCGGAGCAGCGCAGCGCGGAGCAATACAATGCAGAGCAGCGCAACGCAAAACGCAGGATGGATCGTGCACAATATTGATTTTTCTGCCCGGCGGAAAGAAAGGAATTTGCAAGATGCTTCAAAAATTGCTTAACGCAATTAGATCAAAGAGCGCCTACGTGAAGCTGTACTGCGTCGTATTGGTGGTACTGCTCTGCGCCGCGCTGGTTTTGGGCTTTGCAGCGAATACTGTTCCGGCCAGGGAATCGATTCAGATTATCAAGGGCGAGACCTCCGTCACCGTAAACGGCCGGTTTGAGACTGTCGGTGAGGCTCTCGCATTGGCGGGCATTACGTTGTCCGAGGGTGATTACCTCAACTGTTCAGTGTACGACAAGGCGGACGACGTGCCGCTGGTGGTCATTTCCTCAAGACCCGCCGCCGGCTTTGCGGAAGGCAATATGATAGACACGGCCACAAGCTTCGATATTTGGGAGCGGCCGCTGCCTGCCGAAGAAGACCCCGCTTTGGAGCCCGGCGACGATAATCAGAATGACGATGGCGATTCGGACGCGGAGGACACCGCAGAGGTGGATTACTATTACGGCCCGCAGCCCGACACCACCAAGCTTCCCGAGGACTTTGAGCCCATAGTTACTCCTGTTGCCACAGCTGTTCCTACGGCACCTCCGACAACAGTTCCCACTGCCACTCCCGAAGCGACCGCGACGCCCGTGCCTACGCCTACACCCACGCCTACGCCCGTGCCTACGCCTACACCCGAGCCCACGCCGGTCATTACCGTCGACTGGAAGGACGTTCCCGAGGAAATAGGCTTCGACACCGTCTACGTTGACGATGACACCATGGCCAAGGGCAGCACGCGTGTCGTATCCGAAGGCCAGAAGGGCATCATCACCAAGGTCTGGGAGATCACGTTCACGGACGGCGTGGAGACCTCGCGCAAGCTTGTCGCGACCAAGAATACAAAGGATCCCGTTAACCGGGTGGTTGCCCGCGGTACGATCGACACGTTCACCGACAGCCGCGGCGAGAAGGTCATGTTCAAGAGGCGCATTGACGGCGACGCTACCGCCTACAGCAATTCAGGCTGGGGCACCGCTATTGCCTACGGAGCGCAGCTGGGCGGCCTTACCGTGAGATGGGGCGTCATCGCTGTCGACCCGAATGTCATTCCCCTGGGGACCAAGGTATACGTCAAGGGGATCAACGGAATCAACGACTACGGCTATGCCATTGCCGCGGACACCGGCGGCGGAATCGTAAATAACCGCATCGACGTCTACATGGACGACCTGAAGCTCATCGACATCTGGGGCGTCAGGGACGTGGTGATCTATATCCTGGAGGACCAGTCTGTGGACGTGTTCGCGCTTCGCGGGAGCGCCAAGTGGACGCCGCCCGCCAAGTACAACTACTACCCGGAGTAAGCCCGGCATGCCCGGATTCCGTCCCGGACGGAGGCTTTATTCGCCGGACGTTGACCAATTTACACGGAAGCTGATAAATGACGCGCAAAAGCAATAATCACAAAAAGGGCGGGAGTCGTGCCTTCACGGGCAGCGGGGATTTCCGCCCCAAAAAAAACCTTGGACAGAATTTTCTGAACGACATGAACATCGTTCGGAAAATTCTTTTTGTTGCCGAAACGAGCGGGAACGACGCGGTGATCGAAGTGGGGCCGGGCCTCGGAATCATGACGAGGGAGCTTGCCGGGAGCGCGGGCCTTGTTGTCGCGGTGGAGATCGACAAGAGCCTCATGCCAAGGCTGCAGCCCCTCGCCGAGGAGTTTCCGAACGTCCGGCTCATCAACCGCGACATCCTGAAAACCGACGTCCGCAGGGATATTATTGACGCGTTCGTGAGCGGCAGCGCGGGCGCCTCCGGGCAGCCCCTCGACAAGGTCAAGGTGGTGGCAAATCTGCCATACTACATCACCACGCCCATAATAATGAAATTCCTGGAGGACAATTCCGGGGACGTCGACAGCATGGTCATCATGGTCCAAAAAGAGGTGGCCGAGCGCATGGTCGCGTCTCCGGGCGGCAAGGATTACGGCGCAATGACGGTGACCGTGAATTATTACTCCGTTCCGGAAATACAGTTCATCGTGCCGCCTTCGTGCTTTACGCCCAGGCCCGGCGTCGACTCTGCGGTGATCAGGCTCACTATGCGAAAGACGCCGCCCTTTGAGCTCAAGGACGAAAAATACTTTTTCGACGTGGTGCGGGCGGCCTTCTCGCAGCGCCGCAAGACCCTCGCCAACGCCCTCGCCAACGCGCCCTGCGTCGGTGTGCCGCGCGAAGCCGTCTCGCAGGCCCTGGAAGCCCTGGGCAAGGACCCGCTGGCAAGAGGGGAGACGCTGTCGCCGCGCGAATTCGGCGAGCTTTCGAACCGGCTTTGGGAGAGTCGTGATCGTGGGGCTTGAGCTATGGGACGCGAGTTACAGGACGCGAGCTATGGGACGCGAGTTGTGAGTTGATAGAACCGATGCGCGGCGCGCGGCGGAAACGCCGGGCCCTCGTAAAAAAGATAAACAAAAGGGATTTCCTTAAGGCCCGTCCGCGCAAAGCGGCCGAAGGTCTGAAAGACATCCCTTTATTTTTGCGTTTGAATCGGTAAAGCAGTACGGTTTCGTTCGCACGTCAGAGCAGCGGGATCCCGTTGGCATCGCACCCTCTTATCGTGTCCTCGTCCCACAGGCTCGACTGCACCTCGCCGATGTGTGCGCAGCCCAGCAGCAGCATGCAAAGCCTTGACTGGCCGATGCCCCCGCCAATGGTGAGCGGCAGCTGGCCGGAGAGAAGCATCTTGTGGAAGGGGAGCTCCCGCCTGTCGTCGCAGTGCGCCAGAGTGAGCTGCCTGTCGAGGGACTCGGGGTCGACCCTTATGCCCATTGAGGAGATCTCCACGGACCGCTTCAGCGTGTCGCTCCACAGGAAGATATCGCAGTTAAGGTTCCAGTCGTCGTAGTCCGGTGCGCGGCCGTCGTGGGGCTTGCCGGACCTGAGCGGGTGGCCGATCTGCATTATGCAGGCAGTGTGGTGGGTCTTGCCGAACTCCGTCTCCCTCTCGGAGGGCGTGAGAAGCGGGTACAGCGCCTCAAGCTCGCCCGTGGTGATGAAGCCCACTTCGCGGTCAAAGCTTGTCGTGAGCTGCGGATAATGCACCTTGAGAGTGTCCGCCGTGTCGCACACCGCGCCAACGCAGGCCTTCACGATAAGCTTCAGGAATTCGATGTTCCTGTTCTGCGCGGTAATGATCTTCTCCCAGTCCCACTGATCCACGTAGACGGAGTGGATGTTGTCGAGGGCCTCGTCGCGCCTTATCGCGTTCATGTCCGTGTAAAGGCCGGTGCCCACGTTGAAATTGTACCGCTTGAGGGCGAGCCTCTTCCACTTGGCCAGAGAATGCACCACCTGCGCCTCCGTGCCGATCGCGGGAATATCAAAGCTCACAGGCCGCTCGTAGCCGTTCAGATTGTCGTTAAGACCGGACGCGCCGGTGACAAAAAGCGGCGCGGACACCCTTTTGAGGTTCAGGGCGGCGGCAAAATTGTGCTGGAACGTCTGCTTTATGAGCGCGATGGCCCTTTGCGTGTCGTACGCGTCAAGGGGCGGCCTGTAATTTTCGGGAATGTACAATCTGTTCAACGTATCCACTTCCTTTGGGAGTTGCGATGCTGCGGCGGCAAATCGAAGGCGATGCTGCGGCAGCCGAAAATGTCACGTGACGCGAGAAGCGCTGCGGGGTCTTCCCGGCAATGCACCGGCGTCATAATCGGGCATTATAGCAAAATTCGCGCGCGCCCGCAAGGAAAAGTGTTACTGCCGAGTGCTGAGCGCCAAGAGCCGAGTGCCCGGTGCCCGGCTTCGCGTAAACAGTTGACACCTGCCGCGAATATGTTAAAATCAGCTTTGCAAGACTCAGCCCGCAGGCCGAAAAAACAAGACGCCGGCAGACTGAAAAACAAGACGCCGCCCGCACACAAAAATACAGCTCGCGAGCGGCAGCAACGCCGGGGCAGCTCCGGGAAAGCCGAAGCAAAAAACGCCCCGCGGCGTTCGCCGATCAATGAGGAACAGAAAATGAAAAGAACCTTCAAAACCGTAAAATGGATTATCGCGCTTGGTATGGCAGGCGTGCTTGCCTTCTCGGCCTTCGCGTGCGGCACGGAAAAGCCCGTGAAGCCCGGCCCCGTGGACACGCCCGAAACGACAAAGGCGCCGGACGCCTCCGAAGCACCGACGCCGGACAATTCGGAGACGCCTTCCGCGGAGACGGACAGCCAAAGCACCGACAGTCAGAACACGGCCGAGCCGGACACAGGAGAGACTGCTGACGCGCCGACTGATGCGCCGACAGAGGCCGCAGCCACGGAGAGCGCGCCTGCCGAAACGGCCACGGAGGAGCCGACGCCTACGTCTGCACCCACTGCCGCACCCACGCCTACGCCGACACAAAAGCCCGCAGTCCTTTCGGATGCGGAGGCGTATGATATTCCCGTGTCGTACCCCATTACTGCGCGGGACGTTTCGGCCATAAACCCGGGCAGCTATACCGCGGTGGACGGCCTTGGCAGGGTGGTTTCGAAGGCGGGCTCCTCGTACACGTCCACGCTCCGCAGCGGCACCGTGCAGGGCACCGTCAACAAGTCGAAATTCGTGGGCATTTTCTATTCCTCATGGCACGAGGAGCTGGGCCGGTCGACCTCGCCCCGCAACGTTACGCAGCTGCTGGCCTCCCTTGAGAGCGACGCCGAGCGCGAGAAGGCAACACACGACTTCTACCACCCGGTCTGGAAAAACCGCACCGGATATCATTTCTGGGACGAGCCGATCTTCAACTACTACTCCACGGCGGACAAGTACGTCATAAGGAAGCACGCGGAGCTTCTCGCGGACGCGGGAGTGGACTGCATCATTCTCGACAACACCAACGGCACCTTCACCTGGGAAAAGTCCTACATGGCGCTATTTGAGGGCTTCAGCGAGGCGCGCAGGCAGGGCGTCAATGCCCCGGGGATCGTATTCATGCTCCCCTTCGCCGCCAACAGCGACGCCAGGACGCAGATGCTTGACATTTACCAGAAGCTCTATCAGAAGGGGCTCTATAAGGACACGTGGTTCAACTGGAAGGGCAAGCCGCTCATTCTCGCGTATCCGGAGTGCCTGCAGACCTCCAACGCCCTCGACAAGGAGATCCGCAATTTCTTCACCTTCCGCAGGGACGACCCGCTCTGCTTCCACACCACGATGTCCAACGATTACTGGGGCTGGCTTTCGAGGTATCCCCAGGCGGTGTACAAAACGGGAGCCGGCAAGGTGGAGGAGGTGACCGTGGGCGTCGCCCAGAATCTGGACTACGAGCGCAACGTTCTCACGGCAATGAGCGGCTACAACGTCATGGGCCGCAGCTACACCAAGGGCTCATACAATTACACGTACCTCAGGGACGGCAGGGACAAGGTGGTGGTCGACAAGAATATCGCCAACTCCAAGTACTACGGCCTGAATTTCCAGCAGCAATGGGATTACGCCATCAGTCAGGACCCGGAATTCATTTTCGTCACGGGCTGGAACGAGTGGGTGGCCATGAGAATGGAGACCTGGGCGGGCGACACCACGCTCACCAACTGCTTTGTGGATCAGTTCAACACCGAATACAGCCGCGACGTGGAGCCTTCGCAGGGCGAGATGAAGGATTACTATTACTACCAGCTGGTGGAAAATATCAGGCGCTTCAAGGGCGTCAGCGACACCGCGCCCGCGTCTCCTTCGAAGACGATAGATATCGCCGGGAAGCTTTCCCAGTGGAGCGACGTTCCGGGCATGCAGACGTACGTCGGCAGCACGATCGAGCGCAGCAAGAGCAACGGCTCCACGGGCTACGGCGGCAAGATATACAAGAACAAGACCGCCCGCAACGATATTGCGCTGGTCAAGACGGCCTACGACGACAGCTACGTATATTTCTACGCGGAGTGCGCCGACGAGATCACCCCCTCCACGGACGAGGGCTGGATGCGCCTGTTCATTGACACGGGCAGCAGCGACAAGGCCTGGGAAGGCTTCGAGTACGTGATCAACCGGAACAGCCCCTCGGACGGCAAGGCCGCCGTGGAGCGCTCAAAGGGCGGCTGGAGCTTCGAGATCGCGGGCAGCGCGGATATTGTCGTGCGCCGCAATATCATCCAGCTGCGGGTGCCGAGAGAGGCGCTGGGGCTTTCGAAGGGCGGCGTTCCCGCGTCCTTCGGATACAAGTGGACCGACAATAACATGATCGGCGAGAACGAGGGCAACGTGCTGAATCTTTACACCGACGGCGAGACGGCGCCGGGCGGCAGATTCTGCTTCCCCTTCAAGTGAGCGCCGGGAAAAGCCAAGCACCGGAAAAATCCAAGCAAGCACCGGGCAAACGATAGGTGAGCGCAAAGAGAGCGCCGGGCAAAGTCAGGCAAGCACCGGAAAAAGCCAAGCAAGCACCGGGCAAGCACGGGCAAGCACGGGCAAGCACGGGCAAAGTCAGGCAAGCACCGGAAAAAGCCAAGCAAGCACCAAGCAAGCACCGGGCAAGCGCCAAGGAAGCGCAAGGCCGCAGCCACGCGGGCGCCGATCAAACGCCCTCAAAAACTGCTAATGCCCCGGCGTTTACCCCGGCGCTTGCCGAAAGTGAAATTATTGACAGAAAGGGCTTTTTGTGCTATCCTTTCACGCAGGAAGATGCGCCTTCGGCGGTTTTCAGCGCCGGGCAGCTTCGATTATCTATTTACATTTCTTTGTTATGTCTCTAAAAGGAGAAAAGGATGGGTTTTATGAAAAAGATTCTTGCGTTTTTCTTGATTGCCTCGCTGGCACTGACCGCAATACCCATGATGAGCTTCGCTGCAGAGCTGGACTCCATGGTACTGTATGACGGCCACTGCTACGGCGCGCTCGACAACGTATTCCTCGACGATTCCGAGGAATTTATGGGCGGCAGGGATGGTGCCGGCAGAGAATACCTTGCCGAGGTCGACAGCACTATTACCGGCGAGCATACCGCCATCACGATCACAGGCTGGGTCTGCTTTGACCAGCCGATCAAGGGCTACGGCTACCAGATCGACGACGGCGACGTGATCATGGTCGATGACGCTGTGATCGAGGCCGGACAGGACGTTATTGACGCGGCTGCTTCGGTGTCGTGCGACTACGTTACCAGAATGAAGCTCAGAATGAGCGTCGAGGGACTTCTCGGCAGTCACAAGATCATCCCGGTCGTGAGAGTTGAGGACGGCGATTACGCCATGGCGCTTTTCACGTCGGAAATCGAGATTTACTATGAAGGCCCCGCGGATCCCGACGCATCTCCTACTCCCGAGCCTACGGCTACGCCCGAGGGTGAGCCGCTTGAGGACTCCATGCTTTTCCTCGTTTTCGACGAGGAGGACAAGTACGGCGAGATCTTCTCGAACGGCAACGGCATTGAAGTGGGCGAATTCGACGAGGAAAAGAAGTGCCAGATCCTCGAGGTTGCGGAAAGCGGAGACCCCTACATCTCCATCAGCGTTGCCGACGCAGTCGACGAGTTCTTCGGCGAGGAGGTCAATCTTGATAAGTACAAGGTGATCCAGATCGCGGCCAAGGTTGATCCTGCGGTCCATAACGGCAGCGGCCAGCTGTATTTCACCACTTCCGAGGATCCTCAACTGTCCGAGCGTCAGAACGCGCAGTACCAGTACGCGGCAGGCGAGGAGTTCCAGATCATCACCGTCAATTTGACCAAGAACAAGACCTGGACCGGAATTCTCCAGCTTCTCAGATATGACGTTTTCGGAACGACTAACGCTGATTCGCAGGTAGAGCTTTACTACATCGCGTTCTTCACCACGAAAGATTATGCCGAAACGTTTGCGGCAAGCTACACCGAGAAGGGCGCCGAGGCGTTCCCGGCAATAGCGACGCCTACACCCAGGCCCACCAATACTCCCACTCCCGTGCCTACGGCTACGCCTGAGAATACCGGCGACGATGCCGGGAATGAGCCCACCGCTGCTCCTGCAGTCACTGAGCCTCCGGCCGACGCAGGCAAGAAGAGCGGCTGCGGCAGCGTTGTCCTTGGCGGCGCGGCTATCGCGGCAATGATGGGTGCTGCTCTTATTCTTCTCAAAAAGAAGCACTGATTAAAAGACAGACGAAAGCCTGCCTGGGTTCCTGCTGCGCTTGCTTAGCGGAAGCGTCAAGGCCCGGCGGGCTTTTTGTCAAAATTCAGCCGGCGGCAGACTGTATCGGATGCCCGCCGTCTACCGCTCGCCGGCCGCCGGCGGCGTACCTTATCGGACGCCCGACGCAAGCCGCCTGCCGGCCGGCGCGGCATCAGGGCCGCGGCATATGCGCTTGTCTGACGGTTCAGGCCGCGGCGGCGCGGAAGACCGCTCTCCGAAATACCCGAAACAATTGACCCGATTTAACGGCGGCTTTTGGTAAAAATCAATCGTATGACAAAAACGATCGTACGACAAAAACGATCGTATGACAAAAACAATCGTCCGACGAAAGCAATCGTATGACAAAAACAATTGACCGGGTAAAAACAACGGCTCTGATAAAAAGTCCCTTAAACAGACAACCCGGGACAAGCCTCAGGCTTTCCCAAAAATAAAACAAGTCGGAGATTTTTTATTTATGAAAAAGATTTTTTCGCTTTTACTGGTTTTTGTGATTGCAGCCGCTATGCTTGCCGGATGCGTTGAAAACCCGCCCGTCGAGCCTGACCCGACGGTTGACCCCGCCACCCTGGATCCCTATTACAGCGGTGGATATTCGGAGGTCAACGGAAGCTACGGCGGCGTGGATTCTCTGGGCAGGCAGATTTCTCTTGACGGACAGGTGTCCGCCCCGAGAGACAGGCAGGTCGGCATCTTCTACTTCCTGTGGCACGGACAGCACGGAACGGACGGCCCCTACAATATCTATGAGATCGTTAAGAACGAACCGGGCGCCATCAAATCCCAGGCTGCGTGGATGAAGGCGGGAGGCGGCGCACTTGGCGCGTTCCATTTCTGGGGCGAGCCCATGTTCGGCTACTACCTGGCCACCGACCAGTGGGTACAGAGGAAGCACCTTCAGATGCTGCGCGACGCAGGCGTGGACTTCATGGTGTTTGACACCACCAACGCCGTCACGTACACCGCGCCCGCGCGTAAGCTTATCGAGGTATGGTACGAGTATCTTGAGATGGGTCTTGACGTGCCGAAGCTGGCATTTTACACTGCCACGAATTCCGGCAAGACCATCAATCAGCTGTACAAGGACCTGTACAACAACGCCAGCATGAAGAAAAAATACCCCAGACTTGACGAGCTCTGGTACTATTACGAGGGCAAGCCCCTCATTATCGGCGTCAAGAGCGACGCGGATCTTTCCGATGAGTGCAAGGAATATTTCCGCATCAAGGAGAGAGTCTGGCCGAATGAGGACGAAAGGCCCGACGACGGCTTCCCGTGGATGGAATTCGGCAGGAATATGACCGACAGTGCCGTTTACGGGCTTAACGGGCGCAAGGAGGTCGTGAACGTCTCCATCGCCCAGCACGACAACTCGGTAATGATGAGCAAAACCGCCTTCTACGGCGCGAACGACAGGACGAGAAGCTGGCACGACGGAGCCAACGACAATTCCGATAAGGCAATGTATTACGGCTACAACGTGGCGGAGCAGTGGAGATGGGCCATAAGCGTCGACCCGGAGATGGTGTTCTTCACGGGCTGGAACGAATGGATCGCCCAGAGGCTCGACCCCGGCAAGGACACAAGGTCACCTATCTGGTTCTGCGACTGCTGCGATCCCAACACCAGCAGAGACGCGGAGCCCATGGAGGGCCTTTACGGCGACAACTACTATATGCAGCTCATTGACTGCATCCGCCAGTACAAAGGCACCGCCGCGAGAGTCAACGTCGGCGCCGACAAGACCATCGACGTCAGCGGCAGCTTCGACCAGTGGAACAAGGACGTCACCGCTAATTACACTGACTACAGGAACGACACCGTCGACCGCGACAGCAAGGGCTACGGCAGAGAAAGGTACACCGACGAGACCGGCCGCAACGACTTCGTGGCGCTGAAGACCGCCAAGGACAGCAGCAATCTGTACTTCTACGCCGAGACCGCCGCCGACATCACTCCTTCCACCGACGACAACTGGATGACGCTCTTCATTAACAGCGGAGCCTCCTCCGGCGCCCTGTGGGAGAACGCCTTCGACTTCGCGGTGAACCTCGAGAAGCCCGAGGGCGGCGAGGCAGTGATTTCAAAATACAACGCGGACGGCACCTGGACAAAGGCAGGCACCGCCCAAATGAAGGTCGAGGGCAACAGGATGATGCTCTCCGTCTCGAGAGAGCTTCTGGGCATCGCCGCCGCCGACCGGCCCCTTGACGTGCAGTTCAAATGGGCCGACAATTATCAGCGGAACGAGGACGGCACGATTGACGTCTTCTCGTTCTACAAGAACGGCGACGCCGCGCCCATAGGCAGGCTTACTTACGTGTTCTCCGAGAAGAACTACAGGTACTCGGCCGAATAACATCCGGCCCGCGATTTAAGAACCCCCGGCTCGTGTTCCCGCTTGAGCGCCTCCAGGCAACGGAGGCCGCGCGGCGGAAGAGTTCGGGGGTTTGCGGTTTTTACGGTTTTTTGCGTTTTTGCGGTTTGGTTTTGGAGGTGGCATTTGCGGAAGCTATCGACAGGCTGTCGGGCGCTGCGGTTTAGTGCTGAAGCTCGCGGGTGAGGGCAGGGCGCCGCGGTCATGTGTTGAGAATCGCTCGCGAGTCACGTGGAAAAGTAAAGTCCGTAAAAAGCGAAAACGGAAAAACGCGAGGCTCGGAAAAAGAGAGAAAACGGAAAGGCACGAGGCCCGGAAAAGAGTGAAAACGGAAAGGCGCGAGGCCCGGAATAGAGCGAAAACGGAAAGGCGCGAGGCCCGGAAAAAGAGCGAAAATGGAAAATCTTATTTGCGAAATCAAGAGCATAATATTTCGGGACGAAGCCACCGGCTTTGTGGTGCTGGGGCTGAAGGATCCTGAAGGAAATTTCCTCAGAGCGGCGGGAAATCTTCCGCGGTCGCCTGAATATGCTCTCAGAGCCTCACAGATCAACGCAGGCGCGTTTTTGCGGCTGACAGGCATCTACGTAGATGATCCGAAATATGGCCGGGAATTTGCTTTTTCGGGCCTTGAGGCCGTTGCGTCCGTAAAGCCTGACGTGCCAATCGCGCCCGCTACGCCGGCTGAGCCCGACAATTCATTTTCCACCGGTGCAGAGCAGCCCTCGCGCACACAGGCCGCCGGAGCCCCTCGATTTGCGGGAGCGCCAGGGGCCGACGAAGTCCGTTCATTCGCGGGAGAACCAAAGGTCTGCGGCTGGCTGGACAGGGACATTATCGAGCGCGTTGCAGCTTCGAAATTCCGCAGCAGCTTCAAGCTCAAAAAGGCCGACAGGGAGTATATCCGCGAAAAGGGCCTTGACGCGATAAGAACCCACGCGGGAGGGTTCATAAGCAAAAGACTGGCGCCTGCCTTCCCCGCGAACGACGGAAAACAGACGCCGATGAGAGGGGCCCCCAAGGGCCACCCGGTTTTTATTGCTCAACACGCCACGGGCACCTGCTGCCGCGGCTGCCTGCAGAAGTGGCACGGCATACCGCAGGGCAGGGAAATGACCGCCGCGGAACAGGAAAGAGCGGTCGACGTGATAATGCGCTGGCTGGAAAATGAGCTGGAGTAGCCGCGAAGCGCTCTCCGGCCTCCGGCCACCGCGCGTCAGCGGACTCATAACTCCAGTCCCACGGCTGATAACTCACAGGCCATAGCGAACAACGCACAGGCCACAGCTGACAACTCACAGGCCGTAGCTCGCGCGGAACGCGCGGAGGGCGCTCCCGATCCCTACCGCTGCCCCTTGAATGACCTGATTTCCTCCCTCATGAGGTCCAGATAAAACGTCCCCAGCGTTTCGGAGGGCTCGACGTCCTTGCTGATCTCCAGCGAGTGCTGCTCGCTGACGGTCCATTCGTTGAAGGATACGATCAGCGCCAGCTTCACGCCCACGGCCTTGGCCCTGGCCCACTGTCTCCTGAAGGTCTCGCCGTTTTGGCGTCCCGCCGCAGGAATATACCCCGGGCCGCCCTCGTTGCCCTGCGCCCTTGTGGCGGCGGATATCGTCATGGCCTCCGGCCTGCCGCCCTGCACCGTGAACGTCTGTGCGCCGCGCTCCTCCCAGCTCCAGAACATCTTGGAGACGAGGGTCTCCTTGTCGAACAGATTGGACTGCTGCCCCACGTAGCCGGTTATCCAGCGCACCGTGAAGCGGTCGTCCTTGAAGGGCGACTTGTTGTCCTGAATGAACGACGGCGTGGCGGCGTAGCACAGGAGCAGCGGCTTGCCCTCGTAGCGGAAATACATGTCGCTGAACTTCTTATTGGCCAGGAACGTGTCCCAGATCTGCCGGTTCTTCTCGGCCATACGCCCCGAAGAAAACGCGTCAAAGCCGTCAGTGCCCTGCACGTGGCCCGGGCCCGTGAATATGCAAATCTTAGGCGCTCCGGGAAGCTCGCTCCATACCTCGAAAAGCGTCTCCGTGGCTTCCTCTATCATCCTGAAGTCCGCCCGCTGCGAGCGCATGGTGGCCGGGTCGTAGCCGATATCGTTGGACCAGTCCACAAACACAAAGTCCACCCCGGCGTCCCTGAGCCAGATACCGTGCTGCCTGATAACGTCCCTGTTGTCGGAGGTGTACTTCCCGAGAAGAGGCATATCCCAGGTCTTGCCTTCGCCCCAGCCGCTGTCGCTGCGGAACCAGGTGGTGTACGCCACCCCCACAAGCCTCTCAGACGGCTCCGTCGGCGGATAAAGCCCCACGCCCGTCCTGTCAAAATCAACCTCGTCAAGGCCGTAGATCAGCTTATCGTATTCGTCAAATCTCATCAGCACACTCCTTTCAAGTCTGTCCTCCGTGAGCTGCTCCGCAGGAAGCATCTCCACGTAGCTCCACCCGTCTTCCTCGACCACGGCGTACGAGTAATCCAGCAGCTTCGCCAGATTTTCCGCGTCAATATAATACTGGTCGCCGATCCTGACCGGCCGCCTGAAGGGCTTCACGGCGTCTCCAAAACGCACCTCGTCCTTGCCCTCCGGGAACGCGACCTCAAATCCGCTTCGCGAGAATACAAACCCGTCGCCCGACGCCTCGTAATCCCAGCTAAACGCTTCGGCAAGCCCCCTTGCAGGCGCATAATACCGCCCGTCGATCAAATTCAAAACGTGCCGCCTGTCACCGTAAACAAACTCAAAGCACCTGAGGCCCGCAAAGCCGAAAAAACCGCCGTCCCTCAGCACAACGTAATCGCTGAGGGCTTCGTATTTTCTGAGTTCCCTGACCTTCAGAGCGGCCTTCATCGTGTCCGTCAAGCCGTAGCTCTCCGGAATCTCAACCTCCGGGCTGTCAGCCGGCCTCGAAATATCCGGAATCTCAAGCGTCGGAGGCTCCGTTGCCGCAGGCTTCGCCGTCCCGGATGGTGCGCCCGGCCCCGTGCAGGCGAAAAGCAGGCCCGCCAAGAGGCAGATCAATACGGCCAGCGCCGCCGGTCTTTTTAATGCTTTGAAGCTGTGAAAGGTCATATTTTTGTCTCCTGTTTTTATTTGCTTAGAGTTCCCAATGCAGACGCGGAATCCTTTTCATTCACCGGCTGCCGAAAATCTCTTGCCTCCGGCCTCCGGCCCTCGGCACTCACGGCCACCCTTAGCCGATTCTCTCAAACTCGATCTTAAACGTCCCCGACTTGACCACCGTAAACTCCGCGGTCTCCACGTCCTCGAACAGTGTGACGTTCCCGTCGATATCCTCGAAGGCGATCGAGGCGACGCGGTAGTTCTTCTTGGGTACAGCGGCCACGGTGAACTTGTCGCCCGCATTGAAATCGGCTTGCCACGTGGCTGTGACGTCGACGCCGTTCACGGTCACGCCGGAGGTCTGAGAGGCGCGGAAGGATGCAGTCACGATGTTGTACAGCCTGAGCATGACGTCCTTCTCGTCCACGCCCAGTGTCTCGCAAAGGAGCTTTACGGCGACGGGGGAGCGCTTCTGGGCGAAGCGGCGCATGGCCTTCACGTGGTTGTCGAACTCGGCGCGCGAGAATCCCCAGCGGCCCTCCTGCAGGAAGAACACCTGCGCTTTTCCGTCAGCGATCCTGTCAAGCTCGCTCTCCAGGTATTCGGGGGTGAAGATCTGCGTCGCCACGTGGCAGAAGCGCATCACGTACTGCTCGCGGAAGGCGTCGTTCCTGATGAGCTCGTTCATGATGCTCCCGATGACGCAGTTCACGGAGTAGAAGGTGTGCATTATCGAGGCGTTCTCGTCGGTGAATTCGTAGAAGGCCGCTCCGAAGTCCGTGTCCAGCAGCGTGAAGTGCCACTTGGTGTCGAAGCCCGAGGGATCCTTGTCGCCGGCCCTGTTGCGCCAGACCTTGATGTTATTTTCCGGCCAGTCCACCGAGTTGAAAAACTGCCGCGTCACGTACATGTCCACAAACGAAGTCAGGTCCATCTTTGAGGCCACGTAGTCGAAATTCTTCTGATCCGTGAGGTCGTGTGTGCGTATGAAGAGCACCAGGTCGTTGAAGGCGTCCGCGTCGTGATCTATGCCGGACATCACCAGGAAGTCCGCGTTCTGGTTTGTGTGAACCTGCGAATAGTCGCTCTCGATGACCGCCACGTTGTCCTTGTCCACCCCGTAGTGTGATTCCACGTAGTCGCCGCTGTAGCGCTCGCGGACGTTGTACAGGCCCCAGAATTCCCCGTTAATAAACACCAGCGCCGGCGCGTACGCCATGAAGTCCACGTCAAGCTTGCGGGCCACCGTCTGCATGTAGGCGTCCCTTATTGTGGACAGGCTGTAGTCGTTGCCCGAGTTGCGGATGAGAAGCCGCGCGAAGTCCGTGATGGCTTGTCCCTTCGAATTGGTGGCGTACCCGTCGAACAGGTCGTAGTAGAGCTTGTCCTCCGCGCCGCCGGTCTCGTTGTTGGACTTCTTGTAGAACATTTTGAGGGACTTCATGGGAGCCCCCGAAGAGCCGTGCCCGCTGACCGAGAATTCCACGTTGGAGTAGCCGCGCCTGACGCCGTTTTCGTCGAAGACCTCCACCATGCCCATGCCCCGCGGGTTCGAAATGTTCTCCACCGCATAATAGTTGTTGTAGAAGCCCGTCTCGCCGGCCAGAATCTCCTTGTCCATGGAAATCGACATCACCGTCACGCCGTAGTCCGAAAAGCCCGTGCCAATGAAATACGATGCAGTAAAAACGTCCGAAACGTCGCCGTACTGCGACACGGAGCATGCCTTCACGGTATGGCCTCCGGGAAGGCGCCTGTCGGACGGGTAGTAGCCGCTTCCCATAACGTCCCTGACGTGCTTGGTGGTATCGCCCGCGCCACGCCTGGCCGTGGAGGAAAGCTTGAGCGGCGCGGTGTATTCCCGGCGGGTCTCTGACGTACCCGGGTCGGAGCCGTCCGTCGTATAGTAAATAGTGCCGCCCGTGTTGGACGTCAGCGCAACCTCAATAGCCTCCTCGTAATAGCCCGGCGCGTGGCTGAAATCCACCTCGTTGATGAGGCACCTGACAAGCTCGCCCGCGTCTCCGCCGGAATACTGCGGAATGATCTGCCTGAGCTTCTGCGAATTGGCCCTGGCAAGGCTCACGACCTGCCACCCGCTGTCCTTCTTGAGCGCCGTCCTGACGGCATATTTCGACTTCGAAAGCGCCTTCACGACGCCCGTGTCAAAGAAGTACGTGTCCGTGGCGCAAAAATACGCGACGACACCCTTCGCCTCCGCCGGATTTACGGACGCATCCGGCACGCTTCCCGAAGGCGCCAGCAGCAGTCCGATCTCTTTGTTGTCGATCGTGAAGTCCCACTCGTCGTCCCACTTGGTAAGCCTGATGACCTCACCCATAGGGTCGAAGCTGTCGCTGCCGCCGCACTTAATGAGGTAGTACCCGCCGGCCCTGACGCTGCCCGACAATGCGTGAGAATAATATTCCCTGCTGCCCGCCGTCTTGTAGAAGACCGAAAGCCCATCAAGGCCGACGTCCCTGTCCGCGGCGTTGTATATCTCAATAAAGCCGTAGGCCGTCGCGCTGTCCGATTTGCTGCCGCTCCCGAAGACCCGCGTGAATATGAGGCCCTCAAACTCGGAGCAATCCGCGGCGGGCGGCGCCGCTGTTGCCTGCGGCTCCTCTGTCGGCGCAGGCCCGTAAATATCGCCGCCGCATCCGCAAAGCAACACAAAAAGGACGGAGAGCACGATTGAAACCGCCCGTTTTGCATGGTTGAAAACAGCTTTCTTCATAGGGTGTGTCCGTCCTTTGTTTGTATTGTGTGGGGGGCGCCGAGCACCGGCACTCGGCACCCAGCACTTGTAATCCGCGCAGCATGTTGAGTCCCTCGCTGAGCACGCTCACGCGTGAATCGCTCCTGACTCAAAATGCAGACGCGGGATCCTATCCGTTCAGCAGCTGCAGAAAATCTCCGGCCTTTTAACAGCCTCACTTCACCTTCACCGTCGTATATCCCGACACCGGGTTCGTGCCGCCGTTGCCGTGCTGGCCGCAGGAGTTGTCGCCCAGGATCTTGACGGTGCCGTCGCTCATGAGGAACGCCGAGAAGCTGAAGCCCGCGGCCACCTGCGTCACGCCGGAGGCGATAAGCTCCGCAGTGCTGCCGCCTGTCACGGCGCCTCCGATGGCGCCGCCCTGATTGAGGCCGTAGACCTGTACGGCGCCGTTCTTCATCTTGATGAGCAGATTTGAGAACTGAATCGAAGCGGACTCGGCGCCGCCGTTCAGCAGCAGTCCGGGGCCGTTGCTTCCGGAGCCCTGGGTGAAGCTCGCAACGTCGCGCCAGCCGGCGTAATAGAGCTTGCCGTCCTCGGTCACCATTATCATCTCGTGCTCGCCGCTTTCAATGTAGGAAACGTCGGAGAGAAGCTTGTAGGGCGTTGTGATGTTGTCCTCGCCGGGCTTCCACTTGTTCCACCTGCCGTCGCCCAGAACGAAGCAGTCGCCGTTGGCGTTTAAGTAGGCGGTATTGCGGCGTCCTGCGGAAACCGCCGTCGCGCCTGTCGCCACCTGCTGGAAGGTCTCCGCGTAGCCCTGGTAGTTCTTGGTGCCGAGCTGGCCGTAGCTGTTGTTGCCGATGCCCCAGACGGTGCCGTTCTTGTCGAGCACCAGGAAGTGGTCGAAGCCGACGCTTATGTCAACGGGGTTGCCGGGGTATTCGACGACGCCCCAGGAGCCGCCGGGACCGCTTCTCGCGAGGGCGGCAGACGCACCGCCGATGGAATAGATCTCACCGTCAAGCGTCAGGACCGCCGCCACCACGGGGCCTGTGTTTCCGTTCTCGAAGTCGCTGCTCTTGCAGACGGAGATCTTCGCCACGTTGTCCATTATGAACCTGGGCTTGGTGACGTTGCCGACGCTGCTGCCGGCCTCGAGAATATTGTTCATGTTGCTGCCCCAGCCGTAGAGGTTGCCCGAGGCGTCCAGGAGATAGACCGTGTAGCCTGACGCGACTATGCCGGGCTGTACCTTGAGGGTGGTGCTGCCGGAGGAGTTCTTCTTGCTCTCCACCGTGAAGGTGCCGGACTTGCTTACCGTGAAGGTGGCGGAGGTGCCCTCCTTGCGGGTGACGCTGCCGTCCATGTCCGTGAATATGATGGCCGTGACGGTGTAGCCGCTCTTGGCGGTGGCGGACACGGTGAAATTGCCTGTCTTGTCAAACTTGGAGAGCCAGCCGTTTTCGACGGAGGCGTTGTTGACCTTGACGGACACACGGACGTCCGAGAAGCTCACCGACACGTAATTGCCGGAGAGGCCCATCAGGTACGCCTCGTTGATGCCGAAGTAGCTGCAGAGGTAGTTGATCACGTAATTGTTGCGCGTGCGCAGGAAGCTCCTGATGGCGCTGACGCCGCTGTTGTAGCCGCTCCAGCTGGCGCCCTCCTTGCTCCAACGGTCCACCTGAAGCTGGAAAACATTCTTGCGGCCCTCGACCACCTTGTCCAGCTCGGCCTCCATCTGAGCGGGCACGTAGACCTCCTTGACCACCTCGTAAAACCTGGCAAGGAACTGCTTTTTGAAGCCCTCGTTGGCGATGAGCTTGTTCATGATGTTGCCGATGACGCAGTGGGTGGTATTGATCCACATAAACCAGTTGCTGTTGGGGCCCGAATCGACGCCCGGATAATCGAGGCCGAAATCCATATCCAGCAGCGAGAAGTACCACTTGGTATTCCACTTGGTGCGGTCGGCGTTCCCGGCCCGGTTGCGCCACACCTTTATATTGTTTTCGGGCCAGTCTCTGGCGCTGAAATATATTCTGGCCACGTACATGTCGATGAAGGAATCCACGTCGAGCCTGTCGGTGACGTACTTGTAATTGGTGCTGTTGGTGAGGTCGTGGCTGTTGACGTACCTGACAAGAGCGTTGAAGTCGTCCGCGTCATTGTCGAGCCCGGAGGTGACCACGAAGTCCGCGTTCTGGTTAGTGTGAACCTGCGAATAGTCGCTCTCGATAAGGGCCACGTTGTCCTTGTCCACACCGTAGTGTGACTCCACGTAGTCGCCGCTGTAGCGCTCACGGACGTTGTAAAGGCCCCAGAATTCGCCGTTAAAGAACACCAGCGCCGGCGCGTAGGCCTGCGTCTCAAGCCGCAGAGTGCGCGAGAGCCTCTGCATAAGCACGTCCCTGATGTAGGTCATGCAGCAGTCGTTGCCGGAGTTCCTGATGAGAAGCCGCGAGAATTCCGTGATGTTCTGCCCCTTGATATTGGTGGCGTAGCCCTCAAACAGGTCGTAGTAGAGGCGGTCGTCCATGCCGCCGGCCTCATTGTTGGACTTTTTATAGTAGATCTTGAGGGACTTCATTCCCCAGCCCGAAGAGCCGTGGCCGCTGACGGACAGCTCCACGTTGGAATAGCCCTTGCGGACGCCGTTGGGGTCGAACACCTCCATGACCGCCATGCCGCGCGGATTGGGGTCGTTGGTGGAGGGGTAATAGTGGTTGTAAAAGCCCTCGCTCCCGGCAAGAACCTCCTTGGGAAGGGACACCGACATCACCGTGGTGTTGTAGTTCTTCATGGCGGAGGACACAAAGTACGAGGACGTGAAGACGGCCGTCTTGGCGGTGCCGTTGGTGGCGTAGGCCTTTATGACGTGGCCCCCGATAATATTGCTCACGTTGGGTATGTACTTCTGATCGTGCATCTGGTTGGCGACGTACCTCGTGGTCTCGCCGTAGCCCTTGCGGGTCGTGTCGGTAAGCGAAATCGGCGCGGTGTACTGCTTCCTGGTCTTGGAGGTCTCGGGGTCCGTGCCGTCCACGGTGTAGTAGATCTTGTAGCCCGAAGCCGCGCTCAGCGAGACGCTCTGTGTCCCGGAATAGAATCCCGCGGGAAGGCTGAACTTCACCTCGTTAAGGACGACCTTCGTGATATTGTTGGCTCCCTTCGAGGAGGTGGGTGCGATCTGCGAAAGCGTGTAGGAATTCGCCTTGCCCAGGTTGACGACCTGCCAGCCGCTGTCGGGCTTCAGGGCGGTTCTTACCGCGAATTTCGACTTGGACATGTCGTGAACGTAGCCCGTGTCGAAGTAGAACGTCTCAGAGGCCACGAAGTAGGAGACCTTGTCGGAAACCTCCGCCGGCTGCGTGTTCACGGGAATGTTCCTGCCGTAAAGCGCGGCAATGAGCGCGATCTCCTTGTTGTTGACCGTAATGTTCCAGGTGGCGTCGTACTTCTCGAGCTTGACCATCTCGTTGGAGGTGGAGGACGAGTTGCACCTTATCAGGTAGTATCCGCCGGCCTTGATGGTATTGCGGCCGAGGCTCAGCTGGCTGTAGGCCTTGTCGCCCGCGGTCTTGTAATACAGGGAAAGTCCGTCCATGTTGATGTCCCTGGACGTGGTATTGTAAAGCTCAATGAAGGAATACTGGCAGACTCCGTCCTTGCTGCCGCCGTTGCCGTAAACCTTAGAGAATACGATTCCCGCGAAGTCGGAGAGCCTGGCGTCCGTTCTGGGTGCAGGCGTGTCTGAGGGCCCGCCCGTGGGCGTCTCCTGCGTGCTGCCCGTTCCGGTTTCGCCGGGAGTTTCGTCCTCCCCGTCAAGAGGCGACTCCGACCCGTCGGGGGAAGCGTCCTCCGTCGCGAAGGGATCCTCAGTAGCGAACGGATCCTCCGTCCCGAAGGGATCTGCCGTCCCGGCAGACTCACCGGGGCCCGGAGTGTTTTCCCCGGAATCCGTACCCGCAGGAGTTTTGAAGGGGTCGTCGGTTCCTCCGTTTTCTCCCGTGTTCACCGGCGTCGAGGTGGCTTCGTCAAAGGGAAGCGCATCCGTGGGTGAGGGTTTATCGGTAGAAAAAACGCAGCCTGCCGACGTCATGAGAATGAGAGCGGCGAGCGTTGCGGTTATAATTCTGGTGACGGTTTTAGGATTCTTGAAAAGCATTTCGGTAAGCTCCTTGGTCCTGGAAAAATGTCCGCGGGCAGGGGGCCTTTTGACGAAGGCGGACGCCCCGCGGGATTTGATTTGTGAATTATAGCACAGGTAGGATTAAATAATCTATAAAAAAATATGAGCTGGGTGCCGCTTCGCGGCATGGATCGAATTTCGATCGAATTCCGTGTCTGCATTTTGAGTCAGGAGCGATTGACGCGTAAGCGTGCCCGGCGAGGGGCCCAATAGGCTGCGCGGTGGCCGGATGGCGCCGCGCGACTGAGCTCCGGGTGTTCAGGCTCCGGCCTTGAGGCGAAGCGGCAGCGCCGGCAGCGTCCGATCGCGCCGGAAATCAGCGGCCCCATCTTGTATCCCGCGCCCGAAAATGCTATCATTCAATATGCGGCGGACCTCGCATTGGTGCGCCTTGTCATCGCGCCCGCGGCGCCGCAATTTATTCCCCCGGAGGTAAGATAATGAAGGTTGACGGATTGATCGATAAGCTTTACGCGCCCGGCGTCAAAAAAATGATCCTTGACACGGACACTTTCAACGAGGAGGACGACCAGTTTGCGCTGTCCTACGCGTTGCTGTCCCCCGATAAGGTGGATCTGCTGTCCGTGAATGCGGCGCCCTTTTTCAACGGAAATTCCACGTCCCCGGAGGACGGCATGGAAAAATCCTACGACGAGATCCTGCGTATTCTCGGGCTGGTGAAGCCCGCGAAGGTGCCGGCCGTTTACAAGGGCTCGAGGCAGTTTATGAGCTCCCGGAATGAGCCCGTGGAGTCTCCGGCGTGCGACAATATCATCAACACCGTGCTGGGCAGCGACGAGACGGTATATATCGTTACCATTGGCGCGGCGACAAACGTGGCTTCCGCTATCCTGAAGTGCCCGGAGGTGGCCGAGAAGGCGGTGGTCATCTGGCTTGGCGGTACCGCGCACCACATTCCGAGCGCCAGAGAGTTTAACCTTTCGGGAGATATTTTCGCGTCGCAGGTGCTTTTTGACTCGGGCGTCAGGTTCGTCCAGGTGCCCTGCGAAGGCGTCTGCACCGAGTTTGTCACGAACCTTTCCGAGATGGAGCACTTCCTGGCGGGCAAAAACGACCTGGCGGAGTATCTTCTCGGCAAGATGCGCAAGGTTATCGGCTACGGCACAGGCAAGGTCATCTGGGACGTCACGGCGGTGGCATGCCTGGTGAGACCCGACGCGCTCGTTATGGCGCAGGTTCCGACACCGGTGCTTACGGGCGACCACACGTACGCCTTCGACAACGCGAGGCACCACCAGATCTACGTGCGCAAGATATGGCGGGATCTGCTTTATCTCGATCTGTTCAATAAGGTGGCGAGCCTGTGAAGAGACCGCGGGCGCTCAGCGAAGCCGCGCAGATCCGGCGAAGCCGCAGCGATTCGTCGAAGCCGCGCAATTCCGGCGAAGCCGCGCATCTTCAGCGCGGCAGCAACTTTTTCAAAAAGCCGCAGGCACTTGACGGAGCGGCAGCATTATGACCATAAGCCTTGAAAGGTGAGAAACACATGAAAAACGAAAAGCTCAGGATAGGCCTCTACAGCGCGGGCCTCAGAACGTACTGGAATCAGTTCGCAGGCCTCAGGGACAGGCTTCTCGGGTACAACGAATTCATTGCCGGGAAGCTTGCGGCCTTCGGCGACGTATACAATTTCGGACTCGTGGACAACGTGGACGTGTCGGAAAACGCCGCCAAATATTTCCTCGAGAACAGGGTGGACGTCGTATTTCTGCACAGCGCCACGTATTTTACGTCGGACTCGGTGGTGCCCATTCACAAGATGGTGACCGCGCCGGTGGTGGTGCTCAACCTGCAGCCCTCGCCGCGCATCGATTACGACAGGACGGACACGGGTGAGTGGCTGGCGAATTGCGGCAACTGCCCGGTGCCCGAGGTCTCCAATGCCTTCCAGCGCGCGGGAATCAAATTCAGGTGCATCAGCGGACTTCTGGGGCTCGAGAAGAGTCCTGAGTGCGCCATGTCCTGCGAGGTGACCTGCGACAGGCCGGAAGCCGTAAGGGCCTGGAAGGAGATCGGCGAATGGACGAGCGCTGCTGCGGTCAAAAAGGCCCTGATGCTCGCCCGGTTCGGATTCCTGGGCAACAACTATTCCGGCATGCTGGACCTCTATTCCGACTGCACGCTGATCACCGGCAAGACGGGTGTTCACGTGGAGATCATCGAGATGTGCGACCTTGACGAGAGGCTGCGGAGGGTGACTCCGGAGGAGACAGAGGCGACGCTGCGCGAGATTGAGGAAATGTTTGAAATTTCGGGGGATTCACCCTCCGATCCAAGGGTCAAAAAGCCTGCCGGGGAGCAGCTGCTCTGGTCCGCCAAGGTGGCCGCCGCGCAGAAACGCATGGTGGAGGACTACGACCTTGACGCGCTGGCATACTACTATCACAGCGTGGACGGCAACCCTTACGAGGAGCTCCAGAGCGGGTTCATAGTGGGGCATTCGATGCTCACTGCCAGGGGCATTCCCTGCGCGGGAGAGGCCGACCTTAAGACAGCCGTCGCAATGAAGATCTGCGACCTTCTGGGCACCGGCGGCAGCTTCGCGGAAATCGTGCTGACGGACTACCTCAGCGGTACGATCCTTATCGGGCACGACGGCCCGTTCCACGTGAAGATATCGGATAAAAAGCCTATCCTCAGGGGAATGGGAGTCTACCACGGCAAGAAGGGCAGCGGCATCTCGGTGGAGGCCAAGGTGAAGCGGGGCCCGGTCACGACGCTGGGAATTACGCAGACCGGAAACGGCAGACTTCGCTTCATAATAAGCGAGGGCGAGGCCACCGCGGACCCGATAATGCAGATCGGCAACACGCAGACGCACGTTAAATTTGGGTGCGCTCCGGACGAATATATGGAGAAGTGGTTCTCCTTCGGGCCCACGCACCATTGCGCGCTTTCGGTGGGGCACAACGCGTCGGTCTTCAGGAAGCTCGGCGAGCTGATGAACGTCGAGACGGTGGTTATTTAAGCGAGGCGTTGCGTTTACTTTTTCAATTAACCCGGAGGCCGCCAAAGGTCGCAAATTGCTTGACAAGCACCCTATGCGGGTTTACAATAACAAGTTATCCTGAATACTTCACGGAGGAACGTCAAATGGAACGTGTTTACAATTTTTCTGCAGGACCGTCGGTAATAGCTGAGAGCGTGCTCAAAAAGGCGCAGGCTGAGCTTGTATGCTACGGTGACACCGGCATGTCCGTTATGGAGATGAGCCACAGATCCGCGGCTTATCAGGCAATTATCGATGAGACCGAGGCGCTTTTGAGACAGCTTCTCGGGATACCGGAGGATTATTCGGTGCTTTTCCTTCAGGGCGGCGCTTCCACGCAGTTCGCCATGATTCCCTTAAACCTCGCAAACGGCTCCGGAGCGATAGATCTGGTGCTTACAGGGCAGTGGGCCACCAAGGCCTTCCAGGAGGCTTCCAAGTACTGCAGCGTGAACGTTGTCGGCTCCAGCAAGGACAAGACCTTTAGCTACATTCCGAAGCTTGACCCGGCTGCCTTCAACAAGGACGCGGACTACTTCTACATCTGCTCCAACAATACCATTTACGGAACGCGCTTCGCGAAGCTTCCGGAGGTCGGTAACGTGCCGCTGGTGGCGGACATGTCCTCCTGCATTCTTTCCGAGAGGATCAACGTCAGGGATTACGGCCTGATCTTCGCCGGCGCCCAGAAGAACATGGGCCCCGCGGGACTTACCGTGGTCATCGTCCGCAAGGATCTTATCGGCAAGGCGCGCCCCGAGACTCCCACGATGCTCAACTACAAGACACACGACGACAACGGCTCAATGTTCAACACGCCGCCCACCTTCGCGATCTACATCTGCAAGCTTGTGCTTGAGTGGCTCCGCGACGAGATCGGCGGCATTGACGCGATGGAAAAGATCAACCACGAGAAGGCTGCGATCTTCTACGATTATCTCGACAGCTCAAAGCTCTTCAAGGCCACCGTGCAGGGCGAGGATCGTTCGTATATGAACATCCCCTTCGTCACAGGCGACGAGGAGCTGGACAAGGCCTTTGTCAAGGCCGCTGCCGCCAAGGGCTTCGTGAACCTCAAGGGCCACAGGAGCGTCGGCGGAATGCGCGCGTCCATTTACAACGCAATGCCTGTTGAGGGCATCGAGAAGCTGGTGGCGTTCATGAAGGAGTTTGAGGCGGCCAGGTGAGGCACACCGGTTACCGCGATCCATCCTGCGTCGCTTTCCGCTTTATTTTCGCTATATTGAGGTGAATTATGAAATACAATATTAAACTGATGAACAAGATCGCCACCGAGGGCACCGACCTTTTTGAGAGGGACAGATAGTCCATCGGTGAAGAAATCGAAGATCCCCAGGGCATTATGGTCCGCTCCGCGAGCCTCCACGACATGGAGTTGGGCGAGGGCCTGCTGGCGATTGCCAGAGCCGGTGCCGGCGTCAACAACATACCGATCGACGTTTGCTCCGGCAAGGGCGTGGTGGTGTTCAACACACCGGGCGCCAACGCGAACGCCGTCAAGGAGCTCACCGTGGCAGGACTCTTCCTGGCGTCCCGCAACGTTACGGGCGGCGTAGAATGGGCAAAGACGCTGGCCGGCAATCCGGACTGCGCGAAGCTTGTCGAGAAGGGCAAGTCGACCTTTGAGGGCCCGGAGCTCGCCGGCAAGACACTGGGCGTCATCGGCCTTGGCGCGATCGGCGTCATGGTTGCCAACGTTGCCCACGACCTGGGCATGGAGGTCTACGGCTACGACCCTTATATTTCCGTCGGCTCGGCCTGGGGACTCTCCCGCAAGATCCGCAAGGCGGACACCATGAAGGAGATCTGCGAGGTAAGCGATTACGTTACCGTGCACGTGCCGCTGAATCCGTCCACCAAGGGATCCATTAACGCGGAGACCATTGCCCAGATGAAGCACGGCGTGCGCATCCTCAACTTCGCGAGAGGCGAGATCGTGGATACTGCCGACATGGAAGCCGCCCTCAAGTCCGGCAAGGTCGCCAAGTACGTCACGGATTTCCCGTCCCCCGAAGTGCTGGCAATGCCCAACACCATTGCGATCCCCCACCTTGGCGCGTCCACTCCCGAATCGGAGATCAACTGCGCCTGCATGGCCGCGAAGGAGCTCAAGGACTACATCGAGTACGGCGTCATCAGGAACAGTGTGAACCTGCCCAACGTGGAGCAGCTTCCCGACTGCAACGTGAGGCTGTGCATCATTCACGAGAATATTCCCAACATGATTTCGGCCATCACCTCGATTTTCGGCGAGGCCAAGATCAATATCGAGCACCTTACCAATCAGTCCAAGAAGGATATGGCTTACACGGTCATCGACACGAATTCCCAGGTCAACACCGATCTCATCGGCAGGATCGCGGCCGCGGAGGGAGTCATCAGAGTCCGCAAGATCGAAAGATAAACGGCGGTCCGTAAGCACAAAAGCTTTTCCCGCGGAGGGCGGTTTTTTTGACCGGGCCTTCCTGCCCGGGGGAAGCTTTTTTGGTTTTCTTTGCGGACATGATTTTGCGGACATGATTTTGCCGACATGATTTTCAGGAGCACCTTTGCCTGTCTGTTCCGGGGCGACCGCTTGCCGACTTGGTTTGAGGCGACCGTTTGCCGACCTGGTTTGAGGCGACCGTTTGCTGATCCGGTTTGACGGGAACGCTTGAAGGGGATCGCTACGGAAAACGACAGCTTTGTAAAGGAAAACGACAGCTTTGCAATGGAAAACGACACTTTTGTGATAATAGAGAGCGACGGCCTGGTGGTCACCGAAATGACGGAGCGCGCCGCACGTGAGATATCCCGCTGGCAGTACGGCAAGCCATACGAGCTTTACGATTTCACCGGCGACGAGGAAGAGGTAGCGGAAATCATGAACGGTTACCATATGGCCGTGTACGACAGCCGCGAATACTATGAAAAGGCCGCCGGACCCGACCGCCCGGAAGACCTTCCCCGGCCCTTCGGATTCATCGCCATAGGCCCCTCTGCACAGCTTCAGTCAAGGCTTGCGTTTTCCAAATACCGCAAGTCTGACGCCACAGACGTGGCTCTGGGCTTAAGACCCGAGCTTTGCGGAAGAGGGGAAGGCCTCGGGGAGAGGCTTCTGGGAGCCGCTGTAAACCTTTGTCTCCAGGAATTCCCGGAGGACCCGGTAAGGCTTACGGTGGCGAGATCCAACAAGAGAGCGCTGAGGCTTTATGAAAAATTCGAATTCGTGAAGATGACCTCGCTGGCGTCGCCGGTAAAGATCGGCGGAAGGCAGAGAGTGAAGTTTTTCTACGTTCTCCAAAAATAGACTGACAGGATGTTTCGTTAAATCTTTATAGCCTTTGCAAGCTAAAACGTCGCGGACGGATCTTTGGAGGTTTTCACATCCT
>JAGDAX010000009.1 GCA_017848335.1 Clostridia bacterium | reverse complement strand
GTCCCTCACTGAGCACGCTGACGCGTGAACCGTTCGTGCCTCAAAATGCAGACGCGGGATCCGATTCGTCGCGCAGCGCACTCTGGCCACCGCGCAGCATATTGAGCTCCTCGCTGAGCACGCTGACGCGTGAACCGTTCGTGCCTCAAAATGCAGACGCGGGATCCGATTCGTCGCGCAGTGCACTCTTGCCTCCAGCCTTTTCTCGGCTCTCGGCTATCTTGACAAAATACACTATAATTTTTAAAATCTAACCAGCAGAGCCGCATACAGTATTCTCGCGGCGGGAAAGGATTAAATTATGAAAATATTGGCTTTTGATTACGGCGCCAGCAGCGGCCGCGCGATTTTGGGCGAGTTTGACGGAAACAGGCTCACCCTCAAGGAGACCCACCGCTTCGGCAGCGACCCCGTTATGATGAACGACACGTTCACCTGGGACTTTCTGCGGCTTTTCCACGAGATGAAAAGCGGAATTATCAATACCGTCAACGGCGGCGACAGAGACATCGCTTCAATTGGTGTTGATACATGGGGCGTCGACTTCGGGTTCCTTTCCAAAAACGGGAAGCTGCTCGGAAATCCCGTGCATTACCGCGATTCGAGGACTGACGGAATGATCGAAAAGGCCTGCGGCATCGTTCCGAAGGAAGAGATTTTCAGGATCACCGGCACAGCCTTTCAGAAGTTCAATTCGCTTTATCAGCTTCTCGCGATGAGGACCGAGAATGACCCGGTGCTCGATATTGCGGACACGTTCCTTTTCGTGCCGGACCTCTTCAATTATTTCCTCACCGGCGAGAAATATTGCGAATATACGATCACGTCCACGTCACAGATGTATGACCCCGTCAAAGGCGACTGGGCTCGGGACCTTCTCGGGAAGCTGGGCATTCGCTCGGATTTCCTGCCGGAGGTTATTCCTGCGGGCACGAAGCTTGCCGGCCTCACGAAGTCGATTCAGAACGAGCTTGGCGTGGGCGCGATTCCTGTTATCGCGGTGGCTGAGCACGACACCGGCTCCGCTGTTATGTCCGTTCCGTATGCCGAAAAGAACGCGGCGTTCCTCAGCTCCGGTACGTGGTCGCTGCTCGGTATCGAGCTTCCCGAGCCGATCCTCAGCAAGACCGTCATGGACCTCAACTACACCAACGAGGGCGGCTTCAACAACAACGTCCGCATGCTCAAGAATATCATGGGCCTCTGGATCAATAACGAATGTATGCGCGATTGGGAAAAGAAGGGCGAGAAGATATCCTACGCGGAGATGAACGCCGGCGTCGAGGCCGCGGAGCCTTTCATTGCCGTGATCGACGTTGACTATCCCGACTTCTTTGAGCCCTTCAATATGCCGCAAAAGATTCAGGAATACTGCAGAAGGACCGGTCAGCGCGTGCCGCAGACAAAAGGCGAGATCATCCGCGTGGTGGAGGAGAGCCTTGCGCTCAAGTACAGGCAGAGCATCGAGGGTCTGGAAGCCATTATCGGGACGCATATTCCTTCGCTCAATATTGTCGGCGGCGGCATCAAAAATACCATTCTCAGCCGTTTTACCGCCAATGCCATCGGCCGTCCCGTGTACGCAGGGCCCGTGGAAGCTACCGCGATCGGAAATCTTGCGTGCCAGCTTATCGCGCTGGGCGAGGTGTCCGGCATCGATCAGGCGCGCGAAGTCATCAGGAATTCCTTCCCGATCGAGACCTACGAGCCCGCCGAGGCGGCTGCCTGGGAGAAGGCATACGAAAAGCTGCTCAAGCTTCAGGGCCTGGCATGAAACTATTGCTGCTTTCGGACTCACACGGCGCGGAAAGTGTGTTCTACAGCGCATACGACGCCGAGAAGCCCGACAAGGTCCTCTTCGCGGGGGACGGTATCCGCGGCATGCTGGAATTTAGGGACTGCTGGCTGACGCCTGCTGTTGAGACGCGCATCGTCTGCGGCAACTGCGATTTCGACTTTTACGGTGAATTTGTGTTTTCTCAGCCCGTGAATGCGGCGGGGCACCGTATTTTTCTCACCCACGGCCACCGCGAGCACGTCAAGACCGGCCTGTTGTACCTGATCTCCGCGGCAAGGCTCGAAGGTTGCGATATTGCGGTTTTTGGCCACACGCATGAGCCCTTGAGCGTCAGCAAGGACGGTATATTGCTGGTGAATCCGGGGGCCGCGGCGTCGGGCCGGTACGGGATCCTGGAGATCGATTCCGGGGGCGTCAGCGTGAGCCTCAAGAGAGTTTAAGCCTTTTGGGCGGTCAGGCGATTCAGGGCGGTTCCCGCAGATCTTCCCGGTTCTTAGATTCCGGCGGTTCCCGCAGATCTTTTGTATCAACGTTTATGTCGTTAGGAATGAATAATTACGTTTGGAGTTTTCTATGAAAAGACGCGACAAAATCAATTACTATCTTGACCTTTCCGAGGTGGTCTCCAAGAGAGGCACCTGCCTGAGACGACTTTACGGCGCAGTGATCGTCAAAAACGATGAGGTGATCTCAACCGGATACGTTGGCGCGCCAAGAGGAAGGCAAAACTGCAATGATATCGGAAAATGTATAAGACAGGAGCTCAATATTCCCAGAGGGCAAAGGTACGAGCTTTGCAGAAGCGTTCACGCGGAGGCCAATGCCATCATATCCGCCGCCAGAAGCGATATGATCGGGGCGTCCCTGTTCCTTACGGGTATTGACGTTGCGTCCGGCAAGTACGTGGAAAATTCCTGCTGCTGCTCAATGTGCAAGAGAATGATAATCAATTCCGGCATCAAGACCGTCTACATTAGAGACACCGCCGATGACTACAGGGTCATTGACGTTGAATCCTGGGTCACCAACGACGAATCTCTGGCAGGCGAGATGGGATATTGATCATGTGAAAACGGCGCCCGCAGGGCGCCTGCCGTTTATTATTCGCCGGTTGTCCGCATTGCACGGGGTTCATGCTCCTCTGTTATTGTCTGCGAGAGGTTTGCGGTGCGCCGGATGCGGCGCGGCGGCCGTCACTTCCGGAATTTATATTTTTTCCTGGGGAAAGCGGGAAATATAATTCTGCTTTTTATAGGGATGAATTGGTGGTAAAATATTGCTGAGGCCGGAGGGCAAAGCTAAAGTCCACAGCCCTGACACCATGTACGGACGCCAAAGCCCAAACCTTGAGGCCGGAGGGCAAAGCCCTGCGGCGAGAGCCGGGAGGCTAAAGGAAAGAGGCAAAAGGCCAAAGGCGATAAACCGCAGTCAACATTTATATTGAAAGGCACTAAATCTGTGACAGTTGGAATTGTTGTTAACCGAACAAAGAAGCTTGCGGACCTTTACTATGAGAAGCTTTCGTCCGCTTTCAGCGCCAGGGGGATGGAGGTCATAAGCTCCGTAAATAACGAAGAGACGGCTGAGCTTTACGAGAGGGCTGATATTATCGTGTCTCTCGGAGGCGACGGCACCTTCCTCAAGACGGCTTCAGGGGCTCTCGAGAAGGATATTCCCATTTTCGGGTTTAACCTCGGCACCATAGGCTTCCTGACGGAATTCGAGCCCGATTCGATCGATACCACGGTGCGGCGGATATGCGACGGTGACTATGCCATCGAGGAACGGAACGTGCTGGAGATATGGATCCTAAAGGGTGACGGGCGCGAGCTTTTCGGGTATGCCGTCAACGACGCGGTCATTATGCGTGAAATCGACGCGAACGTCTGCTCGCTTTCCGTTGAGATCAATGATTCCTTTGTTGCCACGTATTCCGGCGACGGCATTATTGTCGCGACTCAGACAGGTTCTACGGCGTACTCGCTTTCGGCAGGTGGGCCGATTATCGAGCCCGGCAACGACGTGCTTCTCATTACGCCGATCTGCTCGCACAAGATGGGCAGCAGGACGATCGTCGCGAGGCCGGACAGCCTTATTACCGTGAAGCCAAAGGACAAGGCCAAAAAGCTGCGGCTTGTGGCGGACGGGAACAGATTCAGGCGGCTTTGCGAAAATGAGACGGTTGTCTGCAAGGCGTCCGGGAAGAAGGTCCGCATTCTGAGGATCGATCCTCCGAATTTCTATCAGACCGTGGCGGAGAAGCTTTTCGGTGACACCAAGGAGGAAAGCGATGCTTGAGCTGCTGATCGTCAAAAACGTGGCCATCATCAGATCTGTTGAGATCAGGTTCGGCGAGGGGCTGAATTCCATTACCGGGGAAACCGGCGCCGGGAAGTCCATTATCATCGACTCCATCTGCTACCTTACCGGGGAGCGTATGCCCAAGGAGGCCATCAGGACGGGGACGGATGAGGCTTCGGTCACGGGGGTTTTCTTCCCGGGCGAACGCAACAGAGAGGAGCTTGCGGCTGTTTTCGAGGAGCTTGGCATTGAACCCGAGGAGGACGGCGGCGTCATTCTCTCGAGGAGCATGAACGTGTCCGGCAAGGGATTGTCGCGCATCAACGGCGTCACCGTGCCCGTTTCCGCACTTCGGCGCGTGAGCCAGTACCTTATTGATATTCACGGGCAGCATGAGTCCCAGTCGCTTTTGAGGCCGGGCACCCACGTTTCGTTTCTTGACCTTTTTGCGGGCAGGGAGATCACAGGGCTCATGAATGAATACAGGGAGCGGCTGTCGGACTACAAAGCCGTTTCGGCGGAAATCGAGGAGATCAACGGCGACCCCAAGAAGCGCGCCGCGTCCATCGACCTTCTGAGCTTTCAGGTCAATGAGATCGAATCGGCCAGGCTGAAGCCCGGCGAGGAGAATGACCTTATTGCGAAGCAGAAGATCATCGACAATTACGACAAGATCAACGAAGCAGTGCAGGCGGCTTATCAGAATATCGACGGCGGCAGCAGCGGCAGGGGCGCGAGAAGTCTCCTGGACGTGGCCGCAGAGAGCCTTTCCAGAATAAGCCGGTACACAGACGATTATGCGGATACTGTCGCAAAGATCAAAGAGGCATATTATACGCTTGAGGACGTCGCCGACTTTCTCAGGAGCCGTGCCTTTGACGAGACCGACTACCGAAGGGATGCGGCCCGGATTGAGGAGAGGCTCGATTTGATTTACAGGCTGAAGGGCAAATACGGAGACAGTGAGGAGGAAATTCTCGCGTTTCTTGATAATGCCCGCTCAGAGCTTTCAAAGCTGGAAAATTCTGCCGGGAGGGCAGAGCAGCTCAGAAAGAGGCTTAAGGATATTCGTGAGCAGCTCGAGAATCAGGCGGAAATGATTTACCGGAAGCGTCAGGCCGCGGCGGGCCTTTTGAAGCAGAATATCATGGGCGCGCTGGCCGACCTTGACATGGCAAAAATGTGCTTTGATATTGCCATAAATCACGACGCATCTGAGTTTAAGGCAAACGGCTGCGATACGGTGGAATTTATTATCTCCACCAATCCCGGCGAAGAACTGAAGCCTCTCTCGAAAATTGCGTCCGGCGGCGAGCTTGCGCGAATCATGCTGGCCATTAAGTCCTGTCTTGCGGAGGTGGACAAGATCCCGGTAATGATTTTCGACGAGATTGACACGGGAATAAGCGGGGCACAGGCCACCTCGGTGGCGGAGAAATTTGCGGAGCTTTCGGCAAATCATCAGGTGATCTGCGTTACGCACCTTGCGCAGATAGCGGCCATAAGCAGCCACAACATTTGCGTCACAAAGGAATATCCGGGCAACTCCGCGGAGACCAGGGTGCAGGTGCTGGACGAGGAAGGGAAGGTCAGGGAGATCTCGCGCCTGCTTGACGGCGGAGAGGATGCCGGGGAGGCGCTGCGCGCGCACAGTCTCGACCTCATCGCGAGAATGCAAAAGCGGGTGCAGCAGTAGGACCGGGGGCAAGTGCCCGGTGCCAAGTGATAAAAGAGCCGGACTCCATTGAAGCGGAGCCCGGCTCTTTCGTTACATATTTGAAAAAAGCGCCTCGTTGCAGGATTATCGCCGCTCAGCGCTTTTTAGCTGAGACCTTCGCGCAAGGGCAGGATCCTAAATCGCATACAATAGCTGAAAGCTTTACGTCTCTTAGCTGCCGCGAAGCGGCATCCGGCACTGTTCTATAGCACTCAGATCTTTGGAGGCTGTCTAATCAATTAAGGAAATCCCAAAAATATACACTATACACCCAAAAGTTTCATCAGTTCAGTAATGTATTTAACTGTTTTGGAAGAAGTCCAGGTGCGCTCAGTCCCGCACCTGACTTTTTTTGCTTTACCTAAGTAATGGAAGACC
>JAGDAX010000054.1 GCA_017848335.1 Clostridia bacterium | reverse complement strand
AATTAAAAAAATACTTGACAAAATAAAATAAAGTGTTAAAATGCCCTCGTTAGAGGATAGCGAGCAGTAAGAGTGGGACAGACAAAACCCGCTCTTTTGTTTTCGGGAGGCGGTGGCTTCACGGGAGGCCCGCTCAGTTTTCGGGCACCGGATCCAATTCTCGGGCAGCTCGCCCGATTCACGGGCGGCCCGCTCAATTTACGGGCACAGCGCTCGATTCACGGGGCGCTCAAGATCACGGAGCAAGACGTATTGTAAACGCGCACGGCTTTTTGTATCGCAAAGCGTTGGGGCCGGCGGATGCTTGACGGGAGAAATTATATGGCAGAAGGCAAAATCGTAACGGTTGTAAGAGAAGCTGTCGAAGGCGAAATAGAAAGGCTGGGCTACGAGCTTGTGGACGTTGAGTTCGTCAAGGAGGGGCCGCGCAAATACCTGAGGCTTTACATTGACAAGGAGGGCGGCGTGTCGATAGACGACTGCGTGGCCGTGAATGACGTGGCGGGGCCGATCATTGACGGGCTGGATCCGATTGACGAGCCTTACGTTTTCGAGGTTTCGTCGCCGGGATTTGACAGGCCGTTTAAGACCGACAAGGACTACGAGAAGAACGTGGGAAACAAGGTGGACGTGAGCCTGTTCGCGCCGGTCAAGGGCAACAGGAAGTTCACCGGGGTGCTGAAGGAGCGCCGGGGCGGCAAGGTGATCATCGCGGAGGGCGAGAACGAGATCGTTATCGACGAGGCGGACATTTCGGTCATAAGAAGAACCGTTGAGTTCTGACCGGACAGGAACGGAAGGCAAACGCCGAGCGAACGAAAAAGCCTGGCGAGAGCCAAAACTGAAAAAGCAAAGCGAAAGCTGTAAAAACAAAACAAGGAGACAAAACGCGCGGGTCCGAAGGCCGGACTGAAGGAACGCAGAACGCGGGCCCGACGGAAATAAAGAACGGAAAGGATTGATTGCAAAGATGGCCGGTAAAAGAAAAAATTCAAAGAATGAGATAAATTATCACGATACCTTTTTCGGAGCTCTCGACAAGCTGGCGGAGGAGAAGGACCTTGACAGGGAGGAAGTGCTGCTTTGTCTCGAGGAGGCGATCGCCCAGGGCTACGCCGAGAAGTCGCAGGAGGACGGTGACCCCAACGTGAGGGAAAAATCCGCGAAGGACAGCAAGAAGAGCATCAAGTACGCAGCCGAGATCGACCGCGGGACCGGCGAGATATTCGTGAGCACCGTGAGGACGGTTGTTGCGGAGGTGGAAAATCCGGAGACGCAGATCTCCCTCGAGGAGGCCAGATCCTGGGACCCCGAATTCAACATCGGCGACGATCTTTACACCGACGTGACGCCCACCAGCTTTGAGAAGATGGGCCGTTCCACCGCCTCAAAGATCAAGACCCTTTTCATTCAGAAGGTTTCCGAAAAGGAAAAGAAGAAGATCGAGAGCGAGTGCGCTTCTCTGGAGAACGAGATCGTCACCTGCCAGGTGCAGTCCGTGGAGGAGCAGCAGTTCTACGACGTGAAGGCGGAAAAATACCGCACAAAGCGCAAGATCTACGTTTCGCTTGGCAAGCTTGAGGGGGTGCTTACGGACGGCGACCTTCTGCCGAACGACCAGTACAGGTACGGCCAGATGCTGAAGGGCATTCTGCTCAAGGTGGACGACGGCCGCGGCTCCGATGAGAACGAGAAGAAGCGCAAGAACAAAGAGACGCTCATCCACCTTTCGAGGACGAGGGATATATTCCTGCGAAAGCTTCTGGAAAAAGAGGTCCCCGAGATCCGCGAGGGTATCGTGAGCGTGGTGGAGGTGGCCAGGAAGCCCGGCATCCGTTCAAAGGTGGCCGTGTATTCCAGAGATGACGCCATCGATCCCATCAGCGCCTGCGTCGGACCCGGCGGACAGAGGATCAACAATATCAGCGACGAGCTGACGGGCGAGAAGATCGACATCATTCTCTGGGATCCGGATCTGGCGACGTTCGTGGCCAATTCGCTCAGCCCCGCCAAGACGCTCAAGTCCGCGCCGGTCATTATCGAGGACGATTACGAGAAGATCCAGGAGGGCGGCAGGAAGGGCGACAAGATCAGCAAGGTCGCAAGAGTTACGCTTTCCAACGACCAGCTCACGCTTGCCATCGGATCCAAGGGTATCAACGTCGCGCTGGCAGCTACGCTCTGCAAGTGCAGAATAGACATCAAGGGCGCCGGTGACGAGAGCGAGGCCGCGGCTGTGGATCGCAGCGCACTGGCCGATATCATGTCCTGACAAAGAGGAGGCGAAGGGTTACGGCAGTACAGAAAAAAATACCTGTAAGGATGTGTCTGGGCTGCGGTGCCAGACTCCCCAAGAGGGAAATGCTTAGGATTGTTAAAACCACCGAGGGAGAGATCAAAACCGATCCCACCGGCAAGCTGAACGGCAGAGGCTGTTACGTCTGCGGAAAGCCGGAATGCACGGCGCTCCTGAGAAAAAAGAGGAAGCTGTCGCAGAGCTTCGGGTGCGAGGTACCGGCGGATACGTACGACAGAATTTCCACGGAAATTAACGAGTGGTTGACCGAAAATGGAGGACAAAATATTGAGTAGCTTAAACGAAAAGAAAAAGGTCAGAGAGCTGGCCGAAATACTTGACCTGGACGTTTCGAAGGTCAAGAGCAGACTGAGAGAACTGGGTATCTTTGTCAGCAGCAGCGAAACCGAAATTGACGGGGGCGACGTGCAGAGGCTTTACAAGCACGTAGGCTTCGACCCCGCAGCTGCCGCCGCCCGCAAGACCGCCGAGGAGGAGAATGCCGACGGCAAGGCCGGCCCCAAGCAGGGCGCCGCTCCCGAGGGCGTCATCAGGCGCGTGAGGCGCGTTGTGGTCGAGGATGCTCCCGTGTCGGTCGAGAAGAAAACCAAGCAGCGGGGCGGTGTGGCCGGAACAGCCGATTCCAACCTGAGAAGCGGTTTTGTGACGGTTACCGACGGCGACAAGTATGAGGAAATGGACATGCGCGCCAGGGCTTCAGCCGCCAAAAAGACCGCGAAGGACAAGGCCGAGGAGCCCAAGATCCCGGAGCCTGTTACGCCTGCGGGCGAGAGGCCCAAAATCAGAAGAAAGGCAGCCGGCTCGCCCGGTCCGGAGATCAAAGAGGTGGGAGGCAGGAATGCCGACACCGGGAATGCGGACACAAAGGCAGCCGAGTCCGGAGCCGGGAGCGGCAAGACCGCCGGTGAGCCCGTCAAGACAGACGGCAGCGCCGGAGATACGGCCGTGACTTCCGCCGGGGACGGCAAGGACGGAAAAGCCGCTTCCGCAGGCAAGGACGGTGCCGGGACCAAAGACGGCACGGACGGCGAGAGCTCCGACGGCAAAGCCGCTTCCGCAGGTAAAGACGGAGCGGACGGCTCCGCAGAAGGCAAGGAAGAAACGGACGGCAAGGACGGCAGATCCGCTTCGGCCGACGGCTCCTCCGCGGACGCTGACGGCAGAGAGAACGCCGGCGAAGGCACGGGCGCGCATCCCGCACACAGCACGGCAAGCGGCAGACCCATAGTCAAGAGAAAGTCGAAAGAGGAAATCGACGCCGAAAAGCAGCAGAAGGCCGCCAGAGCAGGCGCGTCCGGGGCTTCAGGCGCAGACAGGAACGCCCAGGGCCAGAAGGCCGGAGACAGGTCCGGCAAGCCTGATTTTGACAGGAACAAGCCCCAGACCGGCGGCAGGCCCCAGCAGTCCGGAGGCCAGAGCGGCTTCAGGCCCTCAAAGGGCGACCAGCCCCAGATCGCGCAGCCCGCGCAGAACCAGAGGCGCGACAGCGGCCGCGACAAGGATTTCGCCAAAAACGAAAAGAAAAACGAGGGCAACAGGCGCAGCGGCTCCACGGGCGGCCAGCAGAAGGAGGGCAAGTACAACGACGCCCGCAGGATGATCGGCCAGAAGGGCTCTGTTTCCTACGTGGAGAGCGACGAATTCTCGTACACCAACAATTATATTGACGAGTTCGGTCAGGACCGCAAGAAGAATCCCAAGGCCAAAAAGAAGAGCGCCCAGGACACGGCGGCCAGGATCGCCGCGCAGCGTCTCACCAACGTGAAGATCCCGCCTGTCATAACCGTTGCCGAGTTCGCGTCTCTCATCAAAAAGAGCGCCACCGAGGTGGTGGGCAAGCTCTTTATGAGCGGCGTTATCGTGACGCAGAACCAGGAGATAGACTTCGACACGGCTGCCATTATCGCGGACGGCTACGGAATTGCCGCGGAGCCCGAGATCGTTGTCAGCAACGAGGAGCTGCTTCTTGAGGATCCCGACGATCTGGAGCCCGGCGAGGACGCCGCACCGAGACCGCCTGTCGTCGTTGTCATGGGACACGTTGACCACGGTAAGACCTCGCTTCTGGACGCCATCAGAAACACCAGCGTCACTGCAGGCGAGGCCGGCGGTATTACGCAGCACATCGGCGCTTACACGGTCACCATCAACGACCACAGGATAACGTTCCTGGACACACCGGGACACGAAGCCTTCACCGCCATGAGAGCGAGAGGCGCGCAGGTCACGGACGTTGCGATCATCGTGGTGGCGGCGGATGACGGCGTGATGCCCCAGACCATCGAGGCCATTAACCACGCGAAGGCGGCGGGCGTTTCCATCGTCGTGGCCGTGAACAAGATCGACAAGGAGGGCGCCAACATCGACCGCGTCAAGAACGAAATGTCCGAGCAGGGCATCGTCTGCGAGGATTGGGGCGGCGACGTTCCCTTCGTTCCGGTATCCGCCAAGCAGGGCACCAACATTGACGACCTTCTGGAGACGGTGATTCTCTCCGCTGACATTCTCGAGCTCAAAGCCAGCCCCACCAAGCAGTGCAAGGGCACCGTTATCGAGGCCAAGCTCGACAAGAACAAGGGCCCGGTGGCGACGCTTCTCGTGCAGAGAGGAACGCTGGCTTCCGGCGACGCGATCCTCACGGAGACCACCTTCGGCCACATCAGGCGAATGACCGACGACAAGGGCCGCACCATCAAGGAAGCGGGACCTTCAACGCCTGTCGAGGTGACGGGTCTTCCCGAGGTGCCCGAGGCCGGCAAGGTATTCTACGTGGTCAACAAGGACGAGCGCCTCGCCAAGAAGGTGGCGGATGAGCGCATCGCGAAGAACCGTGAGACCACCATGTCCTACAGCAACAAGGTCACCCTGGAGGATCTCTTCAGCCAGATCAAGGCCGGCGAGATCAAGAACCTCGACATTATCGTCAAGGGCGACGTCAAAGGCTCCGTGGAGGCCGTCAAGGGCTCCCTCGAGAAGCTCAGCAACGACGAGATCCGCGTCCGCGTCATTCACGGCGCAGTGGGCGGCATCAGCGAGAGCGACGTCCTTCTGGCGGAGGCCTCCAACGCGGTCATCATCGGCTTCAACGTGAGACCTATCGGCAACGTGGGCGAGATGGCCAAGGAAAAGGGCGTGGACGTGAAGCTCTACAGGATCATCTACGACGCCATCAACGACGTCAAGGCGGCTATGCTCGGCATGCTCAAGCCCGAATTCAGGGAGAGCGTCATCGGACACGTGGAGATACGCAAGATCTTCAAGATCTCCGGCGTCGGCACCATCGCCGGCGGCTATGTGCTGAACGGCAAGATCGTCCGCAATTCCGAGGCGCGCATCGTAAGGGACGGCATCGTGATCTACGAAGGCAAGCTGGCATCCCTCAAGCGCTTCAAGGACGACGTGAAGGAGGTCGCCTCCGGGTACGAGTGCGGTCTCTCCTTCGAGAAGTTCGACGACCTCAAGGAAGGCGACGTGATCGAGAGCTACGTGATGGAGCAGATCGAGAGGACGCTGTAAGACCTGCTTGCCCGCGCAGGACTGACACGGGCGGCGCTGCAGTAATGCTGCTGAGGCAGGGTCATCATTTTCGGCAGGCTTGATCCCTGTGGCAGGCTTGATCCCTGCGGCGGCTGATTGCCGCCGCAGACGGCGCCTCTTCGCGGGCTAAACGTTGAATCAATACAGAAAGAAGCAACCATAATGGACAGAACGATCAGAATCGCCGGCGAGATGCAGCGGGCTCTTTCGGAGATAATACAATTCGATATGAAGGACCCGAGAATCCCGCCGGTTACCGGAGTGACCAAGGTGAAGCTCACCAAGGATCTCCAATTCGCGAAGGTTTACGTCAGCATTTTTGCGGCGCCCGAGGAGAAAATGCAGGCGATCCACTGCCTTGCTGCGTCTGAGGGCTTCATAAGGTCGATGCTCGGCAAGCGCATGATCATAAGGCAGCTTCCGAGGCTTACCTTCAGGCTCGACAATTCCGCCGAGGAAGGCGAGGCTATGTCCAAAAGGATCGACGAGGTCATTCGCCGCGACGCGGAGGTCATGGCCGGAAGCGGCGGCGCCGATAACAAAACGGGCGAGGCCGCGGAATCGGGCGAAACAGACGAAACAAACGAAGCAGACGAAACCGCAGATGCCGCAGATGCCGCAGGTGCCGCAAGGACGGCTGAGGCCTCCGGTACCGGCGAAGCGCCTTTAGAGGGAGCAGAATAACTGACGGAATAAGGACGCTCTTAAAACGGCGTCCTTTAGTTGCTCTAAGGAAGCGCCTGAGCGCGGCAATAAAGCGCTTCTGCGGGCGGCAAAGCCCTTCGCGGGCAAGCTGATGCGGCGCAGGGCCTTCGCGATATGCAGGCGCAGGGCAAAGCCCTTCGCAGGGCAAAGCCCTTCGCGGGGCGGGGCCTTCAAGTGTACGGAGAGGCAGATCCTTCACGGGCAAAGAGACGAGGAAATTATGAAAAAGACAGAAAATGAAGAGGTGCGGGCCGCATTGGCGGAGGCCAAAAGCAGGGCGGTGGAGCTTCTGAGCGCGCACGAGAATATTTTCATTCTCACGCACAGGAATCCCGACGGAGACGCGATCGGCGCGGTGGCGGCGACGGTGCTGACGCTGGCCGGCTGCGGCAAAAAGCCCGTGGCCCTCATAAACGAAATCAAAAGCGAGGAAACGCGCTTCATGGCCGAGTGCATCGCGGACTATACCCTCTACGGTGAATCGCCGGAGAGGCTTCCCGGGAAGGACGATCTGGTGCTGTTGCTTGACTGCGCGAATTCGGAGCGGGTGGACAGGTGCTTCGCGGACCTCGTGAAGAGCGCGGCCTGCGTCGCCAAGGTCGACCACCATCAGGACTCCTGCGATGCGCTGCAATACGTCGTCGACGTGACGGACCCGGGCGCTGCGGCGGCCTGCGAGGTTCTCTGCGATATACTGTTTCCCCTTGCCGCGAAATACGGATTCACCCCCGGGCGCGACGTGGCGACGGCCCTTTACGGCGGCATAATGACGGATTCCGGCAGGTTCACGTATTCCTGCACCACCGGAGACACCATGCGGACAGCCGGCGCGCTGCTTGATATTATTGACGGGGACGTCAGCTGGATGTCCAAAAGGTATTACGACCTAAAGCCGCTGACGAGCCTGAGGCTTCTGGGCGTCGCTCTTCTCAACACGCAGATTTTTGCGGACGGGAGGGTGGCCCTTCTCGCGATAAGAGACGACTTTTACAGCCAGGCCGGCGGCAAGCCCGGAGACGTGGGGTACGTCATCCCGCAGCTCATGAATATCGAGGGCGTCAAGATCTCCGCAGTAATAAAACCCGCTGAGGAGGGCGATGACCGCGAATTCCGCGTCAGCATGCGCTCGACGGAGGAATATGACGTGGCCGCGCTTTGCAGGACGCTTGGCGGCGGCGGGCACAAATGCGCTGCCGGGGCTGCGGTGTACGCGGACTCGATCGACGGGGCGTTTGAGACCGTGAAGGGGCTTTGCCTGGGGGCGCTGAGGGATTAGCGCCGCTTCGCGGCAGCTGTGGGGCCGGAGTTATGGCACGGGAGCTATGAGTGCCGGGTGCCGAGAGCTTAGGTCCGCCGCGCCGGTGCTGTCAGCCCGCAGCTCGGATCCCATAACTCACAGTTCATGATTCGCGCGCAGCGAGTACAATTTACGACTATGAAAGGCATTATCAATCTGCACAAGGAACCGGGAATGTCATCCCACGCGGTGGTGGCGGCGGTTCGCAAAATCACAGGAGAGAAGAAGACCGGCCACCCGGGGACACTTGACCCGATGGCTTCCGGCGTGCTGCCTATTCTCGTGGGGGGCGCGACGCGCTGCTCGGACAGATTCCTGGACATGGAAAAAACCTACGTCGGCACCGCCAGGTTCGGACTCACCTCCGACACTCAGGACGTGTGGGGAAATATTATTTCCCGCCAGGCGCCCGAAGCGGTTAAAGTCGCGGAGGAGCAGGTCCGGGAGGCTCTCAAGGCGTTCAGCGGGGACATTCTCCAGAGGCCGCCGGCTTTTTCCGCGCTCAAGAAGGACGGAAAACCGCTGTACAAGCTGGCGCGCAAAGGCATACAGATCGAGATCGACGAGCGGCCCGTGAAGGTCTACGAGGCCGGGCTGATACGCTTCTTCCGCGAGGAGGGCTATCCGGCGGCGGAGATCAGGATCACCTGCGGCAGGGGCACGTACATTCGCACCATCATAAATGACCTGGGCGAGGCGCTGGGCGCCGGCGCGGTGATGTCGGCCCTCAAAAGGGTTTCCTACGGCGGCTTCAGGCTCGAGAATTCTTTCACGCTGGGTGACCTTGCGGCGCTTGCGGAGGAGGGACGGCTTGACGAGGCAGTGAGCCCCATTGAGACGGTTTTTCCGGGCGAGCCGGAGGTGAATCTTTCGGAACGCGCAAAATTGAGCTATATGCAGGGAAAAAACGTGATATTGCCTCGAAGCGCGATAAGCGGCGGAGCGTGCGATACGCAGGACGGTATCGGCGAGCTTGTCGGGAAGAACCGCGAGGTGCTCGTGAAGAGCGGCGGCGTGCTTTTCGCGACGGCGAAGCTTGCGGCGGCGGTGGATATTGACGGGAACGCGAGGCTTTCCGCGGACGGCAGCCCCATGGTGAGACTGGTGCCCGAAAGGTATTTCGGGGAATAGTTTTTCCCGCGGGATGACCCTGCCGGAAGGAGGCCCCGGAGAACACCCCCGGAGAACCTGCTCCCCGGAGAACGGGCCCCCGGAAAACCGGCAGCCACGAAGGGCCATGCGCAGAAGCCGTCTCCGCAGAGCTGCCGCGGCAGCCGCGCAGGGCGACGCATCCCGCCCCGCACGACAAAAAAAGATAACGGAAAACAGAATGACGATCGAAGGACAAACGGATGACTGAGAGCATTAAAAAGTACGGAAAAGGCAAAAAGTACGACAGGTACGCATCCCCCGAAGGCGGCGCGGCGGTGGGACTCGGCAATTTTGACGGCGTCCATCTCGGCCACAGGGCGCTTGCCCGAAAGCTGGTGAGCGAAGCCCGGAGGCTTGGCGTGCCTTCTGTGATCTACACCTTCGAGAAGCACCCCCAGAAGGTGATCGAAGGCGCCAAAAGCACGCGCCTCATCATGACCAATGACAAGAAGGCCTCCATTTTCGGCGAGCTTGGCGTGGACGGCATCTATTTTGAGGACTTCAGCCGCGAATACTCGGCCATGACCCCCGAAGATTTTGCCCGCGACGTGATCAAGGACAGGCTTGGCGCGGCGCTGGTGGTGGCCGGCGAGAATTATTCCTTCGGCGCGGGAGGGAAGGGCAAGGCGCAGGATCTGGCCGCACTGGGCCGCAGGTTCGGCTTCGCGGTGGAGATCATTCCCGAGGTGAAGGTAAACGGCGTGGTGGTCTCCAGCACGTTCCTGCGAAAGCTCATCAAGGAGGGCAGGCTTGACGAGTACCCGCAATACGCGGGCGCGGCATATACGATTCCCGGCACAGTGACCCACGGCAGGGAGGTCGGCAGAAGTCTCGGCTTTCCCACAGCGAACATTATGCCCAAAAAGGGCTTCGTGCTGCCGCCGGACGGCGTGTACGTGACAAGCTCCCGGATCGGGGACAGGGTCTACACGGGCGTCACCAACATCGGCCGGAATCCCACCTTCGATATGAAATACCGCAGCATCGAGACCTTTTTTCTGGACCTTGAGGGCGACCTTTACGACTGCGGCATCGAGCTTGAGTTCGTGAAGAGACTCCGCGGCGAGATCAGATTTCCCTCGAAGGAGGCCCTCGAAGAGCAGATCGCGAAGGACGTGACGGCGGCAAGGCGCCTTGCTGCGGAGAAAAGCTGAAAAACCGGGAAAAACCGGTAAATACCGGTAAAAATCGAGATAGACCGGGAAAAACTGACTGATCGCGACGGCGGCACACGACTGGCGATTCGCGAAAATAACCGACCTGTAAATAATTTCACTTGGAAGTAACCAACTCAGAGGCTGTTCGCCGAACAGTACTCATGCAAAATATTAGTCGCAATTTTAGCGAGAAAAATAGAAGTGCTTGACACAAAGTGCTTAATTTGTTATTATGTAGCGGAATGTGGGATTTTACGCCGTTTTTGTGTGCAGAACCATATCGTTACATAATTTTTTTTATGTAAACTTTCTCACGGAGATATGTGAACTTTCTCACGGAGATATGTGAACCTTCTCACGGAGACGACTTTGCTGAGACCCCGGATTCTGATAACGCTCAGCTGTATACGACCCGGAATCTTTGCGGTGAACACCTGGAAGGAAGACCCTTTATGAAGAGAAATATATTGGCGCGAATCGCCGCTGTTCTCACAATAGTTACAATTGCTTCTGCCTGCGGTCTGTCAAGCACGTTGGCTAAGTATACTACAGGAGTCACAGCCCGTGAAGCAGCCAGGACCGCTAAATTCGGCGTGCTTCTTTCCGTCAGCGGCAACAGCGCATTCGCGAGCGAATATAAGGTGGAGGATCCTTCGGTCGCGGCGGTCGCGTCGGGCATGAAATTCTCGGTCAAATCGAAGGACGACGCCAAGGTGGTGGCGCCCGGCACCTGCTCGGACGACATCAGCGGAAGTCTCCTGTACAGTATCAGCGGAAAGCCCGAGGTGGCTGTGCGGCTGGACGTGAGCTTCACGGGCGTGAAGGAGATCTTTGTCGCGAAGGGCACCGTTATTCCTGATTACACGAAGGCTCCAAAGCAGGTCGAAATCGACGTCGAAGGCACACCCACGCTTGTGAACGTCTACGGTACGTACGAGGTCGAGGAGGACTACTACCCGGTGGTGTTCGATCTCTCCCAGATATCGGACGCGTCGGGGATCTACGCGGAGCCTGTTGTGCTTGCGGCGGGTACGCTTGACGAGCTGAAGAGCTTCCTCGCGGATTACTCCCAAGATGCGGACTACGGTCCGGGCACAGATCTCAACTCATCCTTCAAAATAGGATGGTCCTGGACCTACGGCGAGCATTTTGATTACACCGATTACAAGCAGAGCGGCATTCCCGCGAATGATATCATCGACTCATTCCTGGGCGCCGTGGCTGCGAACAACAGCCTGACCACATACTATTACGCGGAGACAACGAACGCCGGGGGAACGGACGTGACGGAATACAGGCAGGCAACCGTTGATGCGGACGCATACAGTCTGGACATAAGCTACACCGTGAACGTCAAGGTTACGCAGATCGACTGAGATCACTGAGGCGGCAGACAGAGCGAGGCCGAAGGGCAGCAGGACAGACACTGCGAGACGGCAGGCCGGCGCAATAATGACTAAGCAGGATCCACCGCGGCGGACCGTGCTTTCGATCAGGAAGTGAACTCACGGGAAAACGCAATTAAAACGGTTGAACCGCCGGTTAAACGAGCGGTCAGACCGCCGGACAGGGCACCGGATCCTCTCAAGGGACACAAGGGGTTTAATGCATTGAAAAAGGCAAAAAAATCTAAGAACAACGTTGTATTTTTGATGGCTCTGATTCTGGCAGGCTGTGTATTGATCACAGCCATGCTGGATTCAGGGCTATTTGCTAAGTTTTTGACGGGTTATACCGTCGACGACCCCGCAGAGACCGCCGAATTCCGCGTCGACGTTACGCGCATCGAGCCGGTTTCCGCGGACTATACCAATTTATTTGCTGACACGAATTCCGATTTTGAGATCACCATGACCTGCAGGTCCGAGGTGGCCGTGACGGCTGACGTGGTGGTGACGCTTGACGTTGAGCGGTTCGCCGCGGACAAGGACTACCTGAAGGATATCACGCTGGAGAAGCTTCAGCGGTGGCTCACCTTCAAGGTGGGCTCCAACGCGGCGGATACGGAGGTGCTTTCCGCGGACGGGAAATATTTCATTGCCGTCTTCAAGAACGCGCAGGTGTTCGGGCCCTCGGACGCCGAGCTTTCCGAAACGGTGAAGCTCCGGATGACCATGGAGCAGGAATTCTTTGAGGACCTTATCGGTGACGGCTACGAAGGCGCGACAATACAAACCGACCCCGATAACAGAGTCTACTACCCCGGCAACGGCAGGACCTCCGGCGAGGAGCTGTTCTATCCCTCACTGTCGGACGACGTGTATTACGGCCACGGGCTTGACTACAGCAACGACGTGATAAGCATCGAGGACGGGGAGATCCCCTTCGAGGTGCGCGTCAATCTGACGCAGGTGGATTAAACGGGGCGCCGCTTCGCGGCAGCTATGGGACCGGAGCTATGGGACGCGAGTGCCGAAAAAAGGCCGGAGGCCGGAAATCCAGGCAGCCGGTGAATGACAAAGTGCCAAGTGCCAAGTGCCAAGAGCAAGGCAAAAGGCCGGAGACGCTGCGCGGGGCCCCTGTCGGTCAGCCTTTAATTTCTGAAATTTAGGAGACAAAACATGCGCACAAAAAACGATCGCCGTAATAACGAAAACGGCTTTGAGAGGAGTTTGAAACATACCGCCGCAGTCGTGCTGACCGTTGTGGTGGTTTTTGTGACTATTGTCTCCACTCCGCTTATCGCGAAGTATGTATACGAGGAGCGCGGCAACGTCAACGTGACCTACTCCAACAAGCTTGCGGACTCGTTTAAGCTTCTTGAGCACAGAGCGGTTTTGAATGAAGACGCGGGAGACGGGACGTACAAGCTCCTTTCGGGCGAGCCCAATCTGGTGCTCGAAAATATCTACGAATACGCGCTGATTCCGAAGACCGTTATTCCGAAGGATCCGCACATTACCGTGTCGCGGAAGACTAAGATTCCTGCGTATATTTACGTGGAGGTCATTGAGTCCGACGCCATGAAGGCGCTTACGTCGTCGGTGAAGATTCCCGTGGAACCGCTGAGTAACGGCGCGGCGTCTGTCTGGACGGTGCCGGCATCCTCGGAAAGTATACGAAGGCTGCGCATGGAGGTCGTTCCTGCGCCGGCGGAGTCTGTGACGAGGCCCTACGGGACGGAGGACTGGACTGACGAGGGCAATGGGGTGTACACCTTCTCGCTGAGCGCAGGCAGGAGCTTCACTGTTGAGACGGATTCTTCCTGCGAATGCAGCTTTTCCACGCTTCCAAGGCTCGAATATACGGTGAATGACGCCGCCTTTGAGCCGCTTCTGGACGGTGAGGATCATGTGACGGGGCCTCTTGGCGGGCTTGTGTACGTGTTCAAAAAGGGCGATACGAATCTGGTGGACGACAGCAGCGCCATCGACGACGCGCCGATATATGTACTGAAAGGGTCCTCTTTGGGGACGAATACCACGAACGGCGAGATCAGGGTCATCGACAAGGTGCCCATCGAAAACGTTGCCGACGTAAGGCTGACTATGGCCGGCTATATGCTTCAGCAGGTGCAGGACGGGGACGCTCTGGAGGTATGGAGCGCGAGCTTCGGATGAAGCGGCAGGCGCGGCGGAGGCGGGCTTCGGGTGAAGCAGCAGGCGCGGCGGAGGCGGGCTTCGGGTGAAGCAGACACTGCCGGGATCGCGGCAACACGATTGACTGACAACATGATTGACGAACGGACGATTCGGAACTGCTATGGGAAAAACACAATCTCTTAAAAAGAACAACACGATATTTCACTCCGTCGGCGGAATGAGACTTGTATGTATGTTTTTGAGCCTGATAATGATCATATCGGGCGTGATCATACCTCGTTCTGCGTTTTCCGAAGTGACTTACTTTGATATAGACGTTAAAGTATCCTGGGTGGACGGCGAGGACGGCGCAGGCGGGCGGTCGAGCTTTGTTACCGTGGCGCTGCTGGCAAACGACGCGCCGGCGGTGGATATTAACGGCGACCCCGTGCCCGACCTGGTGCTGGACTCCGAGAATGACTGGAGCGGTACGTTCTGCGATCTGCCCGAGAAGGACGCCTCCAACGAGGCCATAGTTTACCGTGTCCGCGAATCGGGTCTTCACGAGGGATACACCCCCGAATATTTCCCGGAATATCTTGTCTGGACCGATTACACGCCTGAGTTCAACATCGTGAACGTCACCGAGAAAGACCTTCTCAAGGGCCGTCTCATCGTCACCAAGCAGGACGAGGAGACCAGAGAGCCGCTTCCGGGGGCCGTGTTCACGCTCTCCAGCAACACCGACGCCAGAGTTTACACCGGCACTACGGGTGCCGACGGCACTTATACCTTCATTGTGCCCTGCGGAGCATATACGCTCAAGGAGGTCAAGGCGCCTGCGGGATACATGAAGGACGATATCGCCAGAATAATAAACCTTGTCGAGGACAGCGACGACACCGACGGCGTGCAGCCCGGAAGAATGTCTCTCAGCGGCACAAGGAAAAATGCTTCGCAGGACGCTCTTGGTGCGCCTCTCAGAAGCGCCGGGCTGCCGGAGGAGCCCCTCGCGTGGTCCGGCTTCGGACAGAACCTTCGCTGGGCTGTAACCGATGAGGGAGTTCTTTACGTGGCTCCTGCGGAAGGATATGCAAGCGGCACTCTGCCCAACAACACCTCCAACAGACTCGACATCTGGCCCTGGGACGCCATCCGCGACTCCATTACCGGAGCGGTTTTTATTGACGGGGTCGAAACCGGCACAAACGCAGGCAGAATGTTTGAGAACTGCGGGAACCTCGTTTCCGCGGACGTTTCGGGACTGGATATTTCCGCGGCTGAAACGCTGCGGGATATGTTCGCTAACTGTACAAGTCTCGAAGAGCTGAAGGGCGCCGACAATTTGAAAACCACCTCGGCGCGCCTTGTTCAGAGAATGTTCCAGAACTGCACGAGCCTCGAAAGCATTTCCATGCCCGGGTTCTATTTCGGGAAAAACGGGCAGCTCCAGATACAAAATATGTTTGACGGGTGCGAGGCCCTTGAATCTGTCGTAATGGGCGGCTTCGACGAAATCGGCGTTACCAACAACCACATAATGAGAGAAGCGTTCAGGAACTGCACCAAGCTGTCCTACCTGGAGATCGGGAGCCTTGCGGACACCGTGCAGACCGGAGGAAGTATTGACGCCTCCAGAATGTTCCAAAACTGCACGAGCCTGACTTCCACGCTTGCCATGACCGGAATTGTCACACCGATGCTTACGGTTGATAATATGTATTCCGGCTGCAAAAATATAACCTCCGCAGACCTTTCCGGAATCTCTGTCGACGGCACCCTGGGCATGAACTCGATGTTCAGCGGCTGCAGCGCGCTTAAGACCGTAAATTTCAAAAACACGTCGGCTCATACGCTTAACGCGCCAAGTGCGTTCGACGGATGCGAGTCTCTTGAGGAGGCTGTATTCGAAAACTGCACCGAGTCGTGGATACTTAACGCGAACTATATGTTCCGCGGCTGCAGAAGGCTTGTGGGGCTCGATCTCAGCAGCGTTTCGCCCGAAGATACCTTTATGGGCAACTATATGTTTCAGGACTGCTATGATATGCTCGCCCTCGATCTGAGCGGACTCGGTTCGTTCTTGAGCCGCTGTCAGATGAACGGTATTTTTGAGAATCTGACGGGTCTCGAAACGCTTTTGATACCGAACGTCGTTATGACGACCCCTTACAACGTGGGACTCAGGACGCTTTATTCCCTCGATTATCTGGACGTGTCCAACGCGAGATTGTATCTCACAAGAAGCACCGACTTCAACTCCAGGTTCTTCATGGCGGACGGTATGTTCCTGTGGGAGCCTGACGGCAATGAATACAGCGCCCGCGAGATTGCGGAATTGATCGTCTCCTCCGTTGACGGCGAAGGAGTTCTTCCCAAGGGAACGTACACGAGGAAGTCTCCCATGGCCAAGGGTTTCGAAAAGATGCCTTTCACGGATTACGTCGTGACCCACATCAGGGGCGGCGACATGGTGACGATCACGTATCCCACAGACGGAGACTACCAGCTTTACAAGGATACGGACGGATCGATCTATCTGTATTCCGGTGCTCACTCCCCAGACGACTGGCTTGACGACTCGACGGACAACAAGTATACGATCGAGGGACCCGTGGTGGTGACGTACAAGGACGCAGTGTCCAACAGCAGCGGCGAACGCTTCGACCTTAAGGTAACAATCGATAAGTTCACCATCACCAACGTATCGGAAGGCGTAAACAAAGCGATCAATACGGGCGGCTACAGCGGCCTTTCCGACAAGACCTTTAAGCGTACGCTTCTGTTCATCGGAGCCGACGGAACCTTCCAACTCGCCAACTTTATTCTTACCAACGACGCCAAGGCGAACCCGTCGACGGCTTCCATCAGTGACGGCGGTTTCAAGCTCAACAGCGGCCCCTCGGGAACGTACGTGGATATCAATCTGGAGGTGGTGGGCGCCGAGGATGACGAGACGCTTCTTCTGATGGTCAAGGACCTTGATCTGGGTGACGGTTTCGGGACTTACGGTGAAGGCTCGGAGGGCGCCCTGCTGAGAGAAGGTGTGGATCTGGACTCCGTGACGATTGCCGATCATACGGGTCTCAGGAGATTTAAGGGCTTCGGAAGCGACTATATTCCCGACAGCAACGGAGCATACATTACAGGTTCGGGTGTAGACGGCGACTATTCGTATTCGCGGTTCTTTGCGAAGGGCTCCGCCGTGGATATGAATTTCACCACCACCACGGGTAATGCCGGAGACGTGTTTCTGTTTGATACGACAGGCTCCTTTGTGCCGGTGCTTTTCGAGAAGGTCGACGCGGACACGCAGGAGAGGTCCCCGCTGGAGGGAGCTCTTCTCGAGATATTCAACAATAACTACGTGTACAGTCAGTGGAAGACGACACTCAAGCCGCAGGGCGTGTTCTTTAGGCCCGGCGAGTACGTGATCCGCGAGGTGTACGCGCCCAACGGACGCAAGCTGGCGGAGAACATCTCCTTTAAGATACTCTTCAACGGCATGGTCTACATCAACGGCAAGCTGTGGGACGACCCGGAGGTCATCGCCTCGGTAGTGGTTGAAAACAGCTATTCCGTCACCAAAGAGGTCACGGTGTTCAACAAGAAGCTCACCAAGCTCACGATACTGAGGCCCGACGGAATGAGCGAGCAGGACTTCTGGTACGTGGTTACGGATTCCGTTACCGGGCAAAAGACGGAGGTCTGCATCCCCGTCGGAGAGGACAGAGTCACCGTCACAAACGTGATTGCCGGCAGGACGTATTACGTCGAGGAAATGACGGACTGGAGCTGGAGATACACAGCCGACGCGCAGATGGATCAGGCGGCTTCGGGCAGCGAAGCCTTCCCGGCGGGCAAGGCGGTGGCGGGCATTGTTCCCGTGAACGATCCGGCTAAGAATATTGTCGCGTACAAGGGCGAAAGAACGGACAACGCGTGGCTGGACGGCTATCACAGGGAGAACAACCTCTTTACGCTGAGGATCTCCGACCCCGTCACCCAGGACACCTGGGCCGACCACCTGATCAACAACACCGAAAAAACAGGCCGCATATGGTCCGACAAGTCCGTCACAACCGCGGCGTCCACGACGATCAAAACGCTGGACTACCCGGGCGTTACGGTGGACAAGTCGCCGGACGCGGACTTCCTGGTGGACTTCTCGATGTATTCCTCCACCGTTAAGGAGGACGTTTACACGGAGGGCTCGCCGATACAGTCGGGCGGCGGCAGCGACGGATACGTTGTTTACACCGACAGGCTGGGCGAATATATGACGCTGGAGGACGTGAACGCGCTGGTTCTGGGCGGCGGCGTCTTCAGGGACCCCGTCAGGACCGTTGACGGCGACAAGGTCACCTATACGTTTGCGGGCAGCGTGCAGAGCAATCTCACCGGAGGTCAGGTGCCGCTTTCCGAGCTCATTATCGAGGTCGAAAAGGGCAGCTCTCTCAGAGACGGCGACGTGGTGACCGTCAAGGTTCCCGAGAGCCTGGTGCCGCTTCGCGAGTTCGACGTCAGGGTGGACTCCGAGGGCAAAGCTACGATGGCGATCAACCGCGTAAGGCCGCTGCACCTCTTCTACAGCACCACCGTGAAGCCGGAGCTCAAGGATTACCTGAGAGGCGACAGGGACGCATTGACGGGCCCCGAGGTCAACGACTGGCAGGCATACGTTGCCGATCCCGACAATCTCGGAGAGGGCGGCAGGACCGTTGTTTTCCGCGACTCGATCTGGTCCGGCGATTCCAACGTGGGCGACACGACGGTCTCCTTTAAGCCCTCCGCCTCCAACCATTACTATTACTTTATGAACGACACGCCCGTGAAGGACGTGAACGGCAAGAAGCTCACCGGGTACGACGAGACCTCGAAGGCGCAGCTTATCGCGGACATAGAGGCAGATCCGGGGAATTTCAATTTCTACGTGTACCACTATGAATTCTACGACGCGAGGCTGTCGACCGGGCAGATGCCCACCACAGGCGTTTATTACGATGCCCGCAAGGTTTCCGACACCAGGGGCGCCAAGTACACCTTCGCTGACGTGGATCCTGCGGTGCTGGACGACTTCCTGAACAACTCCCTCGAGTGGATCACCGAGGGAACAGGCGGCAGCTGGCACATCAAGAGCGGCTCCCTCAAGGAGATCAACAGGCATTTCCAGGACGCCGACAAGGAAGAGAACCGCACCGGGACGGCGGACACGGTGTATCGCTCGACAATAGACTCCGACGGAGTGGTCACGGACTACCTGGGCAACTGCGGACTGGTGTTTGTGGATTACAAGATCAGCTGAGCGGCTTGGGGCCCGGGGATTACGGATTACGGCTGCGGGCTTGGGATCCGGGGATTACGGATTACGGCTGCGGGCCGGGGCCCTGCGATCGGGTCTTTGGAAAATGAGTTCCGGGAGTTACGGCTGCGGCTGAGGATGGGGCTTCCTCGTGAAGCCTGCAAAATGATAATGCGTGAAAGGCAGATGACCTGAAAAGGGCTGATTGTATGGGAAAAAGAAACTTTTCTGCGAAAAAACTGACAATATTGGTGATCGCTCTGGTTGTCGTCCTTT
>JAGDAX010000053.1 GCA_017848335.1 Clostridia bacterium | reverse complement strand
CAGCCGCCAAGATCTACGGCATCAGTACAATGGAGGACGCGGCCTTCCCGGTCCCCTCCCGGATCACTTATAACAACGCGGAGATCGTCATCGAATACGACTACGCCGGCGGCGGTCTCAAGACGCTGGACGGCTCCCGCGCTCAGGGCTTCGAGGTCAAAAAAGGCGACTCCTGGGAGAAGACAGCCGTCACCATCGACGGCAACAAGGTCATCATCTCAGCCTCCAGGGCCGCGGGCGTCAGGTATGCCCCCGAGCTCCGCTACTTCACCACCAATGCCGCGAATCTCTGCTCCGGCACAGGCAACATCGCGGTTCCCTTCTGCGTGGAATTTGAATAATTATTGATCGGTCAAACAATATTTGCCGCGAAGACATCGCGAATAAAAAGCGCGGCGCGCAGCCTCAGAACGCAGGCTGCGCGCCTTTTTTTCACGAACGTTTCCGCATTTTGTTTGCATCCAACGGATCTTGAACCTCTATGGAGTTGTCTCCACATCCCTCGATACCGTTCACCGGGTCATTCCCGCAATATGTGTAAAGATCACATCCAAGCGGACCTTCCCCGATGTTCAGCTGTGAGTCAGCGCTTAGGAATCTTCCTACATAAGGGTCATAATACCGGCTCTGAAGGTAATAGAATCCCGTTTCATTGTCGTAATAGTATCCCCTGTATCTGATCGGGTTGACGTAACCGATGCTTGCAGTGTCGTTCGTTACGTCTGCTCCGCTGCCGTCTTTGATCGAGATCAAAGAGCCCCACGTGTCGTAGGTATAGGCTTTTGATAAGGTTCCACGAATCTATTTCCTACTAGTCCACAGCTTCGTGGAATCCAAATAATCACTAAAGTACTTTTCTAATAAAACGATAATCGCGGAGCTACGGTAGTCAGCTATTCTGCTCATATGAGACCCGGATGCATCATATTTATCTATCATTGCAAGCCATCTCAATTCCTTGCCTCTTTCAGCGTCATTATCCATTGTGAAAAGAATGAATGACCCATTATCGTACTTTAGTTGAACGCCTTGACCATAAGGTCGATCCGGATATCCGTAAGGGTATGTGTAAGGATAAAAAAAATCGACTTCTGAAAGCTCATTTAAGAATTCACCCCTCAAACTATCGTCAAGAGTGTATATAATTTCCAGACAATCCATATCTAAGTCGACTTCTATACCGGGGGTTTCTCCTTTTTGGCTCTTTCGCGGTAATTGCTCATAATATCGAACAAAACTCACCTCCACGATATCATTCATCAATTCCGCAGAATCAAAAAAATAAGTAGGAGGGTCGACCGCACAAGAAGCCATTAACAAACAAAGAACTGCCACATACAATAAACGAAGTTTCATTATTAACACCTCCTTTATGAGCGTCACTTCTGTTAATAAATTCATATCAGTAAGATTCATCCCACCAAAAGAAAGCAGGAAAAATGAGATAACTCAATGCATAATAACACCATGCTCTTTCAACACTAAAACGATAAATATTACGTAATCGGAAACATAGTCGTAATAGTATCCCCTGTATCTGATCGGGTTGACGTAACCGATGCTTGCAGTGTCGTTCGTTACGTCTGCTCCGCTGCCGTCTTTGATCGAGATCAAAGAGCCCCACGTGTCGTAGGTATAGGCTTTTGATAGGGTTCCACGAATCTATTTCCTACTAGTCCACAGCTTCGTGGAATCCAAATAATCACTAAAGTACTTTTCTAATAAAACGATAAACGCGGAGCTACGGTAGTCAGCTATTCTGCTCATATGAGACCCGGATGCATCATATGTAATTGACCGGACTGCCGAATACTAATCGGGCATAATTACCGTTTCTAAGAGCGTAATCTCTTGTAAAAGCGTTGACCAAATCAGTTTTCTGATAGCTGGCATCGGAGCGCTTGTAGGAATCAATTTCCGCGACAGTCACAGGCTGTCTAAGTTTTTCCGGCAAAAGCTGTTCATATTCCGAGAACCTGTCGTTTTGTGACATCTCGGTTGTCGCAATCCTGTCTTCGGAATTTGCATAGTATTCAGATAATACATGGCAATCAGGATCAAGAAGTGTTGTTGAGGGTTCTTCGGCATATGCGTTTGTGCAGACCCTTGCAGAGATCAATGTCGCAAATATGGCTAAAACCAGGACAATTGCAACAGCTTTGAATTCTAAATTGAATTGCCGATTATTGTTGTCCATGACTGACCCTCCTTCGAAATATTCCAATACAGATAATGTCTGCTTCCGTTTTGCAACCTAATTATACATGGTTTCCTGCGGACAAATCAATTGATTTCAAAGAGAGCGGCGGAAGGCACCTGAGGTTTTCGACGCACGCTTTCGAGCAATTCCGCACTCTGTGCGGCTAAGTGAGAAAGATGTGTCGAAACCGGGGTTTAACTTCCGACGCCTTAAAATCCAAGAAAAAAGAGGCTGTTAAAACCGGCATTTCAGACGGTGCTTAACAGCCTCTGCTTTATTCTTATCCGGAAAAATCAGATCAGAATACTTTCTTTTTGAGAACTACCAGAGCTATGGCGCAGGCCGCGACCACGAAGATCACGACGGAAACGTCGCCGGTAGCGGGAGTCGACGGCTTGTCGTCTCCGATATCGTCGCCGTCACCGGCATCGCCGCCCTGAGAAGCAGCGCCTTTAAGCTCGAATGAGAAACTCAGCGCCGGAACAGACTCGCTGTTGAACGCGACGATCGTTCCGTCGTCAAGCTCTGCCACAAGACAAACCGTAACCGTTCCGGTGATATCGGCGCCCTTGGCCGGAATATCTACGCGGAATCTCTTGGCAAACTCTCCGCCGGCGTCAAGAACGCCCTCCTCGGGTTCAACAAGGAACTCCGCCTTAAACACAGGATCTTTGTCTCCGACCTTGTATCCGTATCCCTTGATCCCCTGATCAAGCCCGAGCCATCCGGATATCTGAATAACTTCCGGACAGTCAGCGGCAGTGACGTCGATAGGCGAGCACAGAGCTGACCATTCGAAGCCGTTAAGATAGTTGCCGTCCGGCTGGAAGATTTTATCCCAGTTAATGGGCTGACCGTCTTTGGTATAGTCGACGCCGTCATATTTGGCTCCGTCGAACGACCCGGCGACCACGCCGTCTCCGAACGTACCGTAATCGTCAATGTCCGTTATTGTCGCCGCAAATGACGGAACTGCGAGCATAGCGATAACGACCGCCGCGATTACAAAAACTGAAAACACCTTTTTCATAAAAAACTCCTTTCGGTGGACAGTTGAAAAAAGAAAAAAGAAAACTTCAGGAAAACCTGACTTGTGGGTATTTTACTACGGTCTGTCCGAGCCTGTCAACAATTTTCTTAACCCCGGCTGTCAAATGCCTGAAGTGAAAGCTTAGTTTTCTCTCCTCGGCTATATACCGTGATGAACGGCATAATAATTATTGTCTCTCGAATATAAAAGAATGCGCATATTTCCATTTGAGCGTTTAATTGCCGTGGTATTAGTCATTTTTGCTTTGTGTTGACGGGCAATTCCTCTTTGCATATCGGAACACTTACTATGTGCCGGCGCTGCCGCTTCGCCTCAAGGCCGGAGCCTGAGCACTCTGCACTCGCGCAGCGCAATAATCACCGGAAAAAGTCAGCGGACTGCGCAAAGGGTCCGTTCCGCACAAGCTCCGCACAAAAAAGAAAGCAGCCCGGAACCCCTTTTTCCGGACTCCGGCCGCTTTCTTTGCTCATATTTCTCAAGCGTTGAACGCTTGTGCGGTTTATTCCGTCTTCAGTTTCTCGAGAATGATCTTCTCGCCGTCCATCGAGATGCCCACCTTGCTCTTGGCAGTGATGCCGGCCCTGGCGAGGTAGCTCTCGGGGATGAATATCCTGTGTCTGCCGTCAATGAAGGCAAACTCGGTGTGGGTGCCGGAGTCGTGGCCGGCGGTGGCGTTGAGGAGCTCCTCGCTGTCGTGGCTCATCTCCTTGGTGCGGATGAACTCGGTGCCGATGCGGCCGTCGCTTATCGTTACGACACGGGGCACCATGTGGGAGAGCTGCCTGTCGTGGGTGACCACGATGACGGTCACGCCCAGGTCCTTGTTGAGCCTTGTGAAAAGCTCCATGATCTGCGCGGTGGTCTTGGTGTCCACTGCGCCGGTGGGCTCGTCTGCCAGGAGGATCGGCGGGTTGTTGGCGAGGGCAATGGCGATGGCCACCCTCTGCTGCTCACCGCCGGAGAGCTCAAACATCTTGCTGTTTTTGCGGTTGAGAAGTCCCACCTCGTCAAGAAGCATCTCCGCGCGCGCCTCGTCCACCTTGCCGGCCAGCTGCATCACCAGCTTGATGTTCTCGATGGCCGAAAGGTAGGGGACCATGTTGCGGGCGGTGTTCTGCCACACGAAGCCCACGGTCTCGCGCATGTACCGGCTCATCTGCTTGGGGGCCAGCTTCAGGAGGTTGATGCCGTTGACGTAGATGCGCCCGGCGGTGGGTCTGTCGAGGCCGCCGATAGCGTTGAGAAGCGTGGACTTGCCGGAGCCGGAGTTGCCGATAATGGCCATGAACTCGCCCTTCTCGATCATAAGATCCAGGCCCTGCAGCGCCATGACCTCGATCTCGCCTATTTTGTAAAGCTTGATGAGGTTTTCGCAGTAAACAATTGCGTTCTCGGGCGGGGTGAAGCCCTGCTGGTAATCGTCCTTGCCGTAGGTGAGCTCGGCGAGGCTTTTAATTCTTGCGCACATCTGCAACCCTCCCGTCTTCGAGCGTATAAATAATATCCGCATTGCCCATAATGTTCACGTCGTGTGTCGTCATAACGATCGTCAGGTTTTCGTGGTCCACCAGGTCCCTGAACATCTTGACCACCTCGAAGGAGGTGTTGGTGTCCAGCTCGGCCGTGGGCTCGTCCGCCAGCAGGAGCTTGGGGGAGTGGGCCAGCGCCCTGCCTATCGCGACTCTCGCCTGTTCGCCGCCGGACATTTCCGCGGGCATGTGGTTGCGGCGGTCTCTGATGCCCATCTTCTCGAGCCAGGTGATGGAGCTCTTGCGGCGCTTCTCGGAATGTATCCCGGCAATTGAAAGCGCAAATTCCACGTTCTCGATGGCGCTCATGTTTGACATCAGCGCGGTGTTCTGGAACACTATGCCCATGTTTACGCGGCGGAGATTGTCGCGGCCTTTTTCGCCGAGGGAGGCGTAGTCCCTGCCCTCAAAGGAGACGGAGCCCGAGGTGGGCATGTCGATGGCGGCGATAAGGTTGAGCAGCGTTGTCTTGCCGGAGCCGGATTTGCCCATCAATATCACGAAGGAGCCCTTCTCCACCTCCAGCGAGACGTCGTTTACGGCCACGATCTTCTGATCCTTGCGCGTAAATTCCCTGGTGACGTGGGAGACGCTTACCAGTATCTCGCGGGAGCCCTTCGGGGAATCCTCACCGGAAATATTACCGGGCGCGCCGGAAGCGTTCGTTTCGGCAGACTCGGCGGCATTTTCCACCGTTTCGGCGGCATTTTCCACTGCTTCGGCGGCATTTTCCACCGTTTCGGCGGCATTTTCCACCGTTTCGGCGGCATTTTCCACCATTTCGGCGGCATTTCCCGCCGTTTCCGCGTTATCGTTAAAGTACTTTTTCTCTTCAGTCAATTCGATCACTCCTCTCCGATCTTGACGGCCTCGTTGATCTTGAGCTTGTTGATGAATATCGACAGCACCACTATACCCGTCACCAGCATCGCCAGCACGACGGCGTAGATCCTGAGGTTGTCGCCCCTGTTAAACACGATGTCAAGAGGCAGCGCGCTTCCCGAGTATGCAATCTTAAGAAGCGGAGTGTATATCCTCACCGTGAGCGCGCCTATCAAAACGCCCATGACCACGGAGACGCCGGTGGTGAGCAGGTGCTCGATGACCAGCATTGCCGTGAGCTTGCCCTTGGTGAGACCCATGGCCCGCAGTATGCCGAACTGCAGCTTTCTGTTGCGGACGTTCATTATCCAGTAGATAAGGAAGCCCACGAAGGCCACCGTCAGCGTGGACACGAAGCCGATGGAATAGGAGCCGTTGAGACCTCTCAGCATGGAGTCGCTCTTGGCGTTCTCCATAATGTCAGGCCTGTAGACCAGTATCTCGTCCTCGTACTCGATAAGGCCGGATTCGAGGGCCTGATCCACAAATGTCTCGTAGCCCTTCTTGGCGGGCTCCTCCAGCGCCAGGTAGAGGTCAAACTCGGTGGTGTTTCTGACCGAGTAGAGATATTCGAAGTTCATGATGACGAATTTTTCGCCGGTGTAATAGACCCTCTCGCGGTCGCCGTTGGGGCTCTTCTCCTCGTGGGAAACCGCCGTGCCGTCCTCCATGGTGGGCCAGTAATCAATGATCCCCGCCACGAAGCAGGCCATGGGCCGCCAGTATTCATTCTCGTGCTGGTTGCTGGAGTTGATCTCGAGCGTGATGGTGTCGCCCACATTCACGTCCGCTTCAATTGCCGCGGCCTCCGAGAGAAGCACCGCCATAGGTGAAAGCTCTATCGCGTTAAGCATTTCGTTGAAGCTGACGCCGTTAAGGGATCTTCCGCACCAGCCGATCGAGCCGTACTCGTAAGGATCCAGCGCCATCAGCGAGAATCCGTCGTGGGGCCGGCCGTTCTTGTCGAAGGCGAAAACTCCGTCGCAGTGAAGCACTCTGGACACGGACTTGACGTATTCGTTGGCGGCGTATTTTTCCACCGGGAAGGGCCTGTAGGACTCGGGCACGGACGTTCTGGTGCCGTCCTCGTTGTAAATGTAAGGGGGATATTCCGAGAAGTCCGGGTGCAGTATCACGTCGGCGCCGTTGGTGAACTTCACGGTATTTTCCACGTTGCTGTTGATGATGCGGGCGGAGGCCGAGCTGTAGATTCCCACGCTTATGGTCATTACCAGGAAGAGCATCAGAAACCGGTAGTCGTTGCCGCCCCGGGAGACCTGCACGAAGGCCGAGTAGCCGGAGGGAGGCATGATCCGCTTGGTGATCTTAAAGAGGATCGCCACGATGAAGGGGTATATCCTGAGGAACAGCAGGCCGCAGCCCAGTATGAACAGCGTGGAGATCAGGTAAACGATCGGGTCCACCGTGCCGTCCGCGTTGAAGCCGCCGGTCCTCTGATACGCGAAGAACAGCAGTATCGAGATGCCCAGACAGATGACGTCCACAAAGCCCTTCTCCCACCAGGTGAGCTTGCTCTTGCGGGCCCTTGTCTGCTTGAGGTTGACGATGGTGCCCTTGGTGGCCTGGAGCGCCGGGATCAGTATCAGCGCCGAGAAGAACAGGCAGGCCAGCAGCGCGAAAAGGAACGCGTTGAAATTGATCTTGATGGGCATTATCTCCCTGGTGTGGAACTCCAGGAAGCCGCTGGCGTTGCCCACGGTCTTGGCCAGCACGAAGCCCAGCAGCGGCCCGAACACCACCGCAAGGCCCGATATCAGCAGGCTCTCGATAACGTATCGCAGGAATATCTGCGACGTCTTGGCGCCGCGGCTCTTAAATGTGGAGATCTCGTTGCGGTCCTCCTCGATGATCATTCTCGTGACCATTATCATGTAGAATGCCAGCATCGCGATAACGGGCACGTTAAGAACCATCAGCGACATCTGCATTTCCGCGGTCTTGCGGATGTATGTGTTGATGAGCCTTACCGAGTTGAGCGACAGGCTGCCGCGGCCGGTGCCGAGGTCCTTCATGAACGCGTAAAGCTGCTGGTAGTAAGTCACGAAGGATGCGAGATTGTCGATGCCCGCCTTCGAGAAGTCCAGGTTCGCGTAAATGCAGGCCCCCGTGAGAAGCTCCGTGCGGGCCCCTTTAAAGAAAGTGTCCTCAAAGGCCGCGCGGCTGCAGAAAAGATCCAGATTGAAGAGCTTTTCGTTATTGTACCAGAAGGGCGAATTCCCGTCGGCCACCTCGAAGGTTCCCACGACCATCACGTCGAAGGAGAGGCCGTCCCGCGAAAGCTGGTAAATGCCGCCCAGCTCCACGTCGGGGTTCGCGGCGAAGAGCTCCTTCTCCATTATGACCTCAATATATCCGTCCGTGGGGCTCTCGCTGAAAACACGCCCGTCGATAACGGTAACGTTTTCCTCGAGCCCGGAAAGCGTGCTCACCATCCAGGAGGTGCTGAAGGCAAAGGTCCTGCCCTTTCTGTCGGGCTGCAGGTCGCCTACGTAAAACTGCGTGTAGGAATTCTTGACGCCCACGGCGGTGCCCTTGATACCGTCAAAGACGCGGCTCTCCATTTCGTTGAGCTTCTTGCCGCGGTATTCGCCGAAGGACTGGACGGGAACCTTGCCGGTGAAGTACATCTGCCCGGCGGGGATCTTATTGTCCCGCTCATAGGCTTTCATTTCCGTTGACAGCATCTGGCGGAGCGTTCCCATGGTGTACATCGGAATGCAGGCCAGCACGCTCGTAATGAGCAGCGAGCCTACCACCAGGGAGACGAACATCCAGATGTTGCTCTTTATCTTGCTTAAAACTGATTTTATCATAGATATCTTGGTCGACTTTCGTAAAGGTTCAATTCGGAATTATTTCGGAATTATCAGTACTGGACTATCTGCTGCCCCAGCTCGAGGCCCGACTTGATCTCCACAAAGGAGTCGTCGGACAGGCCAACCTCAACGTAGCACTCCCTGCGGAGGCCCTGCGAATCCAGCACGTACACGAAGTTCCTTCCCTCGAAGGAATAGAGCGCGGACGTGGGGATCTTGAGGCAGTCGATGGCCTTGGTCTCTTCCTCGAAATTGACGGCGAGCCTGTCGCCGACCTTGATGCCCTCGGGGGCGTTGCTGACGTCAATGAAATACGTCACGGAAGCCGTGTCTCCCAGGAACGTCACGTAATCGGAGCTCCCGATAATGGTGGTCTCGAAGGAAACCGCGGAGCCGCCGCTTGCCGCGGATTTCGTCACCTTGACGGTGGAGCCCACACCCATTGTGTATTTCTGGGCGGTGGCATATTCGACGTTCATAATGCCCTGGGCGGTGGCCATATTCTCGGGATCGATCACCACCATGACCTCGCCGGGCTCCACCATCGCGTTGGGGTCCCTTCCGATGGTGTACTTGGTGTTAATGTACCTCACCACGCCGTCAACGGTTGCCTTGAGCTCGCTGCCCGCAATGACCTCCTCGAGACTCTGCTTCTGGTAGGTGAGCATCTTTCTCTGGACGGAATTGATGGCGTCGCTCTCCAGCGCCTGATTGATCTGATCAAGCTCTGCCTGCACGGAGCCCACGTTGAGCCTTGCAAGCACGTCGCCCGCGCTGACCTTCTGCCCCGTCCTGACCACCATCGATTCCAGCGGGTAGCCCGCGTGCTGGAAATAGTATCTGTTCACGTCAAGGGACGTCACCGTGCACATGCCCGAGAAGGTCTTCCGGATGTCGCCCTTGATGACCTGGTACATCTTGTACTCGACCTTGATCGGTGTGCTGAGCGCCGGTTCCTTGCCGGCGTCGCCGTAGTTGAACAGGCCGCAGCCCGCAAGCATCGAGACGAGCATCAGCAGAGCGCAGGCTGCTGTCAAAACTTTCCAAATACTGATCTTTGATTTCATATTAAACCCCATCTTTCAGTTCATGGTCTTTGATTAGCTTTTTTCTTTGTTGATTCCTTGGTTTGTTTTTGGTCGCCGGTTTGGTTTGCCGGTCGTCTTTTGGCTCCCGGTCGTGTTTTGGCTTCCGGTTTGGTTTGCCGGTCGTCTTTTGTCTTTTGTATTTTGTATTTTGATCTGTAAAAGAATCCGTTTATACACGGGCCCGCCGCGGCTTGCGTTCGGCCGGTGTGTCCGCCGCTGCATTATCGCGCTCCGCCAAGGTCTTCACCCCGCAGCCGCAAGGGTTCTATGGCGCCGCCGTTTCCTCAAGGCGGATCTCCCGTCCGTTCCTCAGGAAGAACAGCAGGCATTCCTGTATCTTCTCGCCGGAAATGTCCTCCAGCGCGTCCTTGTAGCAGGCGATCTGCATTCTGTAAGCGGCAATCATCTGCGGTTCGTCTCCGTCGCGGATATGGTCTGTCTTAAAATCGACAATGACAAGCCGATCCTGTAGCTTGTAGTATAAATCAACCACGCCCTGTATCACAATGTTTTTTTCTTCTTTTAAGTTATTTTTAAATTTTGAGCCGCCTTTTGCGCCGCCGGCCCCGGAAGTGCATTCGGGCGCGTTTCCGGGTGCGTTTTCGGGCAGTCCGGGTGCGTTTTCGGGCAGTTCGGTTGCGTTTTCGGGCATTTCGGGTCTGCCGCCGGGGTTATTCCCGGACAGCACCTTCCCTGCCGCGGCAATATATTTACGCATGTCCGTCAGGTACGTGAAGGGCACCTCGCAGCGGACGTCTTCCGCCGCGCGCACCTCGCGGCCACGGGGCGAGGCAATGAAGTCCGCCACCATACCGGGATCCGCAAGAGCAGTTTCCTCTGCGCTCAAGGCGCCTTCGTTCTGCTTCCCGAGAATAAGCCGCGCCGCATATCCCAGCGCTTCCTGCCTGTCCTCGGGCCAGGCGGCGCGGTCCTCCACAGCCCACTTCAGGATAAGATGCATGAGGGTGCCGAAGGCGGCGCCCGAACCGGCGCTGCTGCCCGGTGTATTTGCGGCAGCAGATTTTGCAGCAGCTTCTGCTGCCGCGTCGTCGGACGAGCCGGCGGCATTGCCTGAGAGCGCGGCATTGCCGGAGCTTCCGCTCCTGTCTGAATTCGCGCCCTTGCCTGAAAACGCGGCCTTCCTGAACGCATTGGGCTTCATTTTCGCGGAATAAGGCTCCCCGGTGATCGCCCCTTCCTCGTCCACGGCGTACCGCTTCAGCGCGGACACGGAGATCTTGGTGGGCAGGCTCGCCCCGTCTGCAATCGACAGTGCGTCGCCGATGCTCTTCGCCATATCGAATTCCGCGTCGGCCTCTCCGGTCAGCTGCCGCAGCCTCTCCTCTCCGGCGGCGTCATCCACGGGGGCGGCTGCCTCCGCGCTCTTCCCTGCCGCTGCCACAGCCCTCGCCCGCTCAATATACTTTGTGATTTCGGTCTCGGTACTCTCGACGAATTCACTTGTTCTCCAATAGCCGCGTCCGTTCTTGCCCGCCAGCGCCAGCCTCATCAGGTCGTAGCTGTCGCCGCAGTCCTTGACGGCAAGGTCGGTGGCAGCGGCCGGAAATCCGCAGGCGTCATAATTGTTGAGAATATCGGACTTGAGCCTGTTGCCGGTCACGAAAAGCTTCTCCCGCGCCCTTGTGAGCGCAACGTAGAGCTTTCGCTGAAGCTCCCGCGCCTCCTCGTCGGACTTCATGAGCTTGAGGATTTTACCTGCCACAGTCGGCGTAACCGTTCTGAATATCGTCCGTTTGCCCTCGGGGGCCCTGAATTTAAAGCTGTGCCAAAAGCCGAGGCCCAGCTCCTTGTCGATGAAGACGTTCGCATCGCCGCGTGGGTTTCCCTTGCTTTTCGTGCCCACCAGGAACACCACGGGGAATTCGAGGCCCTTGCTCCCGTGAATCGTCATGAAGTGTATCTTGTCGCTCTCCGCGGTGTCCGGCGAATAGCTCCTCCGGCGATTCTGGTCACGGTTGCCGATCCTGTGTTCCTCATCCATTTCCGTCAATTGATCCAGCCGGGCCACAAACCCCGCAAGACCGCCGCCGGAATAGCTGTCGTAGCCCTCGGACATGCTCATTATCGCGCGAAGGTTGCCCTTGGCGACGCTGCCGCACCTCGCGTAAAGGTCGTTGTAGTTGATGCACTTCCAGACAAACTGCGACACGTTGAGCCTTCTGGAGCTGTCGCGGAGGGCGTTTATCTCGTCAATAATATACGCCGCGCGCATGCCGACAGCGGTATTGAAAGCCGTCTGCGGTGCGCCTTGACCGCCTTCCGCGGATGCGTTTCCGCCGGAAGTATCGCCTTGGCCTGAAGGATCGCCTTGGCCGCTTTCAGCGGATGCGTTTCCGCCGGAAGTATCGCCTTGGCCTGAAGTATCGCCGGAAATCTCATCGGGCTCGTCTCTGCTGAGCAGACCGCCCTTCCCGCAGGCCAGATGGAGACTGACCCACAGATCGTCGCCCTTCCCTGCACCGGCCTCGAGCCCTTCAAGCCTTGCTCCCGCCAGGAAATTCTCGTCGCAGCCGAAGTAGTCCGACATGAGAAGGGCCGCCAGCGGAATGTCTTTGCGCGGATTGTCGATGATCCTCAAAAGGTTTATGAGGGCCTGCACCTCGGCGGCCTCGAAAAACATGCCTTCGCCGCCCGTGTCCACAGGCAGACCGATCTTGCCCAGAAAGTCCCTGTGCCTGTCGAGATCCCTGTGGCCCGCGGCAATAACGCACACGTCGCCGAACCTCAGCGGGCGCGCGGACTTGGATTCCTTGTCGAATACCGTGAATCCGTTCTCGAAAAGCGAGCATATCCTGTCGGCCACAGCCGCGGGCTCGCACTCCTTATTGGTGAGCACCGGCGCCTTCGGAGGCGTCCCGTTGGCCGCAGCATTCGCGGCTCCGGCATTCGCAGCGGCATTCACGGCACCATTCGCGGCAACGTTCGCGGCTCCGGCATTCTCATTCACGGGCCCGGCATTCACACTGGCGGCATCCGCTTCCCCCGCTCCGGCGTCACCCTCCGCATCCGCCTCCGGCCGCTCCAGCGAGCAGATCAGCATCTCGTTAATGCCATTTGCCTCGTCGCCCTCCACGGGGAACGGGTCGTAGGTCCTGCCGCCGCCGTAATTCAGCTTGTGCCCGTGCCTGTAGTCGATCCCGGCGGCCCCGGGCGTCATCACCTTGAAGAACACCTCGTTCACGCCGTCCAGCACCGTCTTGCGGCTGCGGAAATTCTTGCTGAGAATCCTGAGCACGCCGTGGTCCTGCTCCTCCCGGTAGCGCTCGAATTTCGACAGAAACAGGTCGGGCTTCGCGTTGCGGAAGCCGTAAATGCTCTGCTTGATGTCGCCCACCATAAATATATTGTAGTCGCCCTCGGGTACGCCCGACACCAGATGGATCATGAATTCCTGGATCTCGCTGGTATCCTGATAATCGTCAAGGTATATCTCCGCAAATTCCTGCCGGTAGCCCAGAGCGATCGCGGAGGGCTTCAGCTTTTCGATGCCCTCGTTGGGCACCTCGCCGTCATTGAGGAGCCGCAGCGCAAAATGCGCGATCTGCGAGAAGGAATATACGCCCCGCTGCTTTGACTTCGCGAGCGTTCTCCCGTAAATCTTGCCGGCGATCTCGCACACCAGCTCCGTGTAATCCTTCTGCGTCTCAAGGCCCTTCCTGAAAATGAACGCCTTTTCATCGGGGCTGATTTCGCGTTTTTTCTTCTTTCCCACCCCGAAAAGGTTGTTCAGGTCTTCAATCGCCTTGTCGTAAAAGGCTGTGATCCGTTTTTTCTCCTCCAGGCACAGCTTCGAGAAGTTCTTTTCGGCCTCGTCCGCGCCTCGTTTGAGATTGGGCCACCCCTCGCTGACAGCGATCGAAAAATCCGTCACGAAGAGCGCCGGGCCTTCCCCGGACGTGTCGTCCCTGAGCTTCGCCGCCACCAGCTCCAGCCTTTTGCGGGTAGCCTCCAGCCACTTCACGCGGTCGTCGATATTCTTCTGCACGGAGATGGCGCAGTGCTCCCCCTTGATCAGCTCCTCCAGCGCCACGGTCTGCCGGACGCAATGATCTATGCGCTCGAGAATATTGGCGGACAGCCTTTTGTACCACGGGTTTTCCCTGATATCCCCGGAAATCTCCAGGCTTTGCGGCATATCCTTCAGCCACTTCTCCGGGTTGGGCATATTCTCGGCGTACTCCAGCACCGGGTCAAAGAGCTGCTTCTTGAGCGCGTCATCGCCCTTCAGGTCGCAGTAGGTGTCCATAAGCGCCGACAGCACCTTAAACCCGGGATCCCCGCGGTCCGCCGCATAATATTCCTCAAGGACGTCCTCCGTGGCTTCCGTCCTGAACCTTTTTACCTGCTCGTCGTCAACGGTGAAATTCGGGGAGATCCCGAGGCCCGCGAAGTTGTTCTTGACCACGTCCATCGCAAACGAATCTATGGTGCCTATCATGGCCCCCGAAAGCAGCAGCTTCTCAAGGTAGAGCCTCTCCGCAAGGCGCGTGTTGCCCTTTTTGGCCTCCTCGTCGATCTTCTCGATAAGCCTCCGGCCGATCCTCTCGCGAAGCTCCGCAGCGGCAGCCCTGGTAAACGTCACCACCGCGAAGGATGTCACGTGCCTGTCCTCGGGAAGCGCGGCAATGCGATTCGCGATCCTCTCCACCAGCGTGTAGGTCTTGCCGGACCCCGCGGCGGCGGAAAGCAGAACGTTTGCGTTGATCTCGCCAAAATGGTTGACGGCAAAATCGCGAGCTTCCTCGTCCCTGGCAAAATCCTCGGCGTTGCCGGAATCGATCAGGCTCCAATCGTCGTATTCGGTTGGGAAGGTTTTTTCGGTGTGTTCCATGGTGTGATGTGAGATCTAAATAGTAGTTAAGACCGGAGGCCAGAGGGCGCGCGTTCCGCGAAAAGTTATGGGCGCCCGGAAAAGACCAGAGATCTTCGGCAGCCGCTGAGCAAAAAGGATCCCGCGTCTGCATTTTGAGACACGAACGGTTCACGCGTGAGCGTGCTCAGTGAGGGGCTCAATATGCTGCGCGGTGGCCGGAGATTTTCTGCAGCTGCTGAGCGAAAAGGATCCCGCGTCTGCATTTTGAGACACGAACGGTTCACGCGTGAGCGTGCCCGCTACTTCAGTTCCTCAAACAATCCGCTGTCAAAGAGCTTCTTCTCGGCGCTCTTCCTGATTTGCGAGATTCGCTGCTTGGCGAGCCCGTATTCGTCCGCCAGGTCCGCCAGCTTTTTCTTGTCGGCCCCGAACAGGCCGTAGTATGCCGTCACGATGCGGTATTCGCGGGGGTCCAGGACCTTGAAGTGGCGCCGCATTATCTCGTCGGCGGTCTCCTCCGAAAGGCCTTCGCCGCCCTCGTCCGCGGCAATGTGCTCGCCAATGGGTGAGTCGTCATCGTCGCCGGAAGGGGCGTCCAGGGGCACGTATTTTGCCGCCTGGTAGAACAGGAGCGTCCTGACGTTGTTCCTGCCGAGCCCGGTGATTTCAGCCAGCTCGTCCTCGGTGGGCTTCCGGCCCTTCTCGCGAATGAAAGCCTCTGTCGCAGCGGTCAGCTTGCGGAGCGCGATGTGCATCTTCTCGGGAAGCCTTATCGTGGAGCCCTCGTCGTAAACCGCCCTGCGCATGTACTTCTTGATGTCGTAGCCCGCGAACGTTGCCAGCCGCACCCCCCGCTCCGGGTCAAATTTGGCGATGCCCGCCCGAAGGCCCTCGTTGCCCGCAGCAATAATATCCTCAAGCTCAAGGCCGCGCCCCCGGAAATATTTCCACGCCATGGAAATAATGAGCCGCTGGTTGGATTTTATGAGTAGCTCCACCGCGTCGGAATCGCCTTCGCGGGCCTTTGCGGCCACGGCCTTCTCCTCATCGGCGGTAAGCGTTTTGTACTTCATCACCTCGTTAAGGTAGATCGAGAGAGGGTCGCCGAGGTCCTCGACCACCTCGGCTTTTCCCACCGAGGGTGCCCCGGAATCCGGCCGCCCTTTTATGATCTCGTCAATGGTGCTTCTTTGGGCTTCATCGTCCTCGAATTCGCCCTCGTATTCTTCAGTTTCCTCCGGAAACGCGTTTTCTTCGTTGATTTCGTCCTTCACGTAAAGAGCCTCCGGGTTAAAAATTCAGTGCGTCGGCCCCGTCCCGCCTTTTGTGTCTGCGGCGGGGCGGGGCCTCGTTTGATTCGGTAGATCTGTGAGCTGATAAGAAAACTTTGGATAAAAAAGAGCTGCGGGTTATGATCTATTAACCATAGGTAACCGCAGGCTGTGAAACGCGGGCTGCAGTCTGTGCGCGATGTGCCGCAGGTTGTCAGCGCGCCGGGGGCAGCCTGTTTTCACGGTGCCTATTGCCGCGTGCCTGACGCCGCCGTTACGGCAGCAGCACGAGCCTGTCCTCGACCTCCTGATTGAGCAGCTGGTGCGCGGAAAGGTACTCGTCCAGAATCTCCCTGACCGACGTGGCCACCATGCGAGGCTTCTTGACGGCCTCGACCTCTTCGGGCGTAAGGTCAAAGAAGTCCTTCAGGTTCTTATAGTGGAAATTCTGCAGCCCCACGGTGTATTTCCTGCCGGGGTCGATATCCTCGCCGTCAAGCTTCGCCTCGACGATCTCGCCGGTGGAGGTTCTGACCTTCACGTAAAGGCCCTCGGAGATCTGGTAAAACTCGGTGTGCTCGCCGTTGAAGGCGCCTGCCCTGAGGAAGCGCTTCAGCATTCGCATCACCTGCTCGCCTGTCACCGTCAGCATCCAGACGGGGTCGTCGTACGGGAAGCATTCGCAAAGATCCTTAAACATAACGATGGGCCCGAGCCTGGTGTTGCGGATACTTCCGGAGCCCAGGAAGAACATATCCAGACTCAGGCAGTCCCTCAGAATGTCCGCAAAAAGGTCTCCCAGCTCGGTCTCGCGGTTTCTCGCGGGGTGCGTAAGCTCCTTCACGAACCTGGTCACGACGCGGTTGTACTTGTCGTCCGTCTTGTTCTTGAAGGTCTTCAAAAGCTCCTCCAGCTCCCTGTCCACCGGGCAGGTTTCTTTATTGATGGGCACCGCCTGCCACTTGTATTCCGCCACGCAGTTTTCCTCGGTATCCACGGTAATGTCGAACCGCCCGATAAGGTCCGTGCCCGTGCCGGCCTGCACGATCAGTATGTCGTTGACCACAGCGGGCTCGTCAATAAAAGTATGTGAGTGGCCGCCGATAATGACGTCCACGCCGAGAGCCGGATCCAGCATGGCCGCCAGCTGCTTGTCCTCCTCGAAGCCTATGTGTGTGAGCAGCACCGTGAAGTCGATGTCCACCGCGTTGTATGCGTTGCAGATCCTGGAAACCTCCGCGGCCGCCTCCTCCATATTGACGAAGGTGCCTATTATGCCGTCGTTTTTGGTCTGCGAAAGCACCTGCTCCGTGAGAATACCGATGAACAGTATCTTCATGCCGTCCTTCTCGATAATGGTGTAAGGCTTGAAGAGCCTCGCGTTGTTGGTCTTTATGTGGAAATTCGCGTTAATGATCGGGAATCTCGCACATTTTTCCAGGAACAGAAGGTGCGCCAGACCGTAGTCCGTCTCGTGGTTGCCGATGGTCACCACGTCGGGCGAAATCATATTCATGATCTCGATGGTGGAAATGCCCCGGAATTCGGAATCGATGACCGAGCCCCTGAACATGTCGCCGGCAATGGCATATATGGTATTCGGCTCCTCTTCGCGGGTTTTGGTCACGTAGCCCGAGAGCATCGCGACGCCGCCCACGAGCTTGTCGTCCACGTGCTCAGCCAGGAAATCGCCGTGCATATCGTTTGAGTGCAGCAGCACCAGCTTTTTATATCTTTCGTTGCTTATTTCTTTTTCCATGATCGTCCTCCTTGGGTGTCAGCGTAAGCAGGTTTGTCTCCTGCGGCGCCGCGGCCAACCTCGCGGCAGATCGCCGCTTGCCTCAGCCTTCCGCGGCAGACCGCAGCCAACCGATTTTACCGCGGGTTACTTGTTGAGCAGAAACGCACCGGCGGGAATTCCCGCGGAATTGCAAAGATTTATCTCGTCGCCGAAATAGTACCACTCCACCGCGTTGTATGCGATTCCGGCAAGCGCCTTATCCGACTTGACCACCACGGTGTCCTTGCCGGTAATGGTGCCCGTGAGATGCTCGCCCAGCGTGTGCGGCGCGCTGAGGCCCGTGAAGCCCCTTACCGTGTTCCCGCCGTCCGTCGTCTTAAGCCCGTTGCCAACGTTTTTGTACTTGATGGTGGCGGTCTTGCCGTTCTTCGAATACGTGACGGACTCGACAATGGGCCCGGACGCATTCTCGAGCGTGAAGCCCTCCTCGCCGTTGACCGCGCATGCAATCTTTGCCGCCCTCAGCGCCTGCTCATACTTGCAGTCGGGGTGCAGACTGTTGAAATAGGTGCGGTCGTTCCAGAGGTCCGAAGACATGACCTGGTACAGATTGTTCTTCATGGTGACCATGCTGCCCATCTCCGCCCTTATCTTGCCGAACGCCATAAAGTGCCAGGGGTCAGTCCAGCCCTCGGGGCGTTGATATTCGGAGGGAAACTCAATGAAATACACCGGGAAGTCGCGCCTCACGAGATTGTGGGTGCCCCGCATATATTCGACGTAGTCCGTGAAGACCTTCGGGTACACGTTGGCGTTTTCGTCCAGCATGTCGCTCTCGCCCTGATACCAGAGAATGCCCGCCATGGCGTACCTCTCGAAGGGGTACATATATTCGTTGTATATATATCTGCCGGCTCCCGCGTTCACGCCCGAAGTCTTGTAGATGCCCTCGCTGCTGTCAAACTTGTCGGTTTTGTTGACCTCCGCCACGGCGTTGGGCAGGAAGGTTCCCAGCGGCAGTCCGTTGCCGTCAATTTCGATCATTCCCACAGGCACCTTGCCCCCGGTAAACCTCACGATATTCAGCGCGAAAAGGTATCCGATGGCCGAGAATGAAGCCACCGTCGCCCTTTTGGCGTCCTTCCAGCTGTTCTTGACCTTGATGTCCTTGGCCACCTCTTCGGTGCCTCTCTTGATGCCGTTGGGGACCATGAACGTCCTGTAGTTGAGCCTTATGGGCAGCGTGGTGTCAAGCGTGTTCTTTCCGCACCTCTCCTCGTCGTCCTTGTCGACAGCGTCCCAGTGGTTGGTCATGGAATAGGCCGCGTTGGACTGGCCGATCACCATGTACACGTCGCCCACCAGCACGTCCTCGAACACGACCTCCTGGGTGTCGGTGTAAATGCGCATGCTGTTGCCCTTCTCGGGATTCGCGGCAAGGCGCGCCTTGAAGGTCAGCACCCACTCGCCGTCCTCGACAAGAGCCTCCGTGAACATGCCCATGAATTCACCGGAGACCTTCTTGCCGTTCTCGCTCTCATCGGCCCATCCCCAGACGCGGATAAGCTCGCCCCGCTGCACCACCATGTCGTTGGAAAACACCCTCGACACCGTGAATGCCGCCGCATAGGGCGCGTCAATAGGCGTGTCCCTCATAACGTCCTCCACCGGAACCTCGGTAGGCGCCGGCGTGGAAACGGGGCCCGTGCCGGGGTCGGTCGTGCATGCGGCAAAAGCCGCGGGTAACAGGCAGGTTGCCAGCAATATCGCAATGGTCTTTTTCATTTTTTCGTCCTTCTTCTCTTTCCTGAAAATGGGTTGTCTGTGTGCCGCGTCGTATTTTGTGCCCGGTACGGGGTGCGGTTCGGGCCGCGCCTGCCCTGCATTCAGAGTGCCCCTCGGGCTTGCAGCGCGCCTGTCGGGCCCGTGAATATTCCCGCCGCCGGACAGCCCTCCGGCCGAAGCTTATCTGCGCAAAAACCGCGTTTATTTTACAAGATTTTCAGCGCTTTTTCAACACGAACTTAAGGGCGGCGGGCTTAGCGTGTTAGTGCCAAGTGCCCGGTGAAAGGCAAGAGGCCGGACAGGATCATTCATCTTTTCAGGCATATGGATCAAGGCCGGAGACACAAGGGCGCTTCGCGGTGGCTGGAGACCGGAGACCGGCTGCGCGGCGCCATAGTCATGCGCTTCGCATCACAGCTATGTACTCTTAACAAACACTCCCGTTCCATAGCTCACGCCCCATAGCTCACAGGCCATAGCTCGCATCCCATAACTCATTGTTCATAACGCCTGTCCCATAACTCCCGTCCCATAGCTCGCAGGCCATGGCTCGCAGTCCATAGCTCGCACGGAACGCGCTCTCTGGTCTCCGGCCTGTAGCCTGTCCTGGCACTCGCGCGGAACGCGCGCCCCTTTTCATCCCCCCATTTCCGCAACTTACCCGCCTCTTTCTACCACTTACCTTCGGGGGATTGACAACGAATTGCAACTCCTTTACAATCATCTCAGCCGGCGGGAATTGCCGGACTCAGAACGCGGAAAAGAAAGGGCTCAGGCGGTGGCCGCGATGGACGATTCAAAGGCGAAAGAGACGAAGCGAATAAAGATCGAGATCGACCCGGAGGGCCCGGAGGAAATCGTGATCCGCTGCAGGAAGCTGACACCTGAGGTTCTCGGAATACAGGCGCTGCTCGAGGGCGCCGCTTCCGGCGTAAAGACCGCGGGAAGGCTCTCGCTGAGACTCGGTGACGAGGAACACCTTATCGAGCCGCGCAGGATCCTTTTCTTTGAAGCCACGGAAGGGCGAGTCGCCGCCCACACCGACAAGCGCATCTTTTACACAGACATGAAGCTTTATGAGCTGGAGGCGATTCTCCCCGCAAGCTTCATGCGCGTTTCGAAGGCCTGCATTCTGAATCTGGACGCCGTAAGCTGGCTGAGGCGCGAGCTTACCGGGCTCTGCCGCGTCGGCTTTGCCTCCAGCCCCATACAGATCTACATCTCGCGAATGTACTATAAACCCTTCCGCGAAAAACTTGAAGAAACGAGGATGTTATTGAAATGAAAAAATCAACGAAGATAATTGTCGGCATACTCATACTTATCGCCGCAATAGGACTCCTTTTCTACGCCTTTATGCCCGGCCTGGCAATATTCACGATCCCCCTCTGGAAGTGGCTCCTCTCCGCGGCGCTCGTCTTCTGGATCGTCAAAAGGATCGTGTCCGGCAGGACCCTCGGGGCAAGGCTCAGCGTTTTCCTGCCCATCGGTCTGCTGTTTATCCTTCTCGAGAAGGAAATCGGCGGCTTCATCGGCAGGGGCGACGACTTTGTGAACAACTGGTTCGTTATTCTCGCGGCGGCGATGATCGACATTGCGCTGCCGATAATATTCAGAAACAAGCTCGGCAAGTCCGTATCGGGCTCACACGCCTCTTACACAGTCTCCCGCTCGGCAAGCTCCGGCACCTCCTCCGCCGACAATTCCGTCTTTAGGCTCGGCAGTCACGTTTACTACGTGGACGTGGCGGAAAAAAGCACCGCAAGCGTCATCAATCAGCTGGGCGAACTCAACGTCTACTTCCAGAACACGGACGTTTGCAGCTCCGAAGAGCCCCTGACCTTCAGCGGCGTCAATCAGATGGGCGAAATGAGAATTCACGTTCCGAGAGACTGGCACGTCGATCTCACTCACGAGAATTCCATGGGCACTATGGTCTGCCGCCCCGACGGCGACGTCATATCACGCACGATCGTCATGAATATAAAGAACCAGATGGGCGAGGTGCGGATCGTGTCGGACGATTGATCTGTGGGACAGGGCTGCGGCGGGCAGCTCCGGTGGCGGCGGGCTCACCCGAATGATGCGTGAAGGCTTGCCGCGACAAGGTACCCTCACCCGACCGAGGCGGGCAGCCTCACCGCAAGAAGAGTTCCCTGCCGTGAAAATATTACGCTCCGGGCCGGAGCCTGACGGATGACGAGCGCGTTTTATCGGCTCGAGCACCGCCGTGCTTCGGCTTTTTGTATGCTTTCGGGGTTGCGGACAGCTTCGGCCTTTTGTATTTCTTTAGGATCTCGCGGGGGACGACGCCGCTCCCGTGCATTCAGATTCTGTGGATTGCGACGCCGCTCCTGTGCCAAAGCCGCAGCCGTTTCATTCCTGTGAGAAGCTTTTGTGAAACGGCCTGTGAGAAGCTTTTGTGAAACGGCCTGTGAGAATCTTTTGTGAAACGGCCCGAAGGAAGCGAAACGAGGCAATTACAGGCAATCGCAAGCAATGCGGGGCGATCACCCGGCAAGAATCGTCAAAATT
>JAGDAX010000052.1 GCA_017848335.1 Clostridia bacterium | reverse complement strand
TCAAGCAGATCCTTAAACGGATGCGGGTCGAAGCCCTCGAAGCCCTTCTGCGCCTTCAGGTACGTGTAAAGCGGAAGCTCGTTCTCCCCGTTAACGTCAGCCTTTTTCATCTGCGGGAACGTTGTGTTAAAGTGCAGCGTGCAGAAATCGTGTATCTCCTCGTCAGTGCCCGGAGCCTGGCCGCCGAACTGGTTGCAGGGGACGTCAAGTATCTCAAGGCCCTTGTCGTGGTAGACCCGGTAAAGATTCTCGATGGGCTCGTATTGCGGTGTGAAGCCGCAGCCCGTGGCCGTGTTTACGACCAGAATCACCCTGCCCCTGTAATCGCTGAGCGAAAGAGTCTCGCCCCAGCCCGTGGTTAGCGTGTAATCGTAGATCATATCGTATCCGTCAATCCTTCCTTCATTTATAAAATTTTACGAATAATGCGAATCGCGAGAATCGTGCAAATCGTGAAAACAGTGCGGATCGCTCAAATAGTGTGAACCGTGCGGATCGCTCGAACGCGAGAATGAACTCCCGCTTGCTTCCGCTCCAGCCTGCTCACGCAAATTTCTTCGCGAACTCCTCGGCGGCCTTGACGTCCTTCCCGGATGGCTTGCCCCTCGAATAGAAGAAATCCTCACAGACGTCAATACCCTTGGCCGCAAGCGCCTTTTTGATAAGGTCAACAGCGTGCTTTGAGAGCCAGGACGTCGAGAACACAACGGCCTTGCCGACCTTGGAAGCGTCAATATTCGCGAGATACCCGGCAAGAGCCTTGTCGAGCCCGTAGGCATAGAGAGCGCCGCCGATGAAGAGAACGTCGCAGCCGTCGTCAAGTGCTGCCCCCTCCGCGTCAACAGACACCGCCGCCGTGTCAAAGCATTTGGCGATGGTCTCCGCTATGATCCTTGTATTCCCTGTCCTGGAATAATACCTTACAGCTGTATTCATAAAAACTCCTTGAATGAAGCAGTCAAAATGACAGCAAAGAAGACTCTGCATATCAGTTTGATTATAAACGAAGAGGCTGCCCGATTCAAGGAGAAATATTGTCGCGTAAATTACACGCGTAAATTACAGGCGTGAGAATTTTAGACGCGAGGATTATTGACGCGATTAGTATCGGCGTGTGAATTATTGAGAAAGTACGTCGCGTGAATTGCATTTCGGGCAAATTTCAGTCCCGTCAATGAAAGTGTGATGCGACGATATTATTACCACGAGGATCCGGCGAGATTTGAGCAAAAAATCAACCTTCAGCTTATTACCGGCAGCAAGGTGTCCTTCGACGAATTGTCGTCGCGGCGAAGCGCGAGCTCCCCGCTCGCAGTACCTTTGTACAGCTCCGGGGTCGCGCACGCAAGAACAGCTGTTTACTCAGCGTTCACACGGGAGCAGGGATCAAAATGCTGCGCGGTGGCCAAGTGCAGAGCTCCGAAACACTTCACCCCGCAGTCTCCAAACCTGCGTCACCCACGTGCTTTCCGAGTAAACGCCCAGCCTTCTTTGGGCGGCACAGGGCTCCGCTTCGGTTTCGCCGTACCACGTGCCCAGAAGCTCAAGCGTCCCGACGGATTCATCCTCGCATACAAGGCACCTTACCAGCACACTGCCGCAAACCTCGCGGGGACACAGCAAGCCGCAAATACGGTCGCCCTCGATCAGAAGCACGCAGCCGGTCGGGTATGACCTCACTTCACCGCCATCGCCGGTCAAACGGCTTTCAATGCACTCGTCGCTGACGAGCACACCGTCCTTCCATACGCAGAGGCGCCCGAGCTCATAAACCTTCCCCGTGGCGTCGGAGTAATTCGCCGAAACGCTGCCGTCAGCATTCACGGTCACATGAACAACCGCGTCAGACCGGAACATCGTAACGTCTGCTCTGCCCTCTTCGCTCAAAACCTTCGACCCGTCCGAAACCGTTATGCCCGCGTTCATCTCCGAGCGTCCTTTCGCCGGATTCCAAAAGGCATAATAATTCAGGGCCCTCATTTTACCGAGAAGGTCCGTGCTCAGCGTCAGCACGATCTCGTTGCTTTCGAGAGGGTGCGTCTTGTCGAGAATGCTCTTATCGAGCCCCTTCCCGTCCAGAATTACAGCCGCGGTTAAGCGATCCGCCGCCAAAAGCTCCATGAGAAGCTCTGCAGCCTCGCTGCCGTCAACTCCCTGCCCGATGATCAATTCCAGGGCATCGCCGCCGCTCTCGTTGAGCATGCGGAAAATATTGGAGGACAGCTTCAAATCGTCCGTAAGAAGCGCCTTAGCGGTAAGCCAGTCCAGCAGGCCGCTGCTGCTGCCGCCGTCCGTAAGAGTCCTCCTGCCTGACGCATATTCGGTGAAATAACCGTCGTCCCACCAGCCTGCGACAGAGGCATCCCGGGAAGTATTCTCGCGCACGTACTGCATTGCGAGGCTTTTGGTGTCGGTCACGGAAGACTTCACGGTCGAGGAGTACGTTATCGCGCCTATGATCACAGGAATAACAGCCGCAGCAGCAAGCAAAATACCCGCCGCCCGAATAACAATATCGGATCTTTCGCGGAAAAAGCCGGATATCCTGCGCAGAATCGCGGATATACCACGATGCGCGTTTGATTTCCCGCGAGAGTTCCCGGAGTCTGCACTAAGAACGCCGGAAGCTTCGGAGGCATTACCGTAGCTTCCGAAAGGCGCACCTGCTCTTCCCACCTTCCCGGCAGCGGAAAACACGCAGCCAACGGCGGTACCGCAAAGCAGGCAAACCGGAAGCACGGCGATCTCACAATATCTCACGCTCGAAAATGCGAGATAGAGCGAGAGAACAAGCCAGGGCAGCAGGAAGCCGGCGTCAACCATAAGCTCTGCGACACCGTTCCCTTCTCCCCCGGACGCGTCAACGCCCTTCCGCTTCGCCTTTAAAAACAAAATCAGTATCGCAAGAGGGATAGCCGCCGCCGCGAGCAGGCAAGGAATGAGCCCGCCAAGCATTCCCATGACCGAGCCCGTATTTGCCTTCACGAGCTCCACGGGACTAAGCCCGGGAAGCTTGCGGATCCGCCTCATTTCGCCCACAAAATCGTATGCTCCGGGAAGCGCGGCGGCGCCGGCACCCGACGAGGACCTGAGCAGATCAAGGACCGACAGTACTCTCTTCAGCGCGGCGACCCCTCCGGTCACAAACAGCAGAATGTACGTGAAGCCCTGGGCAAGCAGACCTCCGCGGATCATTTGCCACTTCCTGCGCCACGGCTGACCGCTCATAAACCTTGAGGGCACCGCCGATATCAGCACGACGGATATTACCGTGCAAATAAGCGACAGGGCGCAATACGCGTTGAAGGCCACCCAAAAATATGACATGACCACCAGCGCCGCCGCGGAAAGAAGCGCAAACACGATCTGCTTTGCGAGCTTGCTTTCCTGCATGCTTCTGATCTGGCAAAGCAGGAACGTCAGCGGCAGGATCGCAAGCACCATGTCGGTGTCAAAAAAGCCGGCGTGAGTGTGGATCACGAACGGAATCGCGCACCCGGCAAGAATTCCCGCGACAATACCGCCCGCCAGCCCGGCTCTTCGTTTGACGTAAAGAAACGCAGGCACCGCGGCAAGGCTTCCAAATACGGGCCCCATCCAGACCGCAGTCTGATAAAGGCTCACTCCGAACACGCGCAGAAAGCAAAACCAGATCAGGTAACACAGCACCGAAAGGCCGAGCGGCGTCCCGCCTGCGTCCTCATTCGCGTACACTCTTTGCCCGATAAGCGCATCGCTCGACCTGTAATTGTAAAGGTTGATCTTCCCCTCTTCAGCCATTTCGCCCGCCTTGCGGAAAAAGAAATAGGAGTCCATCTCCGTAAGGTAGGGCTCGCCGTCGTCGTCCAAAAAGTATTGCTTCTCCTGAGCGTCCGCAGCCGGCACGCGGTATGCGATCCCGCGAACGATAAAAGAACACACAAGAACCGCCAAAATCGCGGCAAGAGCGAACAAAAACGAAAAAAGCTTTTTGCGTGAATCGTCTTGTGGTGAAAGCATAATAACGGTCTAAAATTATAAGCTATGATTTATGAAAGCAACGCAATGACTGTTGTAAGAATCGGAATGTAAAAATTGATTTGCGGAATATAAGGAATCGAGCCATGAGCATCGAATTATGAGCCTTGAGGGCAGAACGCGCGGTGGTCTCTGGCCACCGCGCAGCATATTAAGCCTCTCACTGAGCACGCTTTCGCGTGAACCGTTCGTGTCTTAAAATGCAGACGCGGACTCCTTTTCGCCAGACAGGGGACACATAACTCGCACCCCTCAAAGCGTATGATTATGCAAGTTATCATTACACCCGGAATCGCAAGGAATGATAATAATATCAGGCGAACACGTGCCGTATGAGCTGCACGGAGATACGTCTATGCAGATTCCGACCGGCGGACAACCTGACGTTGTGATTATATCCGTCTTAAAACTCACGACATCCATCACCGGTTTTTCATATTTTCCCTTTGACATTGACTCCCATCCCTTCCGGTATCATAACGTCATCTTTTACAGCAGAAACATGATATAAATGTTATTGAAATCAAAAAGCCCGCAACAGTTCTTCGCACCTTCCTGCGAATTCCTGCGAATCCTCACGGAAATCTATTCCTCAAGGGCGTTGATCCCGCGCAAAATGTCGAGAATGTCCCTGACGTCTTTTGCAATTTCTTCCCTTGGCGCGTCGAATCTTTCAAAAAGGGCGTCAACTATCAGCTCCTCGGTAGTTTCGCTCTTAAGGCGCTCGACAATGAAAGCAGCGGTTTTATTGCTGCGAACAATACCGCTGAAGGCTTCACCGCCAACGGGAATCAAATATTGTATATCATCTAAATCCTGTGTGATAAATTGATCTCTCAGCTTCATGTCAAGCAGCCTTTCTCAGCACAAAGATCCTGCTCTCGCCCCGAATCCGTCCTCCGGGCCATTATCGAAGCCATCCCCGGGGGCATTTTCGAATCGATCCTTTAAGCTGTCCCCGAAGCCGCTCCCGTGGGAATCCTCGGCGCCGCATTCACCAAGACCGGCAGAACGCGCCTCCCCCATCGGAGCACCTATATTATAACTCTTTTCATCCAGCAGTTTCAACATATCCTTTGCAAGCATTTCCTTGACTTCCCTGCAATGAAAATCCTCCACGGGGCACGCGGAAAAGCTTGTGCAATCGGGCAGGAACGGGCATTTCCGGCACTTCTCGCGTGTGAAGTCCGTCCGCGCGAATGCATCCATCGCCGCCTTGTCGGTGACTCCCCGGAAAACGTCCCCATAGCGGCTCTCCGGAACACAATGCTCGCACAGATAAAGGCTGCCGTCCGGCGCCACGACTGCGCTTCCTGCGTCTGCGATACAGTGGGAAATGCGGAATCTGCTGCCGAACCCGAGATAATCGGCGGGCTTAAAGCCGGCGGCCTCAACCATCGGCCTCGCCGCGACGATCCTGCTCCACATCGTAACGTCGTCAACGCTCGCCCGAATCGCATTAAGCGGACTGAAATACACAGCGACGTTATCCTTGTGACCGACCTCGCCCTTGAGATCGTCCAGAAATTGCGGTATCCCCGTCCAGTTGTCCGCGTCTACGTTGCAGCGGATCACGACCCGGATCCCGGCCTCGCTCATGGCGCTGACGGAATTCATGACACGGCGGTAGCAGCTGCCCCCGAAGGTATAATTCTTGCGGGCGCAATAATCCTGTTCGGCTCCGTCCATCGAGATCTGGATGTCCCTGACGTTCCAGAGGTCCTTCATTTTTCTGACGGTCTCAGCGGTGATCAGGCTTCCGTTGGAGATCATGCTGCTCCTGTAGCTTGCGCCGGCCCCGCGAAGGATCCCGCAGATCCGGTCAATCGCCGGCTCGCCTGCCAGAGGCTCACCGCCAAACCAGTTGATGCGGATAGTCTTATTGCTGTTGGTCTCGAGAATAAAACGCGCGGTCTGCTCAACGGTCTCCGGGGTCATCGAGGTCTGCTCCATGCCCTCCTCGTAGCAGTAAACGCACCTGGCGTTGCACCCCAGCGTCGGCATGATCACGTAGCTGTTCACGCCTTTGGGCCTGGTGTACGCCCTCATCATGCGGGAAATCCCCTCGTAGAAAGCGCATTCGTCCTTGCCCTCCGGTACAAGGAAATACCATTTCACAAGCGTTGTCAGAAGCTCACTGTCCCCGACCTCGCTGCCCGTGAAGCGCATTCCGTACCCTTCACCGGCGGCTTCGTTCAGCTCGATGATCCGGTGCGTCAATACGTTGCAAAGAAGCACCCTCCCGCCGGTTTCGTATGGGAGAACAAACTGCGACAGGACGTAATCTGCGCCCTGCTTCAGCTTCTGTTCAGGCAGAATATTCGACAGGATCCGATCGGGTTTGAACAGTTCTCTCATAAAAACCTTTTACCAAAAAAACTTTTTACCAAAAAAACTTTTTTACCAAATGCCGCGCTTGCCTAAAAAGAGCTCTCCGTAAAAGCAAAGCCCGCACGAAGCTCCGCTCCCGCGATCCAAAAAACAGAGCCCATCCATATCAAACAGGAGGGCCCGCTTTCAATAAAATATCAGTACAGCTTCGCGCCCGCCGGAATGCACGGATCCACCATCAGAAGGTGCAGCTTTTCCTCTTCGCCTTCCTTGTGAACGGCGCTGATCAGCATGCCGCAGGAATCGATGCCCATCATCTTTCGGGGAGGCAGATTCGTGATCGCGATGCAGGTCTTGCCGATGAGCTGCTCCGGCTCGTAAAAGGCATGAATGCCGCTGAGTATCGTGCGATCCGTGCCTGTTCCGTCGTCCAGCGTGAACTGAAGGAGCTTCTTGCTCTTCGGAACAGCAACGCAGTCCTTGACCTTGACGGCGCGAAAATCGCTCCTGGAGAAGGTCTCAAAATCGACCAGATCCTCAAACAGCGGCTCGATCGCAAGGCTTTCAAGATCCGGCTTATTCGCGTCAAAAATCGGCATGGACGGGTCGTTAACTTTGACTGCAGGCGCATTTTCGGGAACCGCTTCTGCTGTTGCGGTCTCGCCTGATTTCTGTACACCGTTTTGCTCCTGCGGCGTCTTGATGCTCTTCATCGTGGGGAACAATAAAACGTCCCGGATAGCGGGGCTGTCGGTAAGCAGCATCACAAGCCTGTCGATGCCGTAGCCGATGCCGCCCGTGGGAGGCATACCGATCTCGAGCGCGTTAAGGAAATCCTCGTCTGTGTGGTTGGCTTCCTCGTCCCCTGCCGCAAATGCCGCGTCCTGTGCCGCGAAGCGCTCGCGCTGGTCAATGGGATCGTTCAGCTCCGAGTAGGCGTTGCACATTTCCCACCCGTTTATGAAGAGCTCGAAGCGCTCCACGTAGTCCGGCTTGTCGGGCTTTCTCTTTGTGAGCGGCGAAATATCCACAGGATGATCGAGAATAAACGTCGGCTGGATCAGCTTGTCCTCGCAGAATTCCTCAAAGAACAGGTTGAGAATGTCGCCCTTGCCGTGCCGCGCCTCGTACTGCACGTGGTGCTCGTCAGCAAGCCTCCTGGCCTCCTCGGTATCCTTGACGGTATCGAAATCGACGCCGGCATACTCCCTGACCGCGTCGATCATTGTCAGGCGCCTGAAGGGCTTTCCGAAATCCAGCACGTTCCCGCCGTATTTGACCTCGCAGGTACCGTTGACCTTGTCGGCAAGGTATCTGAAAAGCGATTCGGTGAGCTCCATCATTCCGTTGTAGTCGGTATATGCCTGGTAAAGCTCCATCAGCGTAAATTCGGGGTTGTGCCTCGTGTCCACGCCCTCGTTCCTGAAAACGCGTCCGATCTCGTAAACCTTCTCGAGCCCGCCGACAATGAGCCTCTTGAGGTAAAGCTCAAGCGAAATCCTGAGCTTCACGTCCTCGTCAAGGGCGTTGAAATGCGTCTCGAAGGGCCTTGCAGCCGCGCCTCCCGCGTTGGGCACGAGAATAGGCGTCTCGACCTCCATAAAGCCCCTGTCGTCCAGAAAGTTCCTGATCTCCCTGATGATCTGAGAGCGCTTGATAAACGTTTCCCGCGTCTCCGGCGTGGAAATAAGGTCAAGGTATCTCTTGCGGTACCTGGTGTCCGTGTCCTGGATCCCGTGGAACTTCTCGGGCAGCGGATTGAGCGCCTTGGTGAGCAGCACCACCTCCTCGGCGTGCACGGAGATCTCGCCGGTCCTCGTTTTAAACACGAAGCCCTTGATGCCCAGTATGTCGCCCAGATCGTATGTCTTAAAAAGGCTGTAGCTGTCGTCTCCCAGGGAGTCCCTGGAAACATATATCTGAAGCTGTCCGTTCTTATCGAGAATATGTCCAAAAGCGGCCTTCCCCATGATCCTCTTGGACATGAGCCGTCCGGCCACGGAGACCGTTTTGTTCTCCAGCGCTTCGAAGCTGTCTAATATCTCCGAAGAAAGGTGCGTGCGGTCATATTTGGTAATCGTATAAGGGTCGATGCCGCGGCTTCTCAAATCCGCAAGCTTGTCGCGCCTTATCTGCATCTGCTCGGACATCTGAACGTCCTGAGCCTCGTCGTTTATGGGATTTTGAATGGTATTGTCTGCCATAGTATTCACCTTTAGTTTTATAGTAAGCGGCCGGCCCGTTAAGGCGTCGGCGGCTGTGCTGTCTGCTATTTCGTTTTTTCGCGGCAAGTGCCCTACTTCCGCCGAAATTTTACTCCTCCGCAGGAAGTGTCTGCCTTCCGAAAGACAGCTTCTCCCTTACGGAAAAGTATCTGCCTTCCGAAGCATGCGCCTCCCCGTAAAGAAAGCCGCCGTCCCGGGCTATTGAAGCATCCGCTTTGGCTGCGGCTTCGGCTATTGAAGCATCCGCTTTGGCTGCGGCTTTCGGCTATTGAAGCGTCCGCTTTGGCTGCGGCTTGGGCTCAAAGCCTCTTCAGTCCTGCGAAGCAGCAGCTTTGCAAAAATATCAGTCCGGCGTCCTGATCTTCAGTATCTTATACTGCCTGATGCCGTTGGGCACCGTAACGTCCACCACGTCGCCGACTTTTTTGCCTGAGATCGCAATGCCGACGGGGGCCGCGTTGGATATCTTGCCCTCCAGAGGATTCGCCTCCGCGGAGCCTACCAGCTGGTATTCCACGACCTTGCTGTTCCAAAGGCACTCGACTGTCACGAAATGTCCGATCTGAACACTGTCGCAGCTGAGATCGTTTTCGTCATATATGATAACGTTGGAAAGACGCGCTTCAAGCCTCTGGATCTCGGCTTCATTCTCGCGCTGGTCTTTGCGGGCCTCGTCATATTCGGCATTTTCGGAAAGATCCCCAAAGCCGCGGGCGGTCTCAATGCGCTTTATGATCTCGTCTCTCTTTTCACCTTTAAGATATTCAAGCTTGGCTTTCTCTTCCTCATATCCTTTTCTGGTATAGTAGAGTGCTCCGTCATTTGTCATACTAATTACTCCGTTTCTGAAATTCTGTGTGTCTATAATCAATTTCCGTTAGTCTATTTAAAATATTTCCCCTGAAATTTACAATATAATTTTACAATCGTTTTTAGCTGATAACCTGCAAAAAACTACACACGGGACGGAAAAATCAGTCCATCCCGTAATTTAATTCATTTAAGGTTTCTGTGTTTGAAATGTTTTTTAAGTGTGAAAAAGCTGTGTGCGTTTGATCCTGACCCGGATCGTGTGCAAGCCGTGAACAAGCCTTGAACAAGCCTTGTACCGGCCCTGTACGAGTCATAAGCAAACCGCCGCCGAACCGCTGTCTGCCTGCAGAACCGCTGTCTGCCTGCAAAAGAGCCGTGACCGAACCGCTGCAGGACTCCGGCCGGACCTCGGCCAAACTGCGCCGGGGCCGCGTCATAAAGCCGCTTTGCCGCTCAGGCAGTTAAGAATTAAGCATTCCTTAGTATCAACGCTTCGTCACCCGTCATTTCAGCTTCGCGTAGCCGTTGTCCTTGAGAATGACGTCGTGCGCGCCGCCCTCGACGATGCTTGTTGCGCTGACCATTGTCAGCTTGGCATTCTTGTGGAAATCCCCGATGGAAAGAACGCCGCAGTTGCACATGGTCGAGCGCACCTTGCCCAGGGTGAGTGAAATATTGTCGCTCATCTTGCCGGCGTAAGGTACGTAGGAGTCAACGCCCTCCTCGAAGGAAAGCTTGGAGGCGCCGCCCATGTCGTAACGCTGCCAGTTGCGCGCCCTGTTGGAACCCTCGCCCCAGTATTCCTTGTAATAGGTGCCGTTGATGTTCACCTTGGCGGCGGGGCTCTCGTCGAACCGCGCGAAGTACCTTCCCAGCATCACGAAATCCGCTCCCATCGCAAGAGCAAGCGTGATATGATAATCGAAAACTATGCCGCCGTCGGCGCAGAGAGGCACGTAAATGCCTGTCTCCTCGAAATATTTGTCCCTCTCGGCAGCCACCTCGATGACGGCTGTGGCCTGTCCGCGGCCTATGCCTTTTTGCTCACGGGTAATGCATATCGAACCGCCGCCGATACCGATCTTAACGAAGTCAGCGCCTGCGTCAGCAAGATACCTGAAGGACTCGCCGTCCACCACGTTGCCAGCGCCCACCTTGACGGACTCGCCGTAGCGCTCGCGGATCCAACCGATGGTTTCCTTTTGCCACTCGGAATAGCCCTCCGAGGAATCGATGCAAAGCACGTCCGCACCCGCCTCAACGAGAGCAGGCACGCGTTCCTTATAATCGCGGCTGTTGATGCCCGCGCCCACGACGTAGCGCTTGTTGTCGTCCAGAAGCTCGTCAGGGTTGTCCTTGTGAACGTCGTAATCCTTTCGGAACACGAAATATTTCAGGTTGCCGGCCTCGTCGATTATGGGCAGCGAATTGATCTTGCTGTCCCAGATGATATCGTTGGCCTCCTTGAGCGTAACGCCTTCCCTGGCGTAGACCAGCTTCTCAAAGGGCGTCATAAACTCTCTGACCTTTTCCTTGCCGGTCATACGGCTGGGCCTGTAGTCGCGGCTTGTCACGATACCGAGAAGCTTTCCGGTGCAGGTACCGTCCTCGGTGATGGCGATAGTGGAGAAGCCGTTGGCATTCTTGAGCCTGATAACGTCCTCCAGCGTGTCGTCCGGCTTGAGATTGGACTTGCTGACCACAAATCCGGATTTGTAATTTTTGACTTTTCGCACCATCTCGGCCTCGGACTCGATGCTTTGTGAGCCGAAAATAAATGAAAGCCCGCCGCATTTTGCCAGCGCCACCGCCATATTGTCGTCGGAAACAGCCTGCATAATGGCTGAAACCATAGGCACGTTAAGCGAAAGAGGCGCCTTCTCCCCTTTTCTGAATCTCACGAGCGGAGTCTTCAGCGAGACATTCGCAGGAATATGCTCTTTGGAGGTATATCCAGGAAGAAGCAGATACTCATTAAACGTGTGTGACGGTTCCGGATAAATAAAAGCCATATCAATTCTCCTTTGTTATATAAAAAAAGCTTTGGCGCTGACATAGAGCAATGCCACACCAATAACCTCACGTATTTTACCAAAAAAACAAGAAAAATGCAATAAGCTTGAGCACGTATGCGCGTGACCATGTGATCAATGCGCGAATGACGCGAACGCCACTTTTAGGCCGATGGATCCGCGATGATCCCGCGAATCCATGCGAACGCCCGTTGATTCCCGCGAAATTTCCGCGATCCGCCGCGAACGTCAGCAGTCTCCCACACAGTCGCCCGTGGGAATATCCGCCCGCCGCAGCGCGTTCTTAATACATCAGGCTCACGTAGCTGGCTCCGTCACCCAGCGGATTGATGGATTTGCCGCTGACCACGTACGACTCGACGGAATACTTGTCGTGCGCAAAATCTCTGGCCATTCGCGTGTACGTCGCCAGCTGCGACGCGGACCTTATACTGTGGTACATAAACTTGGAGGCCTCGTCGAAGATCTCACTGATGCGCCCGAGATTCTCGATAGTTATGATCTGCGTCAGGAAGTCCTTTACGAAGCGAAGCTGGTTGGACTTGCGGTAAGGGTCGCCCTCGGACGGAATTCTGCCCGTTTCGTCGTACCTCGCCCTGGTGCGCACGTAATTCACGGCCTCGGCTCCGTTGAGATGGTGCCAGCCCTGTGTGTACTTCAGGACGGTGGTCGTGCCGTTTGAGGGGATCCAGCGGTCCTCAGAAAAATAAACGTCCACTCCCCCGAAATAATCCACAAAGCCCTCAAGGCCGTCCGGGTTGATGAATATGTAATCGTCAATGTGCATATTCGCCTGGGGCATCATTTCCGTGATAATATGGCACAGAAAATCAATGCCCGAATTGCCGAATTTGCCGCCGTTGTATTTGATAAAGGAACCGATGGCGTAGCAGGCATTGAGCTTGTACATTCCAGGGCTTTTCGAGAGACCGGAAGAAACAAGGTAGCTCTGGACTGCGCCTCTGTAAGGCACGTAGGCGTCCCTGGAGAGCGACAGCACCGTTATGGAATGGAGCCGCTCGCAAATACTGTACACGATAATGGTGTCCGTAAGATTGGATCGCACGTCGTGGCCGAGCACCAGCAGGTTTTTGGCGTCCGGCTCAAGCTTTACGTTTCCGCCGACAGTACGCAGCACGCCGTCGACAATAGGATCAGAATAAGGAGCTTTGGAAGATCCTCCCGGATTATCCACATTGACGTCGGAGGGGTCCGGTGTGGCCGTGGGGGGCTCCGTAGGCTTGGCGGTCGAATCCTCAGGTACCGGAGAAGTATGTTCAGTGTCCGGAGGAGTTTCCTCGGGATCTTCGGGCGTCCCTGTTTCCTCTTCCTCGAGAAGAGCCGACATATCGATAAGGTTGTCGTCCCGGTTGACCGTTACGTCCACCTTTTCGGAGGGCTCCGGATGCTTCGACAGCCCGTTGTTCATAAACTTAACGGCAGGCAGAAGGAACATTATATATACAACCACAAAAAACACAATGAATATGTTTGTGAACACCCTTAAAAAACTGTTTGCTTTTCGATTTGTGTTTTTCATTTATACCTAACCTGCGTTTCCGTTCGCGGCCCTAAAGAGGAAGGCTGAATCAGGGCGGCTCCGGTCAAACCGCCGTACAGACTTATTATAAGCCCCGAAAGTTAAAATATGTTAAAATATGTTAAATTTTGCGCTCAGAGAAGATAATGCCGGAGCCTGTCTAAATTCTTTTCAGGGCTCGTCTTACCTCAAAGCACTTTGATACCATCTCGTCAATGACACGTTCGTCATCAACGTCCATATACACCTGATAAGTGATTCCGTTCTCCGCGTTTCTCACCGAAAAGGAATAGATCTCCGGCGAGTCGTCTGCCGAATAGTCCCCTACGCAGCAGAGCAATTTGGTGTGTTCTGACTTCTGCCCGCCGCCCTTGCCCGCAGGAAGGTCCTCCTTGCCGATAATCTTAAAGCTCTGGATATCCTTGACGTGGAATTTTGCAAGCTGCCTGCGTCTGGTCTGATTGCGAATCTCGGAAACAGTCATTTCCCCGGAAACAATCGAGACCTCGTATTCCAGGTCGTTGAATTTGCGCAGTATGAGGATAAGGTAAAAGGCGATGGCGCAGATAATGACCACCAGGAAGAATCCGATGAGACGGTATAAGTAATATACCACGCCCGACAATACCAGCGCCGCCGCAAGTATCAACGCATAATAAAGCGGCAGAAGGCGGTTTTTGCGAGCCTTTATGAAAACTTCGATTACGTTTGCGTCCATACGTCAGAGAATTATGGTTGACCATAATATAAAAGACCGGTCAAATCATTCAAATAAATCAAATAATCCGGATCAGCCGGAGCATTCGGTTCGATCAAAATATTTTGGTTAACCGGACTGTATAAAAATACAGATTATCTGCGAAAGCATATTTCAGCCTTCGCAGATATTGATAAAGGCAATAAGCCGGGGCGGAGCTCAGATGCCGGTTAAACCTACCGTAAAACTCACTTTCAACCTTTCAGTTCAACGCACCGTCAAACTCTCAGTCCAAAGCACCGTCGAACCCGGAATTCAGCTCCGCGGCAATATATTACCTTTCAAGCCATCCGGCCTGTGCCTTGTCCTGCAGCTCCTGCAGGCTCTCAAGCATCGTTCTCTCGCCGGAAAGATATCCGTCGATAGCATACGATATGTCAAGCTCGCCGGCGGACATTACGGGCATAAAGCAGCTGAGGGAGCCGGCGAAATCCGCGCTCTCGGCGAAGTTGGAGAACACTGAAGAGTTCTTACCGGCCATAGGATATTCGCGCCAGAATTTCTCGGCGTTGGCTTCTTTATTGGCGGGCACCGACTGTCCTTCGTCAGCATATGCCTTGGCGGCGTCCTTGACTGTGGCGTAAAGCGCCAGATACGCGCAGGCCTTGTAAAAATCGTCCGTGTACTGCTCGGATTTTCCGTGATTTACCACCGCGAAGCCGTAAACGTTGGCGGCGATCGCCTGATGATAGATGCCGTTTTTGGCATAATCGGGATCGTTCCACCTCGGGAAGTGGATGTAGTCCCAGACCCATCTCGAGGCCTCGGGAGTCTCCTCACTTTCGGCGGCGATAAGAGTCTCGTGCCAGTTGGCGATGTCCTCATGATCCGCGACAATAAAAGCGTACTTTGAGATATTCTCGGGCTCAATGTCCTTGGAATCGATGCATTCCACCAGTCCTCTGGCGGGATCGACAATGTCAGCCAGCGCCTCGATGCCGGACACCACGTCAGGATGCGTAAGATTGATGTCCCTGGTCTCGGTCTTGCCTATGAAGTCGTATATCTCCTTGCCGTTGCTTCTGGCGAAGGCGCCCCACACGGAATAGTCGAGGTAATTCATGGCGACGGGCCTGTCCACACCGTTTGCTTTTACGGCCTCGGCGATCTCAACCAGGTCGTCCCATGTCCAGTCATCCTTGGGGAAGCTGAATCCCGCGGCCTCTATCAGCGAATAATTGAGCAGCACGAACTTGTGGTTGTACTCGACCGCCACCATATAAAGGTCGTCCTCGTAAATGCAGGCGTCATAGGCGGCCGGCAGAAGGTCCGCGGCGGGATTTATCTTCCGGTAGGTATCAAAATTCAGCACCTCGCCGACGTACGCGGACAGGTCGATGAGCTTCCCTTCCTTGGCATATTTGGCCATTCTGGGAGCGTCCAGCAATATGACGTCGCCGGCGGCTTCGAGATCATCGCCCTCCATCAGGTCGTCGAGAACCTCGAAATATTGCTCCGTGGAGACCTTGTCGAGGTCAATCTCGACTTCAACACCCGGGTAGTCCTGGGCATAGACCGCCTTGAACTTGTCGAGGTTGGTGGCCCGGTCGGAATACAGATAGCCGGAAAGCTTGATCTCGGTGACGAGGTTCTCGGGCGTCGGTCTCGGAGTCGGCTGTACTTTATTCGCGTCATCCTTTTTGGAGGACGTACATCCCGCAAAAAGGCACAACGCCAAGATCATGCAGACGGAAATCGCAATTATCCTTCTGGTCAATTGTTTCATGGCAGCTTATTCTCCTTTTACTCAATAACACCTATACGCTCGATACCGGCTGCAAGCTGCTTCTGTCCAAACACGTAAACTATCAGAACGGGAAGCATGACCATAAGGCATCCGGCGAAAAGCATCGGCTCGGAGAGTGACTTTTCGAGCTCCGACATTACGGCCTGGCTGGTTGCGTATTTGCTGTAGTACATCTGGATGTTCTGGAGCCTCGGCTGCAGCGTCTGGTGTCCGTCAAGGTACATGTACATCGGCGCCTCGTAATTGTCGTTCCAGTGCCACACGAACGAGAATATGAAAACGATGGCGACAGCTGATTTGACCAGCGGAAGCATGATCTGTCCGAACACTCTCAAAGGCCCTGCGCCGTCGATACGGGCGGCGTCGTCCATAACGTCCGGAATTCTCTGGAAGAAGTACATATAGATGAGCACAAACAGAGCGCCTCTCAGTCCGAGACCGAAAATGGTCGGGATCACCACGGGAGCCCAGGTGTTGACCAGGCTGAGCGTTGCCCAGATACCGTAGGAAGCCAGAATCATGACCTGCGGCGGGATAAGCAGAACCAGTATAACGAAGAGGAATATGAGATTCCTGCCCTTAAATTTGTATCTGCCTATCGCGTACCCGATAAGAGCACAGGAAGTCGTCTGGAATATTGCCGAAAGCAGCGAGGTTCCCATGGAGTTGATGAAGGACTTCACGTAATCCAGAGCCTCGAAGGCCTTCTTGAAATTGTCCCAGTTGATCGTGGTGGGTATGTACTGCACGGTGGGATCCATATAGTCCTGAGAAGTCATAAGCGACGTGCTGAAAATGTATATAAACGGAAGCACGAACAGATATGCCATCTCAATGAGAACGAAGTAGACAAAGATTCTGGAGATGATAAAAGTGATCTTCTTCTTTGCCCTGTATCCCAGGTTCTCATAGCGCTTAATGAAGCCCTTGATACCGCCGGATTTCTTTGCGGTCTCGGCGGCAGCGGCAGAAGTCGTTTCATATTCGCCGGAAACGTCTTCAAAAACAACAGTAGAATCTCCGGCCACGACGGATTTAGTATCAGCCATTACTTCAGCCACCTCCTCGTAAAGAGAATGAAGATAAGTATAACGGCAAGTGTCGCCAGCATGTAAAGCCAGCTGAGAGCCGAGGCCTGACCGTATTTCGTTCCCTCCCTGGTCATGCTGTCCATGATAGACATAACAGGGTTGTCCGACGCCACGAAGGAGTCGACCATCGCGTATACGAAGTTGAGTATAACGAAGGGCGAAATGTACGGAAGCGTTACGTGCCAGAAGGTTTCCCAGGCTGACGCGCCGTCAAGCTCGACCACCTCGTAAAGCGTAGCCGGAACACTCTGCAGCGCTGCCAGGAATATCAATATTTCAACACTTGACGCCCACATTATCGCGCCTATGTTGCTCATTATGGTGCCGAAAAACGAATTTAGCTGCTGAACGCCCGTTGTAAGCGTGCTGAATACGCTCATGTTGCCGACGCCGTCCTGGAAAAGGTATGTCATAATGGTACCGGCAAGAATTACCGGGATGAAGAATATGACTCTGAAGGCTGTCCTTCCGGGGAAATCCTGCTTCAGAAGCACCGCCACGAAAAGGGAGAATGCCACGATGACAGGCACCTTTATGAGCGACATTCCGAAGGATCTGAACACCGTCTCACCTACCGCCGGGTCCTGTATGACCTTGACGTAGTTATTGAAGCCAACGTAGGTGCTGGTGCCGCGGAATCCGTAAAGGTCGGTAAGCACGGTCTGGAAGAAACTGATTCTTACGGACAGAGCCAGCGGAATGACGACAAAAGCGATAAAACCAAGCAGCCACGGAATCGCGAACACGAATCCTTCAAGCGAGCGTTTCTTCTCGAAGGAAAGAAGCGTATATTTCTGCGAATGCGCCAGCTTCTTCTTATACTTGACCTGTTTTTTCAAAAGAATCGGCCTCCTTTCATTTTCCAACATTCACCGGCTCAGCGGAGGAGCCGTTTACAACCAGTATGCCAAGAGCGGGAACCGTTCCCTCCGCGGCCTCGTATGCCTCGGAGCCGTAGTTGACCAGTATCCTGACGCCGTTGTCATATTCCGTAAGGTACACGCTGCCGCTTCGCGCGTTGTCAACGCAGCTGTGGCCGACGATGACAGCGTCCGCCACGGGAGAAAGCGCCTTGTCGGCAATGACGTAACCCTTGTTGATATCATTCTTCACGTCGTCATACTGGGCCTTAAAGAGCGAATTGTAGTTAGTATACTTGAGCTCTTCTGTCGGTCCGTCGGTGACCTCGTACGTGAGGAACGCGCCGTATTCTATAGATCTCAGAATCGTCTTGGTGTAGTCAGAGCTTCTGTTGACCGGGTCAGAATAGTAATCGATCAGACCGTGGTAAACTATCTGAATAAACGGAATCGATTCGTCGATGATGAACAGCTTGGACGTCTCCGTGGGAATGTCGAGAATATTGTCAGCTACCGAGGCCGCGTACTCGAAGCCGTAATACACGGATACGTTGTCGAATTCCTTCTTAAACTCAACAAGCCACTTTCTGTAATATTCGAGGGCCTGCTGCCTTAAGAGCGCGTTTTCCTTGTTGTAATCCGTGAAGAGCAGATCGCCCAGCTGCTGCAGGTCGACGCTCGTAAATCCAAGCTTGGAGATATTCTTGATATCCTTGGACAGCATGTGGTCATCGTAATAAAGCGGACTCATGTAGTAATAATTGTCGTTGCGCCGGAATACGCCGGAGTTGCTCACGAGCTTGTAATTGACGTAGAATGTGCCCGGGTTCTTGACGGTGGCCTGACGGAGGCTCGCCCCCTTCGGTCTTCCGTAAAGGATGAGCATGTTCACGTCCGCCGAGACGTCGTTGTTGCCGGTCCTGGCGTGCTCCGTAAGATTCTTGAGGCCGCTCTTGCCGCCTACGCTGCTGTTGATATTGTACCTGCGCATGATATTGCCGAAGTAGCCGCCCTGCTGCCATCCCAGCAGAGAATATCTGATGCGCGGCTTGTCCGCAGCGGTGTCGTCGATGATGCCCTCCGCCTGCTTAAAGGTGGTCATGACCTTGTAGGTGGTGAAAAGACCCACTGAGGCGCGGTTGACGTCTGCGAAGAATATCTTAAGGTTCAGAAGGTCAGGATCCTTGCGCTTGTTCTCCTTGGAATTGATATTCTCGGGAGACATGTATTCGCGGCTTGCGCCGTCCTGCTGCCACTTATCAAGAAGGAAATCCCTGGCATTCTGCGCCACGTCCACGTAGGTGTATTCCTTTGAGCTGTCTATCTCGAAGGAATAGCGCATGGTGAAGTCGCCTATGCCCGAGGGCACCTCCAGGAAGGTGTATGACGAGCCGCTCTTGCTGACCCTGGACTGGTAGAACTCTCTCCACTTGAACACGTAGCTGATGTAGTAGAACTTGAGGTTCTTCATGCCCGGCTGCCCGATAAGAATCGACGCGTTGGCCTCGCTCTCCGTGGCGTAGCAGGTGAGCATCTTTGAGCCGTTCACAACGCCGAACACCGGCATCGAGATATACTCGTTGGTCATGTTGGGATAATTGAACACGTCAAATATATCGTCATAACCGTATATTCTCTTTTGGTACTCGTCGAACTGCGAGATCCTGGGCACGTCGAAATAAGTGAGGGAGCCGGAGCCGTCGGGAGTCACGAAATAGCCGCTGTCGCCCTGTCTGGTGGCGCTGATAAACGGCAGGCAGGAAATGGACGCAACTCTCGGCATCTCGTCAGAATCGGAATCGTAATGGGCCTCGTCCTTGGCCTCCTTGACGTCCTTTTTGGGCACGTTCACGATAAGGTCGCCGTTTTCGTCAAGATAAAACTCAACCGCGAAGCTGAATTCGAAAGACACCTTATAAGTATCTGCGTTAGAGTCGGTCTTGGTGACCTCAACAGGCACCACGTATGTGGCCTTAAAGCCGTCCTCGATCATATTGTATGTCATCTTGACGTTCGTGACCTGGTTGATACCGAAATCCTTACCGCCGTCAAGATTCGAGGCCGTATAACCGAGCCTTACAAGGGACGAAACTATGTCGTGGTTGACGGCGTACCTGGGGAATTCGTGACCTGCAGTAGCCGGGTCCATCTCGTCCGGAAGCGGCGCGGGCCAGCTTCTGATGACCTCGGTATCGCCTGCTCCGTTTGTCACCTCGAGAATGAGAAGCGAATCTGCGGGCGAGAATTTGAGGACCGTATTGCCGCCAAGCTTGTTGGCCTTTCGGGCAATCTCCGTGAGTCCGTCGGTTGAGGCGATCTGGGCTCCCAGGGGCTTGGGATCGTTCTTCACGATATACTCGGGCGAGAATTTGATCCAGCCCACGTTGCCGCCGAATACGACCTTGTACACGACGAAGATCGCGACCAGAACCACGACCACCGCAACAATGGTTGTGATAACGCGCTTGCGAAGCTTCTTCTTACGCTGCTGCTCCAGGAATCTTTCGGCCTCTTCCTTGTCGATGTATACGCCCTTGCGACTCTCGTCATCGTCAAGCGAGGAACGGAAGGTCGAGGTTTTGTGTTCCTCATTGGAGGTGTCCGCCGGAGCCTCATCCGAAGCGCCTTCGGGCGCGGAAATTTCGTCGGAGGCCGTGTCACTGATACCGTCGACGATCCCGGCGGCAGTCTCCTCTGCGGCATTTTCCGCAGTATCGGCTGCATTCTCAACCGTCTCAGCTGCGTTCTCCGCAGCTTCTGCGGCATTTTCCGCTGTATCGGCAGCGTTTTCCGCCGTCTCAGCCGCGATATCGCCCGCTTCATTCAAGCCGTTTTGCAAAGCGTCATCAACATTATCGATATTGTTTTTTATATTTTCGTCATTAAACAAGATAACTCAACTCCTTTGCAAACTGTACTATGAAGTTATAAAGCTGAATTGCGAGGCCTCTCACGATCATGAACAGAACCGCCACCGCAGCCACGCCTGCCGCAGTGAGGATAAATACAAGCACTGCCTTGAGCGGGTTGAAGCCGTGGACGCCCTTCATGCACATAAATACCAATATCACGACCCAGCCGAGGGAAACGTAATAAATCAGATTGTAGATCGAATTCTCCTGAAGCGTCAGCACCTGCGAAACGACGGCAAGCGGCAGCTCGATCAGGATGAGAGGCACGTGGCAGTAAGCGCCGCCGATAATAACGTCTCTCAGCCTTCCTTCGCCGTAGAGTATTGTCGTGACACCGTAGTTTACGATGGCGATAACGACCCAGGGAATCAGGCACCAAATAAATTCGTAGCCCCAGTCGATAAATTCGAGAGATTGTCCTCCCCTGAAAATAAAGCCTGTGACGGCAAGCGAAAGAAGGTGCGTCACGATGTAAACAGCCATCACTATGAAGGCATCCTTGTACGAGCCTTTATTCTCGTACCTGATGTCCTCGAAGCCGTCCACAGGGTGCAGCGCCACGTGCACCATATGCTTTATGAAGTCGCCTATGGAGGTAAACACCGTGCGCTTGTTCGGGTCCTTGGGATGCTTCATCCTGTAGCGTTTCTTAACGGATCTGAACACCAGAAGTCCTATCAGAAGAACCACGACCACGGTGGCGATGATCGAGAAGTACTGGCCCAGGAAGTCCGCGCGCAGCTCCTCGAATGCCTTGGAATACCAGGTGACGTCCTCCGCGTCCTCAAAATATTTGAGCGCTTCGCCGTAATGCTCCTTCCTCCAGAGAATCTGTCCTATGGACTGGAGCGCCAGTATATAGAAGTTGTCCTCCCTCTTGACCTCTGTCCACTGCGCGAAGGCATTGTCGGTCTTGTCGGCAGGATTGTCCTCCTCCTCGTAAATACCCTTGGAGTAGTTTTTGTTGGCCTTGTGGACCAGCTTGGCGAACTCGGTCTGCTCGAACACGTACACGGTGTTGTTGCCGCCGTTGAGCACGTATACGTTGCCCTCGTCGTCCACCTCAAGGGATTTGGGGTTGGAGAACTGGCCGTAGCCCGTACCCACAGCGCCGAACACAAACAGGTTTCTTCCCCACTCGTCGTATTCGTAAACACGGCCGTAAGTGGAGTCGATAATGAACTGATTGAGGTCCTTGTCTACACTGACGTCGATGAAGTTCTGAAGGTCGTTCTGATCTCTCAGAAGTCCCTGATCGGCGAAGCTGTAGCCCGCGTAAAGAACGTCGGAGCCGGCCGGGTTGATCTTACGCATCTGTGCGCTTGAATAACCGGTGGTGGTGGCGTACACGTAGCCGTCGTAAATGAATATGTTGTTGAACGTATAAGGCAGCGTAACGATGGTACCTTTACGGGATTCTCTCGACCAGAGGAACCTGGCCACCATCTCCCAAAAAGTGAGCGCAACCTTGTTCGTACCGAAATAGTTGCGGAACTCGCCGTCGGAGGAAAGCATGAGAATACCGTTGGAGTCGCCCACGGAGCATACGTAAATGTAACCCTTCTCGTCTTTGACGACTCTCTGGGGCTGATAGTTGAAATCGCTGGAGAGAATGTCGCTGGAGGGCGTCGGGTACGCGAATCTGAAATTGCCGTACTTCGTAAACTCAACGAGTCTCTTGTTGCCGTAGTCGGCCACGAGAATGGTGCCGTCGTCATCCACAAACACGCAGGTGGGGCTGTTCAGCTTGCTGCCGTCCTCCTCAAATCCTGTGATCGCAAAATCGAAGGTAAGATCCTTTTTGAGTATTACGATACGGTTGTTGCCGGCGTCCGCGATGTAAACGCGCTGGTCGGGACCGATGAAAATGTCCTCAGGGTTAAGGAGCTTTCCGGAAGCAGTGTCCGGGAAGTCCACCACCTTCGCCATTCTGTACGCCTCGGGCGTGGGAAGCGTGAGACTGTATGCGTCTGCCAGCGAAATGAAATAATTGGAGTAAGGCGTCGAAGCCGAAGCCGGAAGCACAGCCAGCAGCGAAAACAGTATCAGCAGCACCAGTGAGAGGCTTACGAATTTTTGAAACGAATTTGATCTCATATAAGCCTCCTTATTTGATGCCCGAGTGAGCCATGGTGTCCATAACACTTGACTGCGACACGACGAACACGATAATGCTGGGCAGCGTCATGATAAGTGAAGCCGCGGCGTTGGCGCCGGTCCTCGCAAGACCGCCCTGCAGCGTCGACATAAAGAACGCGAAGGTTCTCAGCTGCTCGTCGTAAATGTAAGTGGTGGACGTAGCCGTGTCGCCCCAGATGCCGGGGAACGTCAGAATTACGCACGTAGCCTGAGCATTTCTCAGAAGCGGCAAGGCGATCTTGGTATAGAGCTGCCATTCGGAGGCTCCGTCGATCTTGCCGGCCTCAAAGATAGTGTCAGGCACCTGGTCAAGGAACTGTTTCAAAAGGAACATACACGTACAGTTGGCAAGACCCGGTATGATGTATACCAGATAGGTATTGTCGAGGTGCAGCCCCGTGATAATGATATAGCTCGGGATCGCGGCCGCGCCCGAAATGATGAGCAGCGCGTTCGTGACCAGCTTGAACAGTGCGTTGCCGCCGGGGAACCTGTGCTTTGAAAGCGGATAGCAGGCCAAGGTGCCCACCACTATCAGCGCGAACATGTAAACGGCGGTAATTATTATCGTGTTGAAGAGGTACCTTGTGAAAGGAACCATCGTATTGGCCGTGATACTGACAAGGTCGCTGAAGTTTTTGAACGTCGGGTTCTTAACGTAGAACCTCGGCGGGTAAAGGAACAGCTCCTCGGCAGGCTTAAAAGCGGTAACGACCAGGTAAACAATTGGAAGCGCGGATACTACGCCTGCCAGTGCAAGCACTATCGAAATGACCGTAGGGGCGTATTCGCGGCGTTTTTTAGCTTTCTTTAAATAATCAACGTCTACTTGAAACATAAATCATCACCCCTTATCACTGAGAAGCCTGAAGGCAAGACGACCTATTCCAAGAACAATGACCGAAAGCACCACAGCTATAGCGGATGCGTAACCCACCTCAAAACGCTGTCCTGCGTAATCCGAAAGGTGGAGCATTACCGTAAGACCCGCGTCCTCTGGGCTGGGGTGTCCGACAAGTGTCTGGCTGAGCGCACCCACCGTAAACGAACCCGTAATGGTAAGAACGGCGGAGAACAGCAGCTGAGGCATTGTCTGCGGAATATCGATGTAAATAAGTCTCTGGAACCTGGAGGTGATACCGTCGACCATTGCCGCGTCGTAAAGCTCCTTGTCCACGTTGGTGAAGCCGGCGACGAAGGAAAGGAATCCCGCGCCCAGCGACGACCAGAGAGCGACTATGATAATGACGGGCATTATCCATTGAACGCTCTGGAGGAACTGTATGGGCTCCGTGATCAGTCCGGCGTTCAGCAGCAGCGAGTTAATGTATCCCTGGCTGTCGTTGGCGAACACAACCAGCCAAACGACGGACATGGCGATACCGCTGCAGAGAGACGGCGCGTAGAAGGCCAGCGTGTATATGGGCTTCAGTCTCTTGGGGACCTGGTTGATGAACCAGGCGAAGAAATATGAAGCGATATAGGACACAGGGCCAACAATGACCGCGTAATACAGCGTATTGCTGAAGGCCTTGAGGAACAGCGAGTCCTCGACGAACAGATAGATGTAATTGTCCCAGAATCTGAACTGCGGCCAGCTCAGCGAGTCAAAGTAGAAGAAGCTGAGCACCGCGGAAGCGATAAGCGGAAGCAGCGCGAAGACTATGAAGCAGATGAAGAAGGGCGCGATCATAACGTATGACATTCTGTGCGTCCACATCTCATGCAGCGTGTATCTGAAATAAGATTTGGTATAGTCCTTCTGCTTTTTGCCGTCAGACCGGGTCACCTCGTTTGTTTCGGGGGCCGTACCCGCCTGATCAACGTTTTTTCTGTTCTTTTTACTCATCTCAGCTCACCCCCTTTTCTCTGTACTCTGACCAGACGATTGAATCGACACCGTCAGGGAAGAATTCGTTTTGCTTACGTTTCATTTCCTTGTTGATCTCTCTCACGGCGTCCTCAAGAGCGATTCTGATGTTGCCGCCCTGCAGGACCGCCTGGTTAAGCGCTGTCATCAGGTAACGCGAGGTGTAATAGCCTCCGAGCACGACCGGCGTCTCCGTGAAGTACGACCACTGCTCGTTAATGACGGCCAGCTCCTCGTCGCTGTAAGCCATGGAATTGATGGCGTATCTGTTGGCAGTGTTCCATCTCGAAGCAACGCCGAAGGTCGCCTCGACCTCCTGTGCGTAAGCCACCTGGACGGGCTCGCTCATCCACCACTTGACGAACTTCCACGCCTCCTGCGACTGCAGCCTGTCACCCTTGTTTTTAATCATGATACAGGTAGTGCCGGAGCCGCCCATGCTTCTGTCTACCGTGCCGTCCTCCATGAGGTGTCCGGGCACAGGCGACATCGCCCATTTACCGTTGATCTCGGGAGCGGAATATCTCAGCTGGCAGAAGAGGCCCATGTCTCCGATGCCGATCGGCATATCGCCCAGCTTGAACTTCATGTAGAAGTTGGCGGCGTAAGGAATGTTGTACTTATTGTAAAGGTCGGCATATTCCACAAAGGCGTTGTATGCTGCCTCCGTGTCAAGAGCGGACCTCAGGCCGTTGTAGTCGTAAATGTCAGCCTTGTTCTGGTAGAGGAACGGGAACAGATTGCCGGTACCGTAGTTATAGCAGAAGTCCATATTCCTCTCCTGAAGCCTCGGGAGTATCTCATAAACCTCGTCCCACGTAGACGGAATCTTGTCGATACCGATCTCGCTGAGTATGTCCGTCCTGTAGAACAGCGCCGCCCAGCCCTGTGTCTCGGGTATCGCATAATAGTTGCCGCGGTACCTTGAGAGCGTAAAAGCTCCGGGCAGGAACTGATCCATAAATTCCGTAAACTCGGGGTTATCGTCCACACCGTCGCCGTCAAGGTCATTGTACGCGACAAGAGCGCCCCTCGCGGCATATTCAACAGGCGAGCCCGCGCCCACCGAGATCGCCACGTCGGGAGCCGTGCCCGTGACGTAACGGAGCATTACCAGGCCTTCAACGCCCGTGCTGACCATGTTGACGTTCACTTTGATGCCGGTGTTCGGTGTGAAGTCCTCGGCGATAAGGTTACGGAGCATCTCGACGTATTCACGTCCTCTGGCCACGTAGACCTCAATCTCCTTGGCCTTCTCCATCTGGGAGCTGTCCCTGGATCCGACCAACGTGTAGTCCTTGCGGAAGGAGTCGCCAAACTGAATGGCGCCCACGTAAAGGTTCTGGAAGCCGTTGCTGCGGCAGGTCTTGTAATTGAAGTCACCGCCGTGAACGACCATATAATCTATAGCGATAGGCTGCTCGGTGATATTCTGGAGTGTTGTTGAAAGGCTTGAAAGCGAATTGGTGATTTCGTTAAGGGACGAAGGGATGTCCTCAAGTCCTTCTGTTCCCTTGGAGAGCCTGGTGAACAGGGCCTTCGCGACGGAAACGGAAGAACCGTAATAAGGAAGCACTCCCCCGTTGGCCTCGAGGATATCATTGTAGATCGCTTCGAAGGTATCTCTGTAGTTTTTGATCTCCTCTTCGATACCCATGATGTATTTATCAAGGTCCCAGTCTCTGTTTTTGTCCACCGAGTAGCCGCCTGAGCTGCTGCGGGTGGCGCCCGTGATACTCACGACGGTATTGACGAGCTTGGAGATCGAATCCATGGATTCCTGGAGACTCTGAATCGATGACCTGAGCGGTCCCACCTTGCTGGTGAGCGTGATAATATGCTCCCCTGCGGTGAGGTAGAAGTAATAGGGCTTCTGATCCGCGTCAATAAGAGACGCGCCGCGCCATCCGTCGGAATACGGGAAGCAGTACTCCTCCATTTCCTCGAAGGGAATGACGCCGTCGATCTTGATCTCGGAATATACGACGATGTCCGTGAGCATGCTCTGGTAGCGGAAACCGATCTCGTACCAGCCGTCCTTCGGAACGCTGAACTTCCAGGAAGCTCCGTCGCCGCCGTTGGCCCATCTGTCGCCGCCGAAATAATTGTAACGCGTGACCTTGTAGGATGCGGGGGTGGTCTTGTAGTTGCCGTCCCACTCGCTTCTGATGCTGATGGTGTTCTTCTCGTCGGGAACCTCAAACTCGACCTGCGTGACAGCGTCCTTTACGATGGCGCTCTCCGAGAAGGAATTGGCGGTCTTGTAATCCGCATAGGACAGCGAAGACAGCGGCGCCACAAGCCTTATGGTCCTGATGACCGCGGGCTCTCTCGCGAAGGTGAGCGAGATGGTCCTGGGCTTGTCGGGCGTAGCATTGGCGGAGGAATTCACCAGGAACCTGTAGGGGTTTTTGTACATTCCGTCAGGGCTTGTGATGACCGTGTCCTGCCACTTGAATATCTCCTGCTGCTGCGCGCGGATCTCATTGCCGGCAATATCAAGGCCTCCGACGTCGTAGAAGTTGTATGCTCTTTTGAGCTCCATGCTGGCCGCTTCTTTGAAGGGGTATTTATTGTCGACCCTGAACCTTACCAGAGTGTTGTTGGAACGGTTCTCCGGGAGAAAATATTCGATCTCAAGGGAATAAAGAGCGGTCTCCGGGACGTCGACTTTATATACAAAAGTCAGCTCCTCAAGCGCGCTGCCGCTCGTCAGGGTCTTGCCGTAATAGAGAGCGTTGGCGTCGGCCTTGATGGATCCGCTGACCTCGCCGAATCTGTCTTCCTGCTCAGCTGCCTTGGTGTATCCGTTATCATCCCTGCCGGCGGCCTTGTCCTCATACAGCGTGTAGCCGTAATCCTCGGAAAAAGTAAGATTGGAGGTGACGGCCTCTATCTTCGCAAGAAGCTCATCCGTCGCGAAGGAGAACTCCTTGGCCTTGACCTGCCCGTAACCGTAATTCTTGCCCCGGTATGAAACGGTATCGATCTCGCCGTTGTCGCCGCGATACAGTGTCACGGTATCTCCGGTATCTATCTTAAAGCTGATACCGTAAAAATCGGCAGCGTTGAGGACGATATCTTCACCTGCGTACTTTTCGTACCTCGTCCCGTACTTTGTGAGAACCTTGCCGTACTCCAGAAGACTGTTGTCCGACCTTTCCTCGTTCTCGACAAAGGGGTTGAAGACCATCGTATCGTTGTTGTCAATGGCGAACTGCCTGCTGCCGGTCTTTAGGCTTGCCCTCACGATAAGGAAAACCAACAGGCCGACAACCAATACGCCCAACACTGACAGCACGATAATTCTACGCTTCAGTTTTTTGTCCATACAATCAACCTTTCAAAAAATATAACACCCGATTTAGTATCCCGAGAGCCGGTTAAAGCTTCGAGGTTCATCCCCGGTCCGTGTGCCGTACCGGTTTATACAAAATAGACAAATTTATTATACTTTTTTTGTGTAGTAGTGTCAAGGCGGTTTGGCCGTTTTTTGCGCCGTTTTTTCCTTAATTTTTCCTTAAAAAACGGGAGTGCCGGGGGCCGCGTCGCGGCGGTTGCGGGACGGCAGTCATTGAATGGGAGTTATGGAATGGGAGTTATGGGACCGGAGTTGGGAGTTATATAGTATACTGAGGCGCCGTCAGTGGAAATCCCTGCTGACGGCGCCCGTATTATGTTATGAAATTGACGCCGGACTTATCTCTTCGGCACTTTGCGAAGCGGCGGCCGCAATGCTCACTAACCGCCCGCGGCCAGCTCGATTCAGGCGCAAGGCCTGCCCAAATCAAGCCAAACATGCCAAAAGCGCAGGCCGGACAAGTCACGCAAGCCGCGCAGAATCACGCCGTCACATCGACTTCATGAACTGCGAAATCGCCCACGCGATCTGCTCGTTGCCGAAGTCATACCGCTCGACGGCCATAATGAGCAGCAGGTCGCCGGAGCCCAGCTCTCTCAGCGAATTCTGGATAACCTGCTGGTTGCAGGGGCTGACGACGCCCGTGGTCATATCCTGCACGTAATTGGAATACGTCTCGAAATCGCCCCTGTGAGCCTGTGTGACCTTGGCGAAGTCCTTTGCAATGTAGTTGCCCACGGCATGTCTGAAGGAGTCGCCGATAATGAGCGCCTTGTGCTTGTTGGGGCTGTCCGACTCGTAGATTTTAAGCTCTCCGGAGGGAGTTTCGTTGCCGCCGATGACGGTGTTGGAGTAATAGAAGGTCTCGCGGACGGTGATCTCGGGCTTGTAGTTTACGACGTAACCCGTGTAAGGTGTGGCGGGGCCGACGCCGAGGCTGACCAGGTCGCCGCCGGAATGCTCATATTCGATGACCTCTACGTTCTGGATGCCGGTCGTGGGCATGCCGAGGGCCCTGTAGACGGACATTGCGCCCACAAAGCCTCCCACGGAGTTCCAGTGGGTGTCCTGCTGATAGTATGTCTCGTAAAGGATCTTGGCGGTCTTGACCTCCTGCAGAGGATAGACGTACTTCACGTGGCTGTTTTTCTTCATGTACTCAGCCATGACGGAAGCGCGCTTCTCCTCGTCGGACTTCGAAAGATCCAGGCCCAGCGGGAGGTATTCCTGGTAGACCTGCTCCTTGTTGGGGCAGACAAGAACGACCAGGTTGACGCCGCGCTTGTCGCACTGCTCCTTAAGGTCCGTGAAGGTATCGTTCCAGGCTGCCATCTCGCTCTCGGTCTGCGCGTTGTCGCCCTGGAGGTAGCCGATGCTGTCGTCGCCGGAATAGAAGTACCAGTTGTGAATGCCTGGGAAGCCCGCGCCGGAATACATTATCGGGGTTCTGCCAGTGTAGAAGCCGGGGACGGAGGTCCGGAGCACGATATCGGCCACCTGCACGTCGCCGCAGTGCGAGCACTTCTTCAGCGTGTATCCGTCGTGGGCGAAGGACGCCTTCTGGGTCCTGGTCACCGTATAGTCGTGGCCCGTGGGCTCGGTGACGATGGTCTTGGATTCGCCGCAGACGGTGCACTTCTCGGTGGAAATGCCCGAGCTCGTGCAGCCTGCAGCCACCACCACGACGGGCGTCGCGTAAGAATGCTCGTGCGGCTCGACGTCGGGGGAAGCAGTATGGCCCGCAGGCGATCCGGAAGCGCCGGAAGGCTTCTCGGTGGGCTTGTCCGTCTCGCTCCCCGCAGGCGTTTCGGTCTGTATCTCAGTGGGAGTTTCGGCAGGCGTCTCCGTGGCGTCGCCGAAAAGACCGCCCCAGTCAGGGGTCGGAGTCGGCTCAGGCGTGTCCTGCCCGGGCTCGACAGTATTGTCGGGCGGCGCCGGGGTCTCCTCCACCCTGAACATGCGCTCAACGTAGGGAATCATGACGTTTTTGGAATACCATTCGCGGGTCTTACCTTCCATGGTATTGACGAGCCCGATAATGGAGGTCCTCAGGGGCGAGTGGTCGTTCACGTAGGCGTTGACCTTCGCGAAAAAGTCGTTTGAATATTCCGTGGGGAACTTGGCGAGCTCCCTGATCTCGCCGGTCTGCGTGTCCCCGGTTTTGGCACCGGGTGAAGTGAGGTTCAGTACCCAGGGCGCCGCTGTCACGAGAGCGAAAGCGCACACCGCAATGATAAGGAAAATCGTATTTTTCTTCATAAAAACACCTCCCCCGTCAGAAATTCGTGTAAATTGACGGAGCGTAGGAGCCGCCGACTATCCTGATGATGCAGAACGCGAGAAGCGCAAGCTGTATCACCAGGTCGACAGCCTTGACAGGCACCTTGGCGGAGACCTTGTCGTACAACGGTTTAAGCGGCCTCTGGAGAAGTCCGCTGAACAGAATTCCGCACACCGCGGCAATCATTACCTCGACGCTCAGATAGGAAACTATCATATACGAGGGGGACGCCTTGAAGCTGAACATCTGGCCGATAAACCTGAGCGCGAAGTCGATATTGTCGGACCTGAAGAACACCCAGCCGATCATGACGGCCAGCATCATGTACAGCCAGTTGACCGGCTTCACGGGGTTCTTTTTGAGCAGGTCGCCCAGGAAGAGGCGCTCTGTGATGCTGAGCACCACGAAGATCAGCCCCCACACGATGAACGTCAGGTTGGCGCCGTGCCAGATGCCCGTGACCAGGAATACGACGGCCACGTTGAAGCAGGCCCTCGCCTTCGAGCAGCGGCTGCCGCCCAGCGGAATGTAAATGTAATCCCTGAACCAGCTTGACAGCGAAATGTGCCACCTTCTCCAGAATTCCTGTATGGAGAACGCGGTGTAGGGATAATTGAAGTTCTCGTCGATCCTGAAGCCCAGCATGCCGCCGACGCCGATGGCCATATCGGTGTAGCCCGAGAAGTCGTAATAAATCTGGATCGTGTACAGCAGAATGCCCAGCCAGGCGATCGGCGCGCCCATGATATTCACGTCCATATACGTCTTCTGGGAGTTGAAGATCTTGTCCACCGTCTCCGCCACCACGTTGGCGATCAGAACCTTCTTGGCAAGGCCGTAGGAGAACCGCTTGAGCCCGCTGACAAACGCTTCAAGCGAGTGCGTGCGGCTCTCGATCTGCGCCCCGAGATTCCCGTACCTCATAATAGGGCCCTGCGTCAGCTGGCACAGCAGCGTCATGTAGAGCGCGTACGTGAGAATGTTGCGCGAGGCCCGTGTCTTGCGGGTGTAAACGTCGGTGATATAGGAAATCGACTGGAAAATGATGAAGGATATGGCGAGCGGCATTATTATCGCGAAGGCGCCCTTCCCGTTGAACGTGAGAAGGCCCGAGAATGCGGCCCCCACGCTTCCGGCTGTCCTCAGCATATTGACGAGGTTCACCATCATCGCGACGTACTTGAAGTAAACAAGCACGCCCACGTTAAGAAGCAGCGACGTGATAAAGACGGCTCGCCTCAGGCCTTTCTTCTCAGCCGGAAGTGAATCCAGTATGATGCCCGTAAAGAAGCACAGCGCGATAATCGCGACGAACATCAGAAGCTCTCTGATGCCCCCGAAGGCGTAAAATATCAAACTGGAAACCAGAAGGAAAATATTGCGGGCCAGCGTCGATGCCTTTTGGGACTTGATAAGACCAAGCAAATAATAGACGATCAGAACAACCGGCAGGAATATTTCTATGAAGATAACAGACGCAAACTCCATAACTTCAACCTTTCAGTTATTTTTTTGTAATGTGATGATAGCTTAAAAGGCCTGGGCGTGTCAAGCTAATTCCCGGGTGCCAAGTGCCAAGAATAGGCTAAAGGCTAAAGGCTAAAGGCCGGAGGCCGGAGGGCAACGCGCGTTCCGGAGCTGCCGCGAAGCGGCGCCGTTCGCTCATCACCCCGCGTCGATCATGGCCCGGATGTCCCCGTTGTCAAAGAAGTACTTTCTGTTGCAAAAGCGGCAGCAGATCTCAGCACCCTTCCCGTCGTCAAGGATCTCCTGCAGGTCGCTCCGCCCGATGGCGCACAAGGCCGCCTGCATCCTCTCGCGGCTGCAGCTGCACTTGTAGCGAATGGGCTTCACCGCTTTGATCTCGGGCGAATAGCCCGTAAGAATGTCGCCGACAATATCATTCACGGACGCACCGGCCGCCAGCAGCGTTGTCACCGAAGGCATCGCGCCAAGTCTCGCTTCAAGGTCACCGATAAGATCGTCTGGCGCACCGGGCATAAGCTGCAGCAGAAAGCCGCCGGCTTTTTCCACCACGAAGGGCTGCACACCCTCGGGATCGGGGCAGATCCGCACGCCAAGCGAAGTGGTGGTCGGCACCTGCTCGGAGACAGCGAAATAGTATGAAATGTCCTCGCCAATCTCCCCCGAAACAAGCGCCGAGGTGCCCTGATAAGGCTCCTTGAGAGACAGGTCCTTGATTATCTGGAGGAAGCCCTTGCCCACGGCGCCGCCTACGTCGAGCTTGCCGTCCTTCTCGCGAAGAGGCAGCTCCACGGCGGGGTCGACACAGTAGCCCCTGACGTTTCCGTCGGGATCGGTGATGCAGATGATCTTGCCGCCGGGCCCCTTGCCGTTGATTTGAACCGTCAGCGAGTCCGTAGCATTCTTCAGCTGCGAGGAAAGGAGCGACGCCGCCGTAAGCGTCCTGCCGAGAGCAGCCGTCATTACCGCGGATGTCCCGTGAATGCGCCTTGCATCCTCACAAATCGAGGTCGACTCGCAGGCAGTAATTCTCACCGCTCCGTCAGCGGCTGTGGCGGTCACGATGTGATCCCCCGCAGGAATATCAACGTCTCCCGCCTCCGCAGAAACGTCAACTTTTCCAATCTCCGCGAGAATATCCACGTTTTCCGTTTCATTTTTCTTTTCGACTTCCGTGGTTCCGCTGATTTCCGGACTGTCCCCGGAGGACTCGTCGGCGGGAATTTCACGGGCGTTTATTTCATTATTTTTCATTTAGATCACTTCTCCTAAAGTTATCACTTGCACGACAATACTTCATAATTTGCGGCTGCAGGTCTGGATCCGCGTGCCTGTTTTAAGAGACAGGGAGCGGCTGTTTGACACGCCGTGAAGCGTGTTCTGTATCGGATTTCTGACGCGGTCGATTATACAATATGGCCGTCCGGTATTGCAAGATTTACGCAGGCGCGGGATCCGATTCATTCAGCAGCGGCCGAAAATCTCCGCCCTCCGGCCTCTATCCTCCGGCCTCCGGCCTTATAACAGCCTCTTCCCGCACTTGCCACTCCCAAACAAACGTTTTGGTATTTTTTCAGAAAAAGGATTACAATATATGCAGCGGTTTCCGTTCACGGGACTGCTGCACAAGCACGACACGTTAAAACACGACACGCAGAAGCACGGCAGGCAAAGCACGACACGTAAAAGCACGGCACGCAAAAGCACGGCAGGCAAAGCACGACACGTAAAAACACGACACGTAAAAGCACGGCACGCAAAAACACGACACGCAAAAGCACGGCACAAAGGCAGGACACACAGATGCATATACTCTTGGTAGAAGACGAACAGCGGCTCTCAAAGGCCCTCAAACAGATTCTCGAGGAGAACAGATACATGGTGGACGCCGTATATAACGGCGAGGACGGCCTCAACTACGGACTTTCCGGAATTTACGACGTGATCATTCTCGATATTATGCTTCCGCGGCTTGACGGGATCTCGGTCGCCAAAAGCCTGCGGCAGAGTAGCATTAACACGCCGATCATTATGCTTACCGCGAGGGACAGCGTCAATGACAAGATCAACGGCCTTGACAGCGGGGCGGACGACTATATGACGAAGCCCTTTGCGCCCAGGGAGCTTCTCGCGAGGATCCGCGCCGTCACGCGAAGACAGGGCGAGGTACTGGCGGACGTTCTCGAGTGCGGCGACTTCAGCTTCAACACCTCCACAAACGAGATCTCAAAGGGCGACAAGACCATCCGCCTCAATTACAAGGAGGCCGAGATCCTGAAGCTCCTGACGCTCCGTAAGAACGTGATCGTCTCCAAGGAGGACCTCATTTCAAAGGTCTGGGGCTACGATTCCGACGCCGGCGACTCGAACGTGGAGGCCTACATCAGCTTTGTGCGCAAAAAGCTCTCGTTCATCCAATCCGAGATGACGATCCTCTCGTACAAGAAGCTCGGCTACAGACTGGAGGCAAAATAAATGCTGGGAAAGCTCAAACTCAGAATGGTGCTCATCAATATGGTTCTTGTTGGCGTCATATTGCTGCTGGTTTCCGGCATCGCAATCGGCCTCGTCTACCGCCTTGAGCAGCGCAAGATCAACGACCGGCTCAGCAAGGCCATCTACTTCTTTGAGACCAACTCGGACTACAGGAGGGATTTCGGCGACAGCTTCACTCCCACACTGCCCTTCGACGGCATAGGCGGCGATATTCAGCTGAACCGGTCAGATTTCATAAACGGAACCGCAGTGGCGGTGCTTCTCGACAGCAACGGCGACATTCTCGTGAAGACGGAGTTCTCCGCCAAGATGTCTCAGGAGGCCCTCGACTTCTCGGTCAAAAAGGCGCTGGCCTCCGGGAAGGACACCGGCTACATCAGCGAGGTGCGCGTCAATTACATGCGGAGGCAGCTCGAGGCCGGCATGTGCGTTGCGTTCACGGACCGCACCGACCTGAATTCTTCGGTCAGGACCACCTCCCTGATGTGCGGCATTATGACGCTGGCGCTGCTGCTGATTTTCCTGGCTGTGAGCGTTATTCTCGCGAATCTCGCGGTGAAGCCCGTCAAGGAAGCCTGGGAGACCCGCAAGCAGTTCATCGCCGACGCTTCCCACGAATTGAAAACGCCCGTTACAGTTATTCTCGCGAATTCCGACATACTCGGGGCCAAAACCACCGGGCCCGAAATGAAGCAGTGGGTCGAAAGCACACGCGACGAGGCCGAAAAAATGCAGAAGCTTCTTGAGCAGATGCTCTACCTGGCCAAATCGGACGCGGACGGCTACAAGGTCGTGACCGGCGACGTCAACGTATCGGAGCTGGCTGAGGAAAAATGCCTCTGCTTCGAGCCCGTCGCCTTTGAGCGCAACGTGGAGATCAGCACCGCGATAATGCCCGACGTACATCTCAACACCGACGGCACAATGCTTGAGCGCGTATTCAGCGTCCTGCTGGACAACGCCGTGAAGCATGCCGCCCCCGGCTCGGCCATCAAGGTCACCCTCGGAAAAATGGACAAGAAGGTGGACATATTTGTGAACAACGTCGGCGACGTCATTGCCCCCGAAGACCTGCCCCACATTTTCGACAGGTTCTTCAAGGCCGACAAGTCACGGACGCAGGACTCTGCCGACAGCGGCTTCGGGCTCGGGCTCTCCATCGCACACGACATTGTCGAGAAGCTGAACGGCACGATCACCGCGACAAGCTCCCCCGAGTACGGCACCACCTTCAGGGTAACGTTCTGAGCAGGTAACCTTCTGAACAGGGTAACTTTCTGAACAGGGTAACTATCTGAAAAGGAGGCACGCTCTGTGCGAGACGCAGGCCTGGGCAAGGTTACGTTCCGGACGGCTTCGCAAAGCGACAACAACGCGCAGAGGCCGAATCCTCCGGCCTCCGGCCACCGCTCAGCGCGTCAGACAAAAAGCTCAGACGCGGGATCCGATTCGTCGCGCAGCGCACCCGGAGCTTGGAACCCTTGGAACCCGGCAGCCAAACGAAAAGCTTGAAATCCCGCTCAAGATAGATTATAATACGAACGATTTGTTCCGGCGGCTCCAGTACCACCGGGCCCTTGCAATAGGTTTACCGAAGTTGAAAGCGCCTTACTGCGGCTGTACTAAAGATGATAATAAGGAAGATCTCATGAAGCAAACCGTTAAAGAAAAAACTCTCATAAGAATCGCCACTCTGACTCTCACTGCTGCCATCGGCCTTGGCGGCGGGGTTTTTATCGCCTCCGCTAAAGACTACACAAGCGACATCAAGGACGCCAGGGGCGACCTTTCCGACACCGAAACAAAGCTCAGTGAAATCCAGCGCAGGATCAAGGAACGCCAGGATTACCTGACCGACCTTGCCAACAGTCTCGCAGGCATCGAGTCCGAGAAGCTCAGCCACATGAGCGACCGGGATTACCTTCTGAACGAGCTCGTCAACATCAAGGAAGACATCGAGCAGTTCGAGAATGAAATCGCCAAGATGCAGAAGGAGCACGACGAGATGGAGGACCTTCTTCTCGACAGGACCCGCGTCATGTACCAGTCGTCCACCGACTTCGAGCTCATTCAGATGTTCTTCACGTCCAAAAACATTTTCGATTTCATTGAAAAGCTCAACATTTACCGCAAGATGATTGCCGAGGATCGCGAGCTTCTTGAGAAGATCCGCCTGCAGGAAGCTCTTCTCGAGGACAAGAAGGCCCAGGAAGAGCGTCTCTTTGCCGACAAGGAAATCATCCTCGCCGAGGTCGAGGCGGCCATTCAGGACCTCGAGAACAACCGCGAATTCGTCACCGAGAATTACCAGACGCTGACCGCCCTTGTTCACAACCTCGAAAAGGAAAAAGAGGAATACGAGCTCACCCGCGACGAGCTTACCGATAAATTAAACGAGCTTGAGAAGCTCCAGCGCCAGGCCGAGGAAGAAGCCCGCAGAGCCGAAGAAGAGCGCAAGCGCAAGGAAGAGGAAGCCCGCAAGGCCGCCGAAGCCGAAAAGGCCCGCTTAGAAGCCGAGGCCCGCAAAGCCGCTGAAGCCGCCGAAAGAGCGCGCAAGGAAGCCGAGGACGCCCAGCGCGCCAAGGAAGAAGCCTTGAACGAAGGTTCCCAAAGCAACGTTCCCCGCTCCCCCGAAAGCGCCGGATTCTGCTGGCCCCTTGAAAGCTACATTAAATTCACCGACTATTTCGGCTACAGGAATCACCCGATAGCCCACGTCTGGATGCTTCACGCCGGCACCGACATCGCTGCCAGCTCCGGCACCAAGATTTACGCGGCTCAGGACGGCGTAGTCTCCATGGCAGCCAACAACGGCGCCTACGGCCTCACCGTCATCATCGACCACGGCAACGGCCTCCAGTCCGTTTACGCCCACTGCAGCAAGCTTCTGGTCTCCAAAGGCGATCACGTCAAGAAAGGCCAGACCATCTCACTGGTAGGCATGACCGGCGGCGCCACCGGCCCCCACCTCCACTTCGAGGTCAGACTCGACGGCAAACCGGTCGACTCGCTTCCCTACCTGAAAGGCCTCTATTAAATCAATTATTTAAGCGGATCCTTCAAGGTTCACTTCTTACGCAATTTCAGAGCGGATCAAATTCGACAGTAACGTTGTTCATCTGAACTTCTACTGAATGAATCATGATCCGCTTTTTTTATATTTTAAAACGCTTTTCCCGGCTTTTTCCGGAATCCTCGCTATTCGACCAAACAGCAGACCTTGAAAGCAATTCGAGAGCAAAAAAATACTATAGGCCATAGCGCGTAAATATCAGAATATACCTTTCCAACGGCCTGCATCACAAAACAAATGACACAAACAGCACAAACAGCACATATAAATACAGCTATTTCGTATCACGTTTTTCGCATCCTTACGGTAAAACGCCGCTTGATTTAAGAAGTCTATTGAATAAAAAAAGCTGCCGCGCCCGCAGCCCGGTCTTTCCTCGTCTACCCTCCCGATCTACGCATACGGGTTACGGTTGCCTTTTGGACTTCGTGACTCCAGGCCCACTTATCCGCCGTATACGCCTTAGTATTGGGTTCCTGTTCGTAAGGCTGAGATTGCGCTATCCCTTCCTCTCGTCTGCACCTCGCAGTGGAAGCCTTGGGAGTCGCTTTGGTGTTCGTCGAGGGCTGCGCCTCTTGTGGACTTTCACCACGGACCGGCTGAATACCTGTCGTACCTATGAAAGCAGGCGGCCGGAAATCATCTTCCGGGCCGCCTGCCCTGCTGTCTGTTTCGCCTAAGCGACGATATTTGACGTGATATTTGACGTTAAATATAAATTACTATAATTTCTCAAGCATTACAAAGCAAATACCGGATCGCCATTTATGCGAAACTCTTTGAATGATCAATAAAACCTGTATCAAAGGGCATCAAGCATGTCGAAGTAGATCTCTACGGTATGCTGCGAGCCTGCCGCCTGTACTGCAGACATATTCTGCAGTGCATATGTAAAGAGATTCTTAATTGGGGCAAGCTTTGAATTGCTGCTCCAGAAAATAGCCGAAAGACCAAGATTTTGAAGCTCACTCGTATTGCCCGTAAAAATACTCGGTATGACAGATTCAAATATTGAAATCACTGTCCTGCTGTTTTGTCCATTGGTACCGGAATTGTTTGTGTTATACTTGGTCTCATAGATATCCTTAATATTACTCGGAAGACCGTTAAGATAATTCATGAGAGTATTAGCGGTACTGAGAGCAGAAGCTTCGGGAGTAAGTTCAATATCGTTGCCGGCTCTGAAATAACCGATGAAATCGAAGGGAACCCTGGTCACCAGGTCAGCAGGATTGACAACATTGAATATGTTGGGACCAACCGCAACGTCGGCGCTCCTTACGGTATTAGGAGTAGCAAACGTATAAACAAACACGTCGTCGGATCCGAATTCCGCGTTGTAGATAGTTCCAAGCAGATTCGCTGCAGCAGCGCCGCGGCTGAAGCCCGTAAAGAGCACTACAGGACTATCCATCCCGGCAGCCAAAGGCTCTATGTAGCTGAAGACATCCTGCGCGATAGCAAGGAAGTTCTCGGAATATTTCGTGTCGTTGCTGTGAGAAGGAGCGAAATCAATATTTGAATACCACTCGCCCTCTGACTCGGTACCCTCGATAACAACTGCCAGAACGTCTCTAAGCTCATCCTTGTACATCACCTTACCGGATGCGTATGTAAACGCAGAGGTGTGCGACCTGTCAGAGTCAGATTTGCTATAGTTGACCTGTCCCTCGACCGTGAACTTATAGTTTTCAAGCAGGAACTGTGTAACGGCATTACGTGCCAAGCCGCTAAGACCAAGCTCCGTAAGCGTAGCTGCGCTTGCGTTGCTCATGTTAAGGGAAAGAACGTCGCCTGCAAAAGTCTTGTCAAATACGGTATTATCCTCAGGGAAAACCATAGTGACCAGCTCAACTCCGTCGGGATCGTTGATGAAAGCACGAGCCGAACGGCCGTAATTAAGCAGAGCGTCCGTGAATACTGCGTCGCTGCATGCACCCGAAGCGATATAGGACTCAACGCTGTAGGTGATACCGGCCAGTTCTTCATCCGAAGCATCAAGCAGAGTAACCGTCACGGTTTTGCTCAGCTTGCTGGCAAGCAGAGGAGCGGAAAGCGCAGTAAACTTGTCTCCGTCAGCAGTCCAATCTGCAGCAGGAACTACAGTGCTTCTTCCGTCAGCAGTAAACTTAACGGCAACCGCATTGGTGGCCTCGAATTTGGTCTTGATCTGGATCGCATTGTCGATAAGGAGAGTGGCGGCGATGAATCTGTCGCCCTCAGTTGTCTTTGTGACGCCCTTAACGTTGACCGGCGTGTTTGAATTGGCCGGAGTCTTGGTGTCCGCTACCCAGGCAAGACTGTCAGCAAGATTTTCAGTATTGTAAGATTTGTAGATCTGCGACGCTGCGCCGAACGTCAGAAGGTCGGCAAGCAGTGTATCCAGGGCGGCTTTCTTACCGTCCGAGTACCCAAGCGCGGCTGCAGGATAATTGTAAAGAGCATCGAAATAGCTCTGAACGCTGTAGCCTATAGTATTAATACCTTCGATCGGGAGTGTGCCGTCCAAAAGATCAAATGCGATAACGTCAGCGATCTTCTGGGGATAAATATTGGCGTAATCGAAGTAATACAAACCACCGGAAGATGAAGCTACAGGTTCGAGAACGGTCTCAACACCTTCAGCATCGGTAACCTTCAGCCTGGGCGTCGTGGCTTCGGGCGGGAATACAGCGCTGACAGTCAGCGTGAGGCTGTCACCAACCTTAACACTGGCGCTGTTAACACCGTACGTGGCATATCCGCGCTCCCAGATGTCTCTCTGGTAGTCCTCAACGGTCTTGTAGAAAGTTATGCTGTTGATCGTGATAGCACCTTCGGACATTAAGGCGAAAGGCGCAAAGCTTATATCATCGGCATAAGGCGTGACCTGCAGACTCTTAGTGGTGCCGAACGTCATTCCCACAAAGGGAGTCCAACCGTTATCATAGCACAGTGCCAGAGCCACATCCCGGTCTCCAACTGCCTCTATAGCATAGAAGGGATATTCGGAAGGCTTCATAGTATCCGGAAGAACAATGTGGAAGTAGGCGTTTGTATCGCCGCCCTGCAATTCTGCCCAGCCGGGATCGCTGTTGGACAGTTTTTCAATTCTTATACCGTCCTCGGTCCTTTCGGCGGTGAAAGGAGCGGTCGGAGCGTTGTCTCTCTTCCAGAAGGTCAGATCCTTAGCGTCAAAATGAGCCACTCCGGATCTCTCGGCATATCCGCTCACAAAAGTACCGTAAACCTCAACTGTGCCTAAACCGGTCCAGTGCTGCATGCCGTCGACCTGGGTGCCGTGGTAGACAGCTATGCTGATATAACGCGCATTTATCGGAGCGAAATCGATGATGCGTGTTTCGGCGGGAACGTTGAGAGCACTCTCGTTATTCCCGTTATAAACGCGCGTCCAGGTGTCGCCGTCCTCCGAAACGAAAATATCGTAGGAATTGGGGAACATCCAGCCGCCGTTCCATGCCATAGGAACCAACTTGATTTGGTTAATATTGTAAACGGCATGGAGGTCGATATCCTGTCTGATACTCGTGCTCTGCCAGAAATTGGTAACTATCCAGCCTGTTATGTTATAAGGTCCGAAATTAAAGGGAACCGTAGGCCCTGTGATGGCGTCTTCATTCCACTGGCCGGAGGATCCAAGCACAAAATGACTCGGTGCATATCCCAATGCTGCATAATCCGGAGTATTGAATACGTCTAAGACCGATTCTTTTGAAGTCTTATTGAGAGCAATGTTGCCGGTGGCATATGTATCATAGACCTCAATCTCGCCGATACCCGCATACTGAACATAACCGCCGTCGTCTTCAATGCCGTCAAGATTCTCGTCGGACGTTACCACGTCGTTTCCGTAAACGATTGTGGTCTTAACGTACCTGGCAGGTGTCTTCTCAAACTCGGCGACCTTGGCGTGGGTCATATAGCCGGTTCTCCCTGCCTCGCCGAACACCTTGGTCCAATTAGTGCCGTCGGCCGAAACGTAAATATCATAAGTATTGGGGAATTTGAGCCCGATGAAGTGGTACTCAGTATAAATCTTGACACGGCAGATCTCATAAACGGCGCCAAGGTCAATGATGGCGCTGGCGTTCATCGGATCGGCTCCGGCTTTCGTGACGTACCAGCCGTAACTGGAATCGGTCGGCTGACCTGCTGCGTCGTAGCCGACGTTCTCAAACGTCTTTCCGTCGGTGAGATAACCGTAATACCACAAATCTCCGGGATGACCGCCCATAACGCCGCAGCCATTGAGATCCTGGGTCACCGGCTTGCCCAGCGCCAGGTTAGTTTCCGCTGCAGCAGCCTGCATCGGAGCTGCTATATGAAGCATTCCGAAAACGGAAATCGCCATTACAGCAGCGACTAGAAATGAAATAATCCTTTTCATAAAAACCTCTCTTACCCTTTCCTAAAAGAAAATTTCAAATTACAGTCCTAATTTGACAAAATATGCGTTTGTAATCGTATAAGGTGCTTACGAAACCGTTAAATATAGATTAGAAAAGCAAGAAAAAACCATCAAAAAATGACTTGCAGACAGTATAACCCATTTTAACCCGAAAATGCAAGTGTTTTCTTAAAAAAACTTTAAAATAATTTCGCGCATCTTCTGTTTTCTTTCATTTTCTTCGTTTTTCTTTGTTTTTCGCATTCGTCCGTTGTTTAAGCTTCCGGGAATCACGACAATAATTCCACGGACCGGAACGGTAATTCGTTATATTTTGAAGCAAGACCATAGGCTCTCGCATGGGGCGGACTGACCGCTCTCCCGAAGAGTTCAAAGCGCTCACCTTGGGTGATCTGACCGTTCTCCTGAAGCGTTCAGGTCTCTCCAATAAGGCGAACTGTCTGCACATCTGAAGCGGCCTCACACGCATCCGGAACAACAACGCAGGCTGTTTGCCGGAGTAAAAAAAATTCCGAACGTGACAGCGGAGTCAGGCTCGGAATTATTGCGACCATAAATAATTGCCACTTTAAATTATTGCGACAATAAATAGTTGCGACTATAAATAATCGCGACTATAAATTATTGCGATAATGTAAGAAAACGTGAGAACAGGCTGCAGAGCAGGGATATCTGCCCTTCCCGGCCGTCAGCTTCGGAACATGATCCGGGTTGCGATCTGATCAGCCTTCGCGGCCCCGCACAGCTTGCCGACGATCGCAAGAGCAAACTCGACAGAGGTTCCCGCACCGCGCGAGGTGATTATATTCCCGTCGGTCACAGCGGTCTCCTCGAGATAGATCTTATTGTCGGGCGAGATCATGCCGGGATAGGAGGTGCATCTTTTCCCGTCAAGGACACCTGCCCGCTCAAGCACGCACGGAGCCGCACAAATAGCCGCCACGAGCTTTCCCTTTCGATCGAACGCCTTCACGAGCTCTGTGATCCTCTCGTCGTCTCTCAGCGAGAATGAATTCGGCTGCCCTCCGGGAAGAATCATCCCGTCGTAGCTGTCGGTGATCGCGGAAAAGTCCGCTAAGGCGCCCTCCTCGACTGCACCTGATTCCATTTTCCCGCCCGCGTCGCAGATGTCGCTGAATTCAAGGTCCGCGAATACGCTGATGCCGTGGGAGCCCTTAATTACCGTATTGCCGGTCATTGAGCAGACGTCGGTCTTAACGCCGGCGCGCCTTAAAAGGTCGACCGCGGTAAGCGCTTCTGCCTCCTCAAAGCCGTCATGAACAAACATGATCATTTTAATAAGCTGATCCATATTATATATCCTCCCTTTGACACTGCGGTATTCGCGAGCCGTCCGAACGGGCGGCGCCCGCAGACGTTGTCACGAAAAGACCGGACGGACTTCGGTACAAAAATCCACTAAAAACCCGCGTGCCGGAGCCAATTTATGAATGGCGGCACGCGGGATCAATAATCAAGTTGATTCGGCAATCAATATCGCCTTATCAGCCTTATCAGCCTCTCAGCTTCTTCAGCTTCTTCAGCCGAACACCTTCTTGCGGACGATATCCACAACTCTCTGCTTGACGCCCTTCATGTCGTACTTGGCGCCTGCGTCGGCAACCTCTTTCTTGACGTCGTCGTCGGACTTGACGCTCTTGAGAGTGTTCAGTACGGTAGCCCTGACGCTGAGCTCAGCCTCTTCTTCGGCTTCCTCGGAATCGTCAGTTTCCTCTGAAGCGGCGGGAGCTTCCTCGGTGCTGGTGTAAATGTCGAGAATGCCCGTCACCTTGGTGATGTAGAAATACGAATCATCCTCGAAGAGCTTGAGCTCCGTCTCCTTGAAGGCGCCGTTTTCGGTAATGCTGACCAGCGTGAAGTCGTTGACGTAAGCAGGTTCGTCGGAAGAATCGTCAGCGGGCTCATCGTCGGAATCGTCAGCGGGCTCCTTATCGGAATCCGCGGAATCCCCGGGCTCTGCGTCAGGCTCTGAGGTATCGTCAGCGGGCTCTTCGGCAGGCTGTCCGTTCTCTTCGTCAGCGGCGTCCTCATTGGCCTCTTCCTTACCCTCTTCTTTATCAGCTTCTTTATCCTCTTCCTTGTCGTCCTCCGCCGGGTCGTCGCCCTTCACAAGCGTGGAAATAACCGCGGTGCGGCTGTCATCCTCCCACTCGATCGAATGCGCGAATCTGGCAAGGAAATCAGTCGATGAAGGCTCGCCGGTGAAGGTGTTCGCCCCCTTCTCGGAGGCATACATTGCGCCTTCCTTGGCGGCGATATCCTCGATCGTGGCGTCGGTGTAGTCCGGAATCGCGGTGACGTCCTTGTCGTCTTCATCCTTCTCGCCCGTCGCGACCTCGGTGATACCCTTGCCGGTGTACTTGCCGTTCTTTGCAAGAGCGTCGAATATCTCGGCAACCTTGGCCCTTGTCTCGGCGTTCTTTTCGTTGTAAGCCTTCAGATCCTCTTCATACTTCTCGAGATCGTCAAGGTATTCCTGATATTTCTTGAGGTCAGAGGAATACTGTACGTACTCGGAAGAATTCTCGTCGGTCGTCTCCGGCTTCACGGGCTCCTTGACCTCAGTGGGCTTGACGGGCGCGGCATCCTTCTTGAACACAAGGCTCGTAAGGTCGATACGCCTGTAATCGTCACGGTTGGCATTGTACTCGTCAAGCACTGCATCCTCGCCGGTGGATTTCACGTTGCCGTCCTCATCCTTGTAATAAAGGTCTTCCAGCTTGTATCCTTCCTCCAGCTTATCCCTGTACTTGCCGATGGCGGCCTGCTTGTAAAGGAATTTCTCGTAGTCGCCGAGCTCCTCGTAGGTGATGTTGGCGCGCGTAGCCATCTGGACAAGCTGATCGATGGAATACTGGTTGCCGTATACCTGATAGTAGAGGTTCAGCGCATAATTCAAGTTGTTGCTGATATTGGTTTTTTCCTCTTTGGTCACGTCGCAGCCGTTCTTCACAGCGACTCTGTATTCGCCGTAAAACTCCGACGCGTCCTTGATGGCCTTGTCGCAGGCCTCCTGCTTCTTTTCGTCAGTCCAGAAGGCATCCTCATCGTAATCCTCCGAGGTCCGCGCCTCCTCGTTCATCTCGGAAATCGCAGATTCAAGGAAGAGCCTGTACTCAAACGCCGGAACGCGCTTGCCGTCCACCTTGCCCACGAAGGACCTTGCGTCCGCGTCAATAAGCACCGCCGCCAGAACACCTGCGGTGATGATTGCAACTGCAATAACAACAATCCAAATGATCTTGGTATCAAAGGATGAGACCTTTTTGGGTGTCGGCCTCTTCTTATCGTAAATACCTTTAGCCAATTTAATACAACCGCCTTTATCTAGAAATTAACTTACGGAACCGGTCTGCGCCTTACTGCCGAAGTGCCGCCGTGCAGTCGCCGTGCAATCGTGCCTCCGCCGTGCAGTCGTGCCGCAGGAAGTGCCGCAGGAAGAGCCGCCGTTCTGCGCACAGAAACAAGCAACGCGTCAACATCACCCGGTGCCGCAAGAATAAAGCACCGCATATTATATACTTTGCGCGATAATTAAGCAAATACTTTTTTGACCCGGCCCGGGGCGAGGTCCGGGCCGGCCCGGGGCTTACCTCTCTGCTTACAAAACGGTTGAAAATCGACCCGCGGGATGTTACACTAACCCAAAAAGGAGGTAACGTCCATGCAAAACCCTTTTATCCAGGCTGTTCCGTTAAGCACAAAAGGCAGAGCTGACGATTCGCACGAAGCCGTCAATTCCTACCACGATTTTTACACCGAATTCTTCGTCAGCGACGAGATATATTCATACATCCGCGCAGCCGCTTCAGCCGCCGGTCCCGGGGACACAGGCGCGTCCCAAAGCAATATCCGGGGCGATTCCGCTGGCAATTCAATTGGCTTTGCGCGCAGCTTCGGCAGAGCTCAGAAGCCCCGCAGCAGGTGCGTTCTTAAGCTCAGCGCGGACTCCGAATTCGCGGTCTTTGTGAACGGCGGCTTTGCCTTCACGGGCCAGCACCCGCAATACCCCTCGGATATCTGCGTCGAGGAATGCGACGTCACGGATTTCATCGTGCCCGGCAATAACAGGCTCGCGATTTCCGTGTACCGGCAGGGTCTCACGACCTCCACGTATGTCACCGGCAACGGCCACCTGATATTCGAGGTCTCGCTTCCGGACATAACGCAGGAAGGCCGCCCCGCCGTGCTTTGCGCGTCCTCGGAAGACACGCTGTGCATGCTCTCCCCCTTCTACCAGAGCGGAGAAATGCCGCTTGTCACCGGGCAGCTTGGCTTCACGTTTTTGTACTGCCGCACTCCCGGCGTAAAGCCCGTCTTTGACCCGGACTTCACGGCTGACGACGCGCTGGCTTACGGCTTTGAAAGCTCCGGGCCGCTTGATCTGCCCGACAATATATCCTTCACGGGCAGAAACATGAAAAAGCTCGTCATCGGCACCGCTGAAGGCGCGAAAATATGCGCGCAGGGCCTTTTCGATTTCGGCAGCGAGTACCGAACCGCCAAGTCAAAAACCCCGGCGGATTATATGCAGAACGCGGCGCTCAAGTCGCAATACCTTCACGAGCTGACGCCTGCAGACGATCCGCAGGCCGACGGCACACAGTCCGACGGCGCTCAGGCAAACCGCGGCAAGTACGTCTCCCCGGTTTCGAATTACCTGGAAAAACGGAACGTCACCCCGGAGCATGCAGTCCGGGACGTTTCACCGGAGCAGCTTCCCGACAATTCACGGAAATTCCGATCCTCCGATTCACCGAAGCTCTCGGTGCGCCTTAAAACCGACAAACTCGCCATGACCGGCAATCTCCGCGAAGGCCGCGGGATCTACGCCGTCGCCGACCTCGGCCGCGAGACCTTCGGCTATTTTTCAATGCGAATAGCGGTCAGGCGCAAGACAGTCGTCAATATCAGCTACAGCGACCATCTGGATGACCTTCGCGCACGGAGCTTCGTGGGCGGAAGAAATTTTGCCGCCACAGTAATTGTCCCCGAAGGCGAGACAAGCTTCACCCACGTTTTCAGCAAAATCGGCGCCAGATATCTCCAGATTTATGCCGAGTGCGACGATATTACGATTTACGGCCTCGGCATCGTGCCCGTTTACTACCCGCTTGAGATAGCGCATACAGGCGTGTTCGAGACCAACGACGCGCTTCACACGGCAATCTACGAGACCTCGCTTCGGACGCTTCGCCTCTGCATGAACGAGCACTATATGGACTGCCCCCAGCGCGAGCAGGCTCTTTACGCGATGGACAGCCGCAATCAGATGCTCTGCGGCTATTATGCCTTCGGCGAATACGCTTACGCCGCGGAAAGCCTCAGGCTCATGGGCAAATCCCTGCGGCCGGACGGCCTTCTTGAGCTTTGCAGCCCCGCCAAGGTGCCGGTGACGATCCCCTCCTTCTCGATCCACTGGATCATCGCGCTGTGCGAGTATACTAAATTCAGCGGCGACACCGCATTCTTTGCGGAATGGCTTCCCGCCGCCAACACGATAATGCGCGCAATGCTTTCAAAGCGCACGCAGAGCGGCTGCCTCAGCCGGTGGGAGGGCAGCACCGAATGGTGGAACTTCCACGAATGGAGCGGCGAGCTCGCCGGAACGCTTGGCACGCCTTCCCCGGACGGGGCCGACGCCTGCCTCACCGCGTTGTTTATTATCGCGACAGGCATGCTTGCGGAGCTTCTTCTCGAGATCGCGCCCGCCAACAAAAACGCCGTCAGCCAGACCGAAATGCTGCTGGAGCTGATCGCCGGTATGCGCATTGCTTTCAACAATACCTTCTTCGACGCCAACTCAGGCATTTACGCCTCATACAACGTCGGTGGCGCCCTGAGCGACTACAGCGAGTACACGAACGCGCTCGCGATAATATCCGGCGCTGCAGCCCTGTCCGACCCTGCCCGGGAAGGCGCCTTCAACGCGATCACCGCGTCTCCGAAGCTCACAAGGGCCGTGCTCCCCTGCACTCTATCCACCTCCATATTCAAATATGACGCCTTGATGAGCCTTTCCCCCGACAATATCACTCTCGTCATGAATGACGTCGAAAAGAACTGGGGCAAAATGCTCTTCAGCGGCGCCACTTCGTTCTGGGAGACCATCAAGGGCGCGGACGACTTCGACGACGCCGGCTCCCTCTGCCACGGCTGGTCCGCCATTCCTGTCATCGTTTACTACAAATACATTCTGGGCATCAGGCCCGTCAAGTGCGGCTTCAGCGATTACTCGATCGACATTTCCGCGTGGAACGGCCACGTCTCAAGGGGCCGCGTTTACCTGCCCGCAACGGGCGAGCTGCTGACGCTCGAAACTGACGGAAGGACGTATTCTGGCAACAGGATCAAGGCGGAAACGGAAGAAGCCGGAAGCTGAGGGACATACCCGAAGATAATCTCCGCAGTCTGAAGAACAGAGGCCGCTGGCAAACAGGCCGGAGGAACCCGGAGGTACTAAGACCGGAGAGAAACAGGCCGGATGGAAACAGGCCGGAGGGAGCTTCGCACAGCCAGTCAATCACGACTTGTGCGAAGCGCCCTCCGGCTTTCAGTTTGTATTTATGACTCGCTCGCACGCGCTTCAGGCGCCCGGCACTCAGCACTTGGCACTAAGTCGGCGCGGAACGCGCGCTGGTCTCCGGCCTCTATCCTCTAGCCTCTTCTCGCCACCACAAAATACCGCCCGGATCTCACGTTCCCGGCATTTCCGAGAGCCTCACCGCCGTCCGGCTTTGCCTCGTCGTAGTGCCGGCACTGAAGCACCCTGAAGCCGCACTTCCCGAGAAGCCTTTTGATCTGCCTTTTTTTCCAGCCGCGCTCGGTCACTGCGTCGCGGTACCTGTCGTATTCGCCCGGGGAGTCTTTTTGCTCAATGAAGCACTCGATTTCGTAATCGATCACGCCCCTCCTGTACTCGCCCCACCAGACGCAGGCGCCGTCTTCGCGGGTATCGTAAAGCATGCCTTCACGGGCAATCCTTTTGAAATAACGCGGCGGCAGAAAATCAAAAACCAGCAGCCCGCCCGGATCGATAAAATTGCGCGCATTTTTGAAGAATCCGCAAAGCCGCTCCTTCTCGAGAATATGATTCACACCGTCCGTGAGGCAAAACATTGCAGCGTAAGAACCGTAGGTATCCATTTCGCACATGTCCTGGCAAAGCCAGAGAACGTTTTCGCCCAGCTTTTCGGCCTTTTTCATCGCAACGTCCAGCATTTCGGCGCTGACGTCAAGACCGGTGACGTCGTAGCCACGCTTTGACATCATGAGCGAAAGCTCGCCGGTGCCGCAGCCCACGTCAATAATAAGTGTCGACGCGTCGATATTCTCTCCGTTCACGGCATTGCCGCGCTCTTCGCCATAAGACGCAGCGTCACCGTCACGGGAAGGGCCATCCAAAGAAGCCCCCTCCGAAGAAGCGCCGTCACGTGAAGCCCCCTTGCCTCCCGCTTTCCCCGAAAGATTTGCCGCGGCCAACGCCCTCAGTCCGCTGTTCCCGAAATGCAGGAAAATATTTTCCAGAAATCGGGCCTCCTTCTCGCGGTCCAGGTCGTCCGTAAAGCTGTCGTAAAAGGCTGCAAGATTCTCGTACATCTGTCAGCCCTCCGGGTAATGCGACATAACGAGCTCGACAGCCTTCATGTACTGAAGGTCCTCGCCCTCCGGAATATCGTTCACGCTCATCGACGCAAAACTTTTGGGAAGCACGATCTCGACTGTGGGATCTATTCCCGCGCCGTCAATGCATTCACCCGAGGGCGTGTAATATTTGTAAGCGGAAAGCACGATGCCGCTGCCGTCGAAATCAAACTCATAAGTGATCTGCGCAAGCGCCTTGCCGTAGGTCTTTGTGCCCACGATAGCTCCTGCCTCGAAGTCCCTGAAGGCCCCCGCAAGAAGCTCCGCCGAGCTGGCCGTCCTCCCGTTCACAAGAAGCACGATCGGCGCGTCAATAAAATTCCCGTCGGAGTTGTACGATCTCACGACCACGCCGTCCCTCTGCTTGGCGAAGGCAACCGTCCCCTCCGGCAGAATGATATCCGAAACCATGACCGCTTCGCTCACGAAGCCGCCCGGGTTGTCCCTAAGATCTACAATAAAACCCGAAACGACCTCCTCGGAAGCCTGCTTCAGAGCGTTCTTGAATTCATCCGCGGTGCCGCCGATGAACTGATCGATCTTGATATACACCAGGCCGTCTTCCTTGCGTTCCATGTGGACCGTCTTCCTGAGAATGGCCTCCGGTGTGCAGGACACCGTTCTGTCGCCGGATTCATTCCTGAGAAGACACGTAAACGCAGTGCCCACGGAGGAAAAAACCGTCTTCAGCTCGTCGATCCCAATCGACGGTACCGGGCGTCCGTTCACCTCCGCAATCTCGTCACCTACGGAAAAACCCGCGCGGAACGCGGGCGAGTCATCCGTAACGTCAGTCACAAAAATACGGCCGTCCTGCTGCAGGATCTCAATTCCGACGCCGTTGTACCTGCCGTCAACAAAATCAGTATAATCGGTCATCCTGCCGGGCCTGTAATAGCTGCCGTAGGGATCGCCCAGCGCCTCGGACATCCCCCTGACCGCACCCTCTAAAAGCTCGTCGGCATCGACCTGCTCGTAATAATTGTCGCAAATAAACCTGTAGATCGTCTGAAGCTTGGCCACCTGTCTCGAGTCCACTTCCTCATAGGCAAAATCGACCGAATAGCCTTTTTCGCCCGTCGACGCGTTGCCGGCGATCTTGCCGATGAAAAAGCCGCACACCGCCGCCAATATAAGCAGCAGCACTATCGCAAGCACCGCAATAAGAGTGAACAAGCCGTTGCCCTTCCCGTCATTCTCCGCTTTGTCCGAAGCGCCTGGATCCGCACCGTAAGTACCCGAGGATGAACCGCGGTCCGCGGACGTGCCGGGTGCCGCGGACGTGACGGGGTTTGCGGACGTACCGGGTGTTGCGGACGTGCCCGGAGCGGATGTACCGGAAGCCGCCGTGTCTGAAGAAGAGTAAGAAGCCGGAGCCGCAGGGGAAGCTGAAGCCGCTGAGGTATACGGCCTGGAGGCTGTGCCGGTGCCTGTCTCTGAGCCTGTGCCGGCTGCCGTGCCCGCGCCTGCGGACATGCCAGAAGCGGCTGTGCCTGAAGCGGCTGTGCCTGAAGTTCCGGTCGAGGCTGCCGCGCCCGAATTATCGCCTGTTCCGGCATTCCCGAACAGACTCGCTCCGATGTGGTTGATATTGACCTCGCGGTCGCTGATGTGTACCTCGCTGACGCCGGAGTCATCGTGGATCAGTCCGGCGGTCTTGAGGGGCGCGGCTCCGTTGTTACCGTCACCCGCCGCGCCCTGCCCGGAAGCTTTTTCCTGCTTCACTCCTGTTTTGGGCGTATCGTCAGAATCATCGTCGGGCGCCATACCCTTCGCCATCCTGTCAATGACGTCAAACTGCCCGTAAAGCCCGCTCTTAGGCTTCCGGCCGCCTGTGCCCGAAAGAACGCTCGAAAAGAATTCGTCCGCCCACTCGTCGCGGTCGTCATTCTCTGTTTTGAAATCCTTATAATCGTCCATACGTCAAACCTTCATATATCTCTTGGAGGCCCACACACTGGCCGCAAGACCGGTGATAATGCCGAACAGCACAAAGAATATAAAAATGAATCCCGCTCCCGAAGCGCCGAAGGAAGGCAGCACCACGTTGGCCGCAGCCGCGGTCTGCTTCGTGGCATTGGCGATGGCGGTATAGATACCGCCGAGAGCCAGAAACGCCAGCAGCGCTCCCACAAGACCTGTGACGACGCCCTCGATAACGAACGGCAGCGCGATATAAAAGTCAGTGGCGCCGATGTATTTCATGATCTCGATTTCCTTGCGCCTCGCCAGCACAGTCAGCTTGACCGTATTGAAAATTAGCAGCAGCGAGAGAAGCGTCATCACGATCACCCCGATAATGGTGCCGATGTTGACCCAAAATCTGATCAGCTCCATTTTCTCGACCGTACCCACAATATCCTTCACGCTCTCAACCCCGTCAAGGCCTTTGACCTCCTCAACGAATGATTCGCCGTCCTCGTATGCGTTAAGCTGCACCTCGATTGTCGCGAACTGAAGCCGCTCGCTGTCGCGGTACTTCTCGAACAGATCCTTGTCCTCGTTGAAATAATCGATGATCCTCTCGAGGTTCTCGGCCTTTGAAATAAGCTTTGCCGCCTTGACCCTGTCGTCAGCTTCGATGGCTTCAAGGTACCCCGCGGCCTCTGCGTCGGTCACGTAATAGTTGAAATTGATCTGAACCTCTGCCCTGTCGCTGAACTGGTCAATCACCGTCCTGAGCGTGCTTCCCGCCTCAAGAAGCAGTCCAAGCACCAGCAGCACGGCGAACACCACGAATATGGACGCAAACACCATAAAAAGGTTTCTGAAAATATTGCGAAAGCCCTGTCTGAGCTCATATAAAGCGATTCGTAAATACTTCATGACGCGGCCTCCTCAAAAATCCTGCGAGAGCTGTCTCACGCCGTGAGCCAGAGAAATCACGCGCTGCCCCGTGGCCTCGACAATATCCTTCTCGTGTGTCGACACGATAACGGTTGCCCCCAGACTGTTTATCTTCTGCAGGAGCCTCATGATCTCAAGCGAATTGTGCGTATCAAGGTTCCCCGTCGGCTCATCCGCGATAATAAGACCCGGCAGATTCACGACCGCCCGCGCGATCGCAACCCTCTGCTGCTCGCCTCCCGAAAGATGGTCCGGCATCTCGTCGCGCTTGTCGGAAAGCCCCACCAGGTCAAGCACGATACCCACGCGCCTGTCAATGGATTTGCGGTCGTATCCGAGCATTTCCATGGCAAGCGCGATATTCTCATACACGCTGAAGCTCCGAATGATTCTGAAGTCCTGGAACACCACGCCGATCTCCCTGCGGAAATACGGAATGCCTCCTCTTCCCACGTCGGCAAGGTTCACGTCTCCGATGACGATCCTGCCTGAGGTAGGCTTTTCCTCCATCATCATAAGCTTAATAAGCGAGGATTTGCCTGCACCGGACTCGCCCATCAGGAAAGCAAACCCGCCCGGCGCCACTCTGAAGCTGACGTCATCAAGCGCCCTGACTCCGTTAGGGTATTCCTTGGTCACGTTTTCAAATACTATCTCAGGCCCCTTGAGCCGCTCTATCTCATTGATTAGCAAATTGTCACTGTCATTTTTCATTTGTAATAATTCTCCTTAGCTGTCAAAGAATCAGATCCGTGCTGCCTCTTCAGGAGCATTTATAACACTCACGTGAAGGCCCGACAAGCGCCTCACGATCCGCACCGGGAGCCTCATCTCCGGAACGCGTCTCAAGCATTCCAAATCCCCCGTGCCCTTCAAGCCCCTTCCGCGTCACTGGATCGAAGAAAGGTACTTCATGATCATAAAGCCGATGCTGATCTTCATTCCGTCCTCAAATTTCGTGCAGTCAAGGCCGGTCATTCTGTTGAACTTCTCGATCCTGTACCCCAGAGTATTGCGGTGAACGTACAGCCTTTTGGACGTCTCCGAAATGTTCTGGTTGAGCTCAAGGAACGTGGAGATCGTCACGATAAGCTCATTCACCGAATCCGGATTCCTGCTGTCGCCCGAGGTCTTGCGTGCGTAATAGTCGAGAAACGCACTTCCGAAAATCTCCTTGAGATATGCCTCGCAGACCTCTCTCCTCTGCCCGTAAATGATCCTCGTGAGCCCAAGCTTGTCGTAGGAAAACACGTCGTCCGAAAGCCCGAAGCTCTCGGCGATAGCAAGCGCTCGCTCAGCCGTCTTGAAAGACGAATCAACGAACCGCAGCTGCTTTACCCTCGCGCCCACAGACACGGCAATATCAGTCAGAAGCTCCGCGGAAATGGTCTTCTTGAGCGAAGATGCAGTGGCCATCACGTCCCGGAATGCATCCTGATCCGCCAGCGGAACGATCACAGCTGCCAGATCGTTTCTGACCTTAACAGTCACAAAGCCCTCGGCAGACGGAAAAACTATTTCCAGAAAGTCGCAGACGTTCGCAAGATTTGAGGACACGCTGTCCGAATCCCTGCCCGAAGCCACGGACACAAGAAGGACCGTAAATTCGCCGGCTCCGTTCTGCAAATTGCGGGAATACTCCGTAAAGTCATCGTGGCTGACGCTGTCGCGCCCTCCGAGCAAAAGGCTCCTGAAAAACTCATTTTTCCCCGCGTTGGCGGCATAATAATATTCCGAATAAAACGCAGCGCAGAGCTTCAGCGACTTCTTGAGCACCTCGACCGCATGAATATCATCAGACGAAACGGCGTCATAAAACCACACCTCACCGTCAGCGTCGATCTTCCGGAAATAAAACAGACGGCCGGACTCGGCGGCAAAAGAATCAGCGGCAACATTCTGCGGAAGAGCAACGTTTTCTCTTCCGGACGGAAAAATATGAACACCGGCACCGTCGACAATACCGAAGGTGTCACCCATAATGGAAGATAATTTGTCTTTGAGTGCGTCTATGTTCATAAATAACCCAAACCCCGGAATGAATACAAATCAAAATACGGAATTATGCAGGCGCCTGACAGGGCGTCTGCGCCACGTAACCTTACCGGCTCCGTCATTATATCATACCGGCGGTAATTAGACAATTATCAACCTGCGGCAAGTGCTGATTCAATGCTCTTTCCGCAAGCGGCGATATTCTCACCGTCAGAATTCTGCAGGATCCGGACACAGCGCCTTCGTTCAGCGTATTTCTCTCGAAAGAAAGCGACTCTCACCACGTCTGATCCGTCACAAGCGACGTACTGCTGTTCCGCGGCTTTCCGCAAACGATACGCCGTCTCCTCAGCCGGCGAAGCGCAAACAAAGCACGAACAATGTCCGCACGCCGCCCGCGTGCGCCCAAGTGCGTCCGGGGCGTCCGGGGCGTCCGGGGCTTCGATCATCCCAGGTATCTGAAGCTCAGCCTCCCCACCGGGAATGACTTGCCGGACACGTAGTAGTCCATTATATCGTCGGCCTTTTCTATTCCGTCCGCCATCTTAAAATACAGGTTGTTGTCGCCCGCGGCGATACCCAGCACGCTTCTTGCGACCCTGATCATCATTTTGTTTCCGACGATCCTGAAATCCACCTCGCCGGCATTTTTGCCGGAATAATCCGCGGAAAGCTTTTCAACGCTGAGCCTGCCGTCCTTCTCCTGCCTGCCTATCACAAATTCATAGCCGTTGAAGCCCTTGAGCGCCAGAGCTCCCTTCCCGATGAAAAGGTTCATAAAGCCCGTATCGCCTGCTTCGCGCGCAGTAATATCATCCTCCGTCTCAACGAAGAAATAGAAGTACCCCTCGTCCGACGTGACGCGCATCTCCTTTATATAATTCCTCGCGGCAGGAGTCTCGTACCTGACCGTCTGCGCCGCGCCGAAGGACTTGCGCGGTTTATTCTCCAGCACAGGCGCTTTAAAGACCGCCTTGACGCCGTCCCACTGCGCAAAATCGCCTTCAATATCAATCGTAACGTTCTCGTGCCTGAACTGCTGTCCGGGCTTCGCGTTCACAGACTTGTACTTTCTGATATTCGAAGCAAGCTGAATGTAAAACGCGTCGTTGTAGCCGCCCTTCATGATTTCAGCGTCCCTTGAGAATTCAAGATTCGCCAGATCGACCATGGCGTATTCGCCGTCGTACGTGTTCTTGCCGGCCACCCATTCGTTCCAGCCTGTCACAAACACTATCGGCGGGTCCTCCTCCAGCGCCACATCCCAGCAGGACTGGAAATACTGCCCCTTCATAACGCCGGCCGCTTCGTTGGTCTGCGTTTTCACGTTATATCCGCGCCCCCAGTTCTTTGCCCCTCGCGTGATCGAGAAGGACATCGGAAGCGCAGGATGGGCCGCCACGGCCACGTTTATCACGTCACCGTGAACAGGCGCCGGATAAGTCCACTCCATCCACGGAAATCCGTTGTCAAGGAACGGAGCAAAGGGCCACTGTGACGCCCTGAAGCTGAAAAACTCTTTGATCTCGTCAGACAGTTCAAACGACTTATAGCCCATATCTCCGCGGCCCCACGCCTCAGCCTTGTCATCGCCCACAGTGATATTCCCGATGATCAACGGCTTCCCGTCGATCCTGTACCATGCCTCAGCGTAATTCTCATTCTTGTAGAAATTCTCATACACGCTTTGAATCACGCGGTGCGAATACGAATTGCTGTAATACGCAAGCTGCGGACAGTCAAAGCCCTCCTCGCGAAGCTTCACCACGGACTTCACAATTTTCTGAACCACGTTGTCATACGTGAAGGCATTGGTGGTATCAAACACCAGGAAGTCGACCCCCGCCTCCGTGAGAAGCTCAAGGTGCCGCCTTATGACCCACGCGTCGGAGGAATTGTAATACCCGTACAGCGGCTCTCCCCAGAAGAAAATCCCGCCCTCAGGCGCCTCCGGTGAAGAGGAATGAAACATTTTATGCACTCCGTCAGGCTCAGCAAGTATCTTCGAAGCGTCATATATATCATCCGCCCCGTGCTGACCCAGCGTCAGAAAATAGAATATTCCTACGTCCCTCTGCTTGTCCTCCTTCTCTCCCAGCGTCTCGCCGAAGGTCCTTCCGAACTCGTCAATGCCGATAACGAAATCCGTGCTGTTGCCGTTGTTGTAATACTCATCCGCGGTGTACCCGTCAATATATGAAACCTTATATTTCGGAACCGCCTGTTTGTTTTCGTTCTCCATACCTGTACAGGACAATAAAACCATAGCCGATAATAAAATCAGCGCGCCAATACGAATCTGCTTAGTCAATTTAGTCAAAAATGTTTTAGTCATAATAAGTGTTCAGTCAAAATGCTTTTAAAAAGGCCGAAGCCTTGATTTCTGATATTATCTGCGGCACGTGCAGTGTGCTGAGCGTCGGGTGCCAGGTGCCGGATGCACCGTGCCGGGTGCACGGTGCAGGGTGCAAGCTCGCTTCGCGGCTCTTGTCTTTAGCCCCCGCCCTTACTCCACGATCACAACGCGCACGCGCCTCGTTATTCCCGCGACGGTGGCCTCGATATATGTCTCACCCACGCTTTGCGGAATAATAAACCCGTTCTCGTCGCAATACGCGACCGCCTCGTTTTGGGACACGTAAGTGACCGGGAACTTCTTCACGATCGCCGGCTCGCCGTATGTCTCGCACCACGAATTGTCGGTAAATATCACGTGGTATCTGATCTGCCGACGGTGAACGCAGCTCAGCGGAATAATAAACTCATCATTCACGAGCTCAGCGCTCTTCACCTCCCTCCTGTAAGGATTATCAATATCGGTTTCGTTATCCCTTATAGCCACGACAATCGTGTCGCTGAAACCCTTGTACTTGAACGTGACCCTGGTTTCACCCACCTTTCCGAGTATATACATCCGGTTGCCCTTGAAGGAAACCAGCGACTTATCGTAATCCACCGCCTTGACGTTCTTTACGTCCGTGACAGGATACGGCGCAAGATTCCGGTCATACCAGCAGAACGCCAGATCCGTGTATTCGGAGAAGTTGTACGCCTCAATATACCTCGGAAGAGCGCAGAAATTAATGGCTGTCGGATTCTGCAAAGGCTCCGAGAAGCAATCCTCGCGAACGGTGCTGAGCGTCTTTTCGTCGTCGATCTTCATTGATTCCGCGTCCGAAATCGAAAGCTTAACAGGCTGGATGGCGGTTGCCCATTTTCCCCAGTTGTCCGGCCCGCCGTCGCTGAAGGCATACCCGACCACAATATTATCCGTCAGCCTCACGTGTCCGTCGGGGCGCCTTGCGATGCCCATATTGTGACAGTACGCGTACAGGCCGCCTCGCAGAAGCTCGTTCCTCGTAAAATCAAGCCCGTTGGTTGATTCATACACCACGATGCCGCTGTTTCTCGTAATCCTGTGCTCCGTGGCAAACGCGAGAAACCTTCCCGTCTCCTCCACGTAGATCACGTCGAAGGAATCGCTTTGCTTCCTCATCAGCTTATCCTCGTGGACCTTAACCGTTGCGGGCCAGTTCTCGGAAAGATCGGCCGTCGCCACACCGAGGAACGAGCCGTGACCGCATATCCACGTGTAGTAAATGTACAGCGTGTCACCGAGAATCACAAAGCTCGGCTCTCCCGCGCCGTAGAACAGAAATTCCTCATCGTAGTAGATGATCGGCTCCGGGTCGCCGCCCCAGCCTTCTCCGTCCCATTTTTCGTAAGGACCCTCAGGATTGCGCGACCTTGCCACAAAGACGTTGTTGTTGCAGCCTCCGTTAGTTTCGGTGATGGTCGAAGTATAGCCCAGATAATAATACCCGTTGAAATATACGATACCCGGGTCGCAGCAGGAATATTTGTCCATCGAATTCGGCGTCGGCACAAGGCACACCTTTTCCTCTCCGAATTGGAAATCCTTTTCGGCATGCCTCACCGTGAGCCAGTCCCAGTCTCCGTTCGCACCCGTGGTGGCAAACCATGCGTCGCAGGAGCCGTCGGGATAGTACATAAAGACCGGCCCGTATCTGTAACCGACCCCTCCTTTTAAAGGCGCGTAAATTACCTCAGGCTCGCCGTCCACGGTCACGTCCATACGGATATTTTCATCCGTGAATTCCGGCGCGGCGCTGTCAGGAAACTCAACCACCCTTCTGCCCGGCTTCACGTCAGAGCACGCCGAAAGCAGCGCCAGACCGGCAAGGATCACCAGTGCGGCAACAGTTAGTTTCAACAGTTTTGAATTCATAATAACCCCGTGCTAAGCTTTCAAAAAATTTTTCCTTTACGTCTGGATTTTACCATAATACCGTGCTCAAAGTCTATCCGTTTCAAAAGCAGCAGCGCAGATTTTCTGATGCTTCCTGAAGCTTCCCGTAATTCCGTGAATTCTCTTGAAGCCTCTCAAATCCCCCGGAAGCCTCTTGAAGCCTCTCAAAGCTTCCCGGATCCTCCTGAAGCTTTTCGAAATTCCCCGAATCCTCTCGTAGCTCCCTGACTTCGCCTCACTTATTCTCGTGGACGTATGAATGCTGATAGAACACAGCTTCAACAGTCACGTTGTATTTAAGTCCGCAGTCAATTGACAGATTCAATAACGTATTGGCATATGCGATGTCGGAGGCGTTGTCGGGCAGCACCAGCAATATCTTCCTGTGCTTAATATCCTTCGCGTCGATCTTAACGCCCTCCGCCTCTCCGCCCTCAAAGTCTTTCAGCTTCCCGCAATGCGAAAACAACGCCCTCCTGAGATTCGATTCGTTACTGTAATACGGCGCTGTAACGTCAATGCTCACAAACACAGTCACGGTCTTCGACTTGCTGTCGTAGAGGTCGACCACCGGGAAGAACTCCGGCAGATTCGAACCGAAAACCTCCTCTATGACCTTGCCGCGCTTAAGGTTCGAAAGCTCCCATACGTTTATATCCGCGACTGTATACCTTGTGGTGCCCCCGTAAAGCCATCCGTTTCCCTTGACGCAGCAGGTGGTTTCGATCCCCTTCCCGCGGGTGAAAAACATAGGCAGAATATAATCGGCGCCGCACCTCACCCGCAGCTCGAACTCGTTGCCGTTCTCGTAAAAGCTGCTCCCTGCAAGGCTCACTCCGCGGAGCTCCATTTTGATTCCTGTCATTTCGATCTCTTTTTTAATTTCACGCTCCAGTATCGGCGTCAGCACAGCTGACCAGGCGGCCGATTCGAGCTTACCGAAAGCAACGTCGCCAAGGCTTTGCGATATCGCGCCGGACACACCGTCATCCGGCAGCAGGGAAAGCGCAGCCTTTTTGACGCCGTCCTTTAGATTGTTGAAGCCGCTCTTGTAAAATATGACCGAATCGGCGGCTATCTTCTCGGACACCGTGAGAGAGGCATTTGAAACCGCCGCATGAAGGCAAAGTGACTGTATGACGCAGATGAACAGAAAAAAAGTTCCCGCAACAAGCGGCAGCGTCAGAGCCGCCTCGATGCTTATGCTCCCCCGCTTATTCCGAATCCCGTCAATAATTCCCACTGTATTCCACGCTCCAGTCGAATCTGTTTCTTTTCAATTCGTCAGTCCACATTACCGTGTCAAGCTTCAGCTCGCACCTCACGGTAACGGACGTGCAGAAATCATCAAAGGACTTATACACCCTGTTGTCCTTGTAATAGTTGAGCTCCAGCACGTCAAGGATCCTCATTAGCTTTACCTCCTTTGGCACCAGCAACAGCAGCAGCCTCAGATAATCGCTGTACCCCATATCCGAAAGATTTGACAAAGATCCGTCCTCACCGTCTTCTTTGCCTCCGCTACCTTCTCCGAACAAGCCTTCTCCGCCGCCAAAGCCTTCTCCGCCACCTGCAGCGCTAATGCCGCCTGCAGCGCTAATGCCACCTGCAGCGCTAATGCCGCCTTCTGCGGAAATCCCTCCCCAGCTTGATATTTTCCAGTCGGACGCCCTTTTCACAAGCGGCACCGTCTTGTTCTGCCTCAGCTCTGCGATATCAAGCGCCGCTTCAAGCGAGGCCCACGACACTGCGGCCGCAGCAGCCAGGACAGGATGCGCCTCCGAAAGCGTCTCCAGCGCCTCTCGCTTCTCTTCATTCGTAAGCAGATGCTCTATATTCATAATGAGCCTGACCGCATAGATTCCGCTGTACGCCGCTATCATATTCTCGTCGTCAGACCTCGAGCCCGCGAATATATATTCCGTTTCGCCGTTCAAATAATGATCGTTGATATCCTTAGGGCCGGACGTATCGTTCATATATGTGCAGACGTAATCATCCACGAAATACCCGTTTAATATATCAAAGGATCCGTTTTCGCCAAGCGACTTGAACGCTTCGCAGATCCTGCCCAAAAGCACCGGGTCAAGAGCGTAAGTGATATCCACGAGCCGGCTTACCGTATCATCTGCGCCGCCCGATTCCGTGTCCCTCGAAGGCAGCCCCTCATATATATCCTCAGGTATCGTAACGTTCCCCGCCGGCAGAAAATCGAGAATAGCAGACGCCGCGTCCACAGCATGCTCGTAAATATCAAACGTCTCGCCTCCGATATCTTCCCTCGCTTTGGTCTTCTGCTCCACCCTCACGTAATTATCGTAAGCCTCCGCGGCGGCAGCAAGCGTATTGCGTACGTCCCCTGCAGTGACAAAACCCGAATCCGCCGCAGTTTCCTTCACACGGTCAAGCCTCGCAAGGCATTCCTGCATCCTGAAATAATTATCCGAAAGCATCTCTGCCACAAAAGAATAATCGCCCACCTCGGTCAGGCTTTTGCGCCTCTCGTAGATCAGCCTGTTCAGCTCTTCCTTCGACCCGCCTTCATCTCCGTCACGCGCCGCCTCCGCAAGCGCCATCTGCTCCTCCGCGTCCCCCTTCAGCTCAATGATCTTCTCGGTCACCGAAAGCGCGGACTTATTCTTGTCCCCGTACACCTCAGCGCCGGAGCAATATAAAGCCAGCGCATCCAGTATCCCGCTTACTGCATTCCTGTCGGTAACAACGACCGCATCCGGAATGCTGCTCTCAACACCCTCGAGAAGAGTATCCCGGCCAAGCGCAAACACGGTATCAAAAAAACCGTTCACCCCCGTCCCCGGTATCCCGCCGGTTCCCTCCAGCGCCACCTCGAGAAGCTTCTTCTGCTCATCGATCTCCTTCAATATCTTATCCGCCCTGTTAAGGTACGACATCGCACCGGCCGTCCCGGAGCCTCCGCAGACCTCATTCAGTATCGATACAGCCTTAACCGCCGCGTTTCCCACCGATTTGTATTTCATGAGCTCCGCGATCTCGCGCTCAAGCACCCCGCTGTCCCTAAGACTCTCTCCGAACTCCAGTTTTATCCCTGTGACGTCGCGCCGTTTCAGCTTCATCACGTCAAGGCTCCCGTCCCCGAACAAATAGTCCAGCGCCGAATACTCTTCTTCCTCCATTATCTGATAAAACCTGTTGCAAAGCTCGCTCTCCTTGGCCGCGTCAATGCAATAAATCCCATAGCTTGACTCAAGCCTCTTATCGAACTGCGCGAGCACAGACCCCGTCGCCAGCCTGCACAGCCTCTCCGTGTAGCCGACCTGGTAGCTGATCGCAATATGATCCTGCATCACAAAATTGAAGAACGCCGCAAGCGCAACCACAATACTCACAAACGGAGTCACAACTCCCCTGTTATCATTCATCCCCGAACAGCATCTCAAAAATATCACCCCCGGCGTCAAAAACCGAACTGACCGCCCTGTGCACCTCCGCGCAGTCAGCACCCTCCCCGTGCCCGATTTCGGTATACCTGACAGCATTCGCGTAAAACCTGACGTTGACGTACAGCAGAAGCGCAATGAACAAGATGACGATCGGCACGACGATCGCCGCCTCAACCGAGAAGCTTCCCCCGTTCCCTATCCCGGGATATTTCAACAGCCGCGACATAATCTTTTCCGCCTTCACCGGCCTCACCTCCGCAATCAATTGTACGACAATTCAATCATAATTTCCTTTTGCACTCATCGACAAAATTCGACAAATTCCGACAATTCCCGACCGGTCCCGACAATAACCGACAGTTTCCCGCCGAAGTCCGGAAATCTCCTGCGCAGCAATAAAAAAGCGCGCATTCCGCAACGAAACACGCGCCTTTTTGACCTGATTCTATTCTAAATCCTTACCGGTCTGCTCCTGCATTGATCCATACGGTATTTGGAATATTCTCCCGGTTTCTAATTCTTCACTAAATTCCTGAAAAACATTACCAGCGACCCTACTCCGTAGAATACCGGCTGGTGCAGCAGGTAGATCAGCAGCGAATGCCTTCCGCAGAACGAGAAAAACCTGATAATGAAATTATTCTCATTAGCCTTCGGGAAGAGCGTTTTCTTTTCCTTGTAAACCGTCCTGCCGATGACAACGCCCACCATAAAGTACCCGAGATTCGGGAAAATCGGGAAGTAATCCCCCGCGCTGAAGCCCCTGTACATAAGTCCAAGAGGAAACAGGAATTTCTGCTCGACCACCAGCGTCTTGAAATAGATTCCCAAAGCAATCGAAGCTATCCCGAGGACCAGAATAACTGGCCAGGGCAGCCTTCTGTACAATCCGTAGGTAAGCATGCAAAACGCAAGCAAATGAAGTATTCCGAACAGAATATAAAGGCCGTCGTTCCTGTCGAACATTATTAGCGTCACAAGCGATATGATCCCTGCAGAGACCGCCACGATCAGTCCTCTTATGATGTGGTGCTTCCCCAGAGTTATGCATATTCCCGACAGAATAATAAACAGGATCCCGCCGTACTTCTGCAAAAGGTCAAACCACAGAGGCGTCTCGAAGCTGATACCGAAAAGCTCACGGATATCGAACACCAGGTGAATGACGATCACGCCGATAATACAAACCCCTCTGGCAGCGTCCAGCTCCCATATCCTCTTTTTTTCCTTCTTTTTGAACAAACCCTTAAAGGTTTCTTTGATAAGCGAACCCATACTGTATCAAAACTCCGCTCTTAAAAACTCCGTATAAAAATCAGCTCCGAATAAAAACCGGCTCCGAAAACTCCGGGCTCAAAAATTCCAAGCCCCCAAAAAGCCAAGCCGCAAAAAGCCCCGGGCTTCCTTATTCCGAAAACCGGAGCCCCAAAAGGAGCTCCGGCCTGACGTTTAAACCGCAATATTATTTG
>JAGDAX010000008.1 GCA_017848335.1 Clostridia bacterium | reverse complement strand
GATCTGCTTGCGGAAGATCGGGATCACCGAGCCGTTGGAGCCCAGGACGTTTCCGAAGCGGACTGCCACAAATTCGGTCCTGATGTCGCGGAAGACGCTGCCGGTGCCGTCCTTGTCGGCATTCTCGTACCCCACGTGGGTGAAGAGCTGCGGGATGTCCGAAGCCCTGCCCTCCTTGATCTTGCGGTCGAAGCACTGTATCACCATCTCGCAGAGACGCTTGCTGGCGCCCATGATATTGGTGGGATTTACGGCCTTGTCCGTGGATATCAGCACGAACCGTTCGCAGCCGTGCACCATGGCGGCGTAGGCGGTCTTGTACGTGCCGAAGACGTTATTTTTGATGGCCTCGCAGGGGCTGTCCTCCATAAGAGGCACGTGCTTGTGGGCCGCGGCGTGGTAGACGATCTCGGGGCGGAACTCCTCGAAAAGGCCGAACATTCTGCGGCTGTCCCTTACCGAGCCTATCACGACCCGGAGGTCGAGAGACGGATATTTTTCCCTCAGCTCAATCTGTATATCATATGCGTTATTCTCGTAAATGTCAAGTATGATGAGCTGCCTCGGAGCATGCGCCGCCACCTGTCTGGCCAGCTCGCTGCCTATGGAACCGCCGCCTCCGGTGATGAGGACGACCTTGCCGTTCACGAAGTCAAAAACCTCGCCGAGGTCGGTCTTGATGGGCTCCCTCCCGAGAAGGTCCTCCACCGAAACCTCGCGCATCTTGCTGACCGACACCTGCCCTGTCACCAGCTGGTAAACGCCCGGAAGCTGCTTCAGCTCGCAATTGGTCTCGTTGCAGATGTTGAGGATGTCGCGCTTCTCCGCCGCTGTGGCGCTGGGTATGGCGATGTAGATCTTGTTGACGCCGTACTTGTCCACGTTCGCGAGAATATCCTCCCTGCCGCCGACTATCGGCACGCCCTCGATGTAGCGGCCCCACTTGTTGGTGTTGTCGTCGATAATGCAGACCACCTTGTCGTTGGTTTCGTTCTCGCCGCTGAGCTCGCGAAGTATCATCTGCCCCGCCGAGCCCGCGCCCACCAGCATCACCCTGCCGGCGCTGACGGTGTGCTTGCGCTGCGACCGCAGATAGAGCACAAAGCGGTAGAAGAACCTTGCCGCGATGAGCAGCATGAACTGCAATATCATGCCCACGATGTAGTATGGCATCGGCATCCGGCCGAAAATCACCGTTATGAGGACGATGTGCAGCACGGACATCAGCACCGACGCCGCGAAGGTCCTCACCAGCTCGGTATAGCTGGCGAAGCGCCACATGCTTCTGTACAGCCGGAACAGCCAGAAGACCACCACGGACACTATCGAGTAGCCGGTGATGAAAAACGCGTACGCCTTGAGGTACTCCGCCTGTATGCTCGAGTACACGAAGTCGAAGCGCATCCAAAGGCCCAGGAAGTACGCGCCGTGTATCGCGACAATATCGTACAGCACGAGAAGAAACGCCAGCACCTTCCAGTGCTCGATCCGGCGTGGCTTGCGGGACAGCCTTTTGCCCGCAGCGGCGCCCTTCGTTTCCTTGATCGCCGCGTTGTTTGCAGCCTTGTCAGGCGCCTCGGCTTTGTTATTTGATTTGTTCAGGTTTGGTTCGTTCACTTTTGGATTCGTTCCGTTTCAGTTTGTTTCCACAGTAGTCGGTTCAGTATTCGTTCGCAGCGTTTTTGCGTTTTTGCTTTTTTTCTTTTGTTTTGTTCGCTGCGTTTTTGGTTCTTTCTTTTCTGTGCGCGAAGCTTCGGTCAGTCAAGCCCTGCGGTCACTCTATCCTCGCGGACACTTATTTCCCCGCTGTCACCCGATCCTCGCGGAAGCTTAGTCTCCGCGGTCACTTAATTCCCGCGGTCACTCGATTCCTTCCGTGCTCTCCGCTATGAACAATATCTTGAACGTAGCGAAGAAAATGCTTATCTCCTGAAGGAGCGTGGGGTTCGCGATGTACATCAGGTCAAACTGGAGCTTCTCGTAAGGCGTGGAATTGTATTTTCCGTACACCTGGGCCAGCCCCGTTATCCCGGCCTTGGCCTGCAGCCGCAGGCTGAACTCGGGCATTTCCGCTTCGTATTTGCGCGCCAGATCCGGCCTTTCGGGTCTCGGTCCGATGAAGCTCATCTCGCCCTTCAACACGTTGAAAAGCTGCGGCAGCTCGTCGGCCCTTATGCGGCGCATAAACCGTCCCACCGGCGTCACCCGTTCGTCCCTGTCGCCCTTGCTGAGCACGGCGTTACCGTCCTTCTCGGCGTCCTCCCTCATTGAGCGGAATTTGATCAGCTCAAACTCGCGGGCGTCCTTGGTGAGCCTCGTCTGCCTGTAGAAGACCGAGCCGCGGTCGGTGGATTTTATTATGATCGCCAGCACTGCCATGAACGGCGCGAACAGCGTCAGCCCGATAACGCTCAGCAATATATCGAGAATTCTCTTGGCCACCACGAAGTACACCGGCGGCCTGTAGCGCTCCACCATAAGCATGGGCAGATGGAACATGTTCATCTTACGGGCGGAGCTCATTATCGAGTCGCCTGTGCCCGGCACCGCGAACACCCTGATGCCCTTGTCGACGCATATCTTGAGCAGCGGGTTTCGGTCGCAGCTGTGAACGTTGCTGAAAAAGACCACGCTGATGTCGTCGAGCAGCGCGGGATTCCCGGCGCACTGGGAGGCCTTCATGATCTTCACGATGCGGAATTTCTGCCGGAGATTGTAACGCGACACCAGCCTTTCCATATTCTCGTGATTTGCCTGTCCGTCGTAAATGACGGCGGTCCTGGCGGCCTCAAACAGCTTGAAGTAGCAGGCGTTGACCATGAATGACCAGGCCGTCGCAAAGGCCATCTGCGCCAGGAAGCACAGGAGCCCCGGAAGCGGGTTCGACAGACGGCGGGCCATTATCGAGATGACGAAATACATCAGGCCGTCGCTCATGCCTATGGCCAGAAACTGGCTGTAGACGATGCGCCCCACGTTGACGTATGAAACCTGCGTGGCGTCATAGATCTTTTGAAACATGAAGGTGACCACGAAGTAAAGCAGCACCACGAATATACCGCGCTTCAGCGTAAACTCGTAAATGATGTGTCTGCCGTAGTACGTTGCCCAGACAACCGCGAAGGCGCCCACCAGCACCGCGAAAAGCAGTACCAGAAAGAGGGCCATGATAACGTCGTGCTTTATGTTCGATTTCGAATTGAGGTTGCGGTTCATGCTGTGTCTCGTGCCCGGTTTAAGCCTCTCCGTGTTTTTCATCCGTCCGGTCCTGACTGCGAGTGGCCCGTTACCGAATGGCGCATTTCAAGAGGCGGCCTTCAAAAAACAGGCCACCTCCGGACGCAAACTAATTATATATTCCTTGCGCCCTAAAAGCAAGTCTTTTAGTATTATATATATTTATAGTGATAGGTGCCGAGTACAGAGCGCCCTCCGGCCTCTTGCCACAGCGCAGCATATTGAGCCCCTCACTGAGCACGCTCACGCGTGAACCGTTCGTGTCTC
>JAGDAX010000051.1 GCA_017848335.1 Clostridia bacterium | reverse complement strand
GTCCGCGGGGCAGAAATTGCCGGAAACTTCCTCCTGGTCAGCGGCAAACGATACGGTGCACAGACCTGCAATCATTAAAACGCTTACCAGCAATGCTATTAATCTTTTCATCTAAAAGAATCCTCCTTTTACTTTGAAATCACAGATGAAAATCCGTAGCATCATTATATACCTTGTTTTTAAAAAAATCAATCGTTGGGGTGAAAAAAAGTACCATTCGCGCGTTCCGCGCGAGCTATGGGATGTGAGCAATGCGACAGGAGTTATGGGACTGGAGTTACGAGTGCGCTGCGCTGCCATTGAATCGGATTCCGCGTCTGCATTTTGAGGCACGAACGGTCCACGCGCAAGCCTGCTCAGTGAGGTACGCAATATGCTGCGCGGTGGCAAGAGGCAAGAGGCCGGAGAGCGCTGCGCGAGCCACGGCCCGCAGGTTCCGGGGCCGGCGATAAAAAAAGAACCCATCGTCTGCATTTGTGCCGGGCTCGCTTCCTGCGTGAGAATTCTGCACGCCAAGCGACGGACACATTATGCAGCGCGGGTTCTTATACCGCTTGATTTACCGGCGACGGGAGCTCGACCGGCAGTCACCCGACTGGCAGCCGGCGGTCTGCGGACTGGCAACGGGCGGTCAGCGGACGGTCTCCAGCCTTATCGTGTTGTTCTCGCCCGGGACGCCTGTCACGGAGCCTCCGACCAGTATCACGTTGTCGCCCCCGGAAAGGCCCAGCACGCCTACGGTCTTTTTGAGCGCCTCGTAGAAGACCACCTCGGAGGACGGATACTTCTCGCAAAGCACAGGAATAACGCCCCAGGAGAGCGCCAGCTTGCGCCATTCGCGGGCATCCGTGGTGAGTCCCACGATATCCGCCACAGGCCTGAACCGGGACACCATTCTGACGGTGATGCCGGAGAGCGAGCTGACCGCGATCGCCTTTGCTTCAGTGGCTATCGCCATGTTGCAGGCGGAGTGGGATATCGCGTCAATGTTATTCTCGATCCTGAAATAGGCGTCGTGGAACTGCTTCACGTAATCCACGTGCTTCTCGGTCTCCTCACAGATCTCGGCCATGACCTCGACTGTGCGGACCGGATATTTGCCCGAAGCAGACTCGCCGGAGAGCATTACCGCGGAGGTGCCGTCGTAGACCGCGTTGGCCACGTCGGAGATTTCCGCCCTGGTGGGCCTGGGATTGTTGATCATGGACTCCAGCATCTCGGTGGCGGTGATGACGCGCTTGCCCAGCATTCTGCAGATCGTGATGAGCTCCTTCTGGCGCGCGGGCACCTGCTTGAAGGGAATCTCGACGCCCAGGTCGCCTCTTGCCACCATGACGCCGCCGCAGCGCTTGCATATCTCGTAAATATTGTCCACGCCGGACTGATTCTCGATTTTCGCGATAATGCCAATGCCCTTCCCGCCGTTATCGTCAATGAAATTCCGCATGTCGTCAACGTTGTCGGCGCTGGAAACGAAGGACGCTGCCACGAAGTCCACGTCGTTCTCGATGCCGAACAGCAGGTCGGCCTTGTCCTGCTCGGAAAGGAACACCTGATGAAGCACCTTGCCCGGGAACGACATGCTCTTGCGGTTGGAAACCACGCCGCCCACAAGGGTCGTGCAGTGAATGTCGTGCCCCTCGATTCTGTCCACCTTGAGTTGCACCAGGCCGTCGTTGACGTAGACCTTGTCGCCGGGGCTGAGCTCGCTGCAGAGGGTCTTGTAGGAAACCGAAACCCTGGTGGCGTCGCCTTCGATATCGTCCACCGTGAAGGTGAATTTATCCCCGTCATGAAGCTCGATGGGGCCGTCCGCAAACGTGCCGATCCTGTATTCCGGGCCCTTGGTGTCAAGCATGATGGCCACGGGAACGTTGAGCCTTTCGCGAACTCTCTTTACGCGGTCCATCACCGTTCTGTGCCATTCGTGCGTTCCGTGGGAGAAATTGAATCTGGCCACGTTCATTCCGGCAAGGCAAAGCTTCTCGATGGTCTCTTCGCTCTCGCTGGCAGGTCCCAATGTGCAAATAATTTTCGTTTTTCTCATGTCGATGCAGTCCTTTATGATGTAGTTTTTCTTTTCCCGATAATGCAGCCCGATAATGCGGCCGTGAGCCGCAAGCCTCAGCCGTGAGCCGCAATCCTCGGCCGTGAGACGCAAGCCGCAGCCGTGAGCCGCAGCCCTCCCGCGCATGGAGCCCCGGCCCGGGCGCCTGCCCGGATTTCTCCTGCTCAGGTGCCTATGATCGTCCCGTTCGGGTCGTTCTCGATCGTATTGATCGCGTTAAGATACGCCGCGATGCTGGCCTCGAAAATGTTGATGTCGACGCCGTAGCCCTTCACGGTCCTCTCCCTGTAAAGCACCTTGACGCTCACCGCGCCCTGCGCGTCCGTGCCGCCCGTCACCGATTCGATCATGTAGTCGAGCAGCTTGATGTCGATCTTAAGGGCGTCGTTGATGGCGTTATAAGCCGCGTCAATGGGGCCCTCCCCCGTGGCGAACCCGTCAAGGTACCGCCCGTCATTCCTGGCGATCCTGATGTTGCAGGTGTTGCTGAGGATATTGCCGGAGTTGATGACGTACTTGTCCAGCTTGTAGATCTCGCCTATATTAAGGACTTCCATGCGGGCAATCGCCTCGATGTCCCTGTCGCCCACCAGCTTCTTGGCCTCCGCCAGAAGCTTGAACTTCTCGAAAATATCATCCAGCTGGTTCGGCTTGAGGCCCTGAAAGCCCAGCTCACGAAGCCTGTCCTCCAGCGCGTGGCGGCCGGAGTGCTTGCCCATGACCATCCGCGTATCCGAGAATCCGACGTCCTCCGGCTTTATGATCTCGTACGTCCGGCGGTCCTCGATCATACCGTGCTGATGGATGCCTGATTCGTGGGCAAAGGCGTTCTTGCCGACAATAGCCTTGTTGGCCTGCACCTTGGAGCCTGTCAGCATCACCAGCTTTTTACTGGCGGGCACCAGCAGCTTTGTATTGACGTTCGTGTATGCGCCGTAGACGTCTTCGCGTGTCTTGAGCGCCATGACGGTTTCCTCGAGGGACGCGTTGCCGGCCCTCTCTCCTATGCCGTTGACGGTCACGTCCACTCTGTCCGCGCCGGCCTTGACGGCCTCGAGCGTGTTGGCCGTGGCGAGCCCCAGATCGTTGTGACAGTGCACCGACAGCTTCCAGTCCCTGTCGCAGCTGAGATTCGCCTTCATGAACGCGACAAGCTCACGCATTTCGTCAGGCTGCGCGTATCCCACCGTGTCCGCCATATTTACGACAGCCGCGCCGCTGTTGAGCGCAGTCTGCAGCACCTCGCGCAGGAATTCACGGTCAGAGCGGGTCGCGTCCTCAGCCGAGAATTCGACCTCCGGGCATAAGGAGCGCGCGAAGGCCACCGTCGACGCCACGCTCTTCAGCACCTCTTCACGGGTCATTTTGAGCTTGTACTTGAGATGAATGTCGGATGTGGCGATAAAAACGTGCAGAAGCGGCTTCGCGGCGTTCTGAATGGCATTCCATGCAATCTCGCAGTCCTTCTCGGTGCATCTGGCAAGGGACGCCACGTATGAATTCTTTATCTCGTCGGCAATCGCCTTAACGCAGGCAAAATCGCCCTGCGAGCACGCGGCAAATCCTGCCTCGATCACGTCGACGCCCATTTCCTCGAGCATCGAAGCCATGGCAAGCTTCTCGGATATATTCATGGAGAACCCCGGCGACTGCTCGCCGTCTCTCAGCGTTGAATCGAAAATGTCTATTTTTCTCATGGAATTGCCCCGAATGCGGTAGTTCAGTTTTTCTGTGGTTTTATCAGCTGTCCTTCGTTTGCCTGCGCCTGCGTAGTGTGCGCTAAAGCATTGCCCGGCAGTCGTTCGGCCGCTCAGCCGCTTTTCATCTGCCGCTCAGCCGCTTCTCAGAAGTTAAATGCTCTGCGAAGCTCCGAAACCTCTTCGTCCGAAATCTTGACGAGGCCGCCGATGTTGGCGGTGCTGAGGATCGCCTTCGCGCTGTATTCCATTACCTCCAGCTTGTCGAAGGCGTTGAGCAGGCTCTCTCCGGTCACGAGGACGCACTCATTCTCGAGAAGAACGATAGGCGTCATGTGCGATATGGTGCTGCTCACCAGCCCGTGATCCATGAAGCTCACTCCGAAGGGCAGCTTCCTGACCTCGCGAAGCATGATATACGACTCCGGAATGGTCCTTGAGTCGAACTCCGCGTCGCTGACCGCAAAGGCCATGATGTGCGGAGAATGGGCGATTATTATCGAGTTTATCTCCGGGTGGTCGTCGTAGATACGCTTGTGCAGCAGCACGGACCGCGAAGGCAGCTTTCCCTGCTCGCACCAGCTGCCGTGTATCTTTACGATATTCTCGGGCTCGATGTATTTGCGGTCCACGTCGTAAGGCGTGATAATGAAGGTGCCGTCGGAAAGGCGCTGCGAGAACGTTCCCTGCGTGCTGGTAAAAAGCTGCTGCCTGTAGGCGCGCTTGATGAACTTCACCATGTCGCGGCGCGCGGCCTTCTCCTCGGAGGTCATGCTCCTGTTGACAAACTCGTCCATCTTGGCGTGCTGCTTCTCCTTCGAAAGAGCCACCTGCGCGTCTGTCAGCGCGCTGATCTTACCGACCTTCTGGGCCTCGATCTGCAGCCTTGCGCAAAAATCAAACGTCTCGAAGGCCTTGAACGCCCCGAAAATACTGTCCGATCCCACGAACACGCCGTGATTCTCAAGCATTACCATATTGTGGCCCTCGCCGAACTTGGCGGCGATCTTCTGACTGAGCCCGACGCTTCCCGGGACGTCATAAGCCGCAAAATCCACAGAACCGCATATCTGCGCCACGTTGGGCACCAGCCTCGTCTCCGGGATCCTGCGAATGATGCTGAACGCCACCAATGCCGGCGGATGCGCGTGAAGAACCGCCTTAACGTCCGGCCTTGTCTCGTAAATCCTCTTGTGCACCGGGAATTCGCTGGAAGGCTTGTGATTGCCTATAACCGTGCCGTCCGGCTTCACCCTTATTATGTCGTCCCTCGTGAGGGAGCCCTTGTCGACCGAGCCCGGTGTGATCCAGATGTCTCCGTTCCCGTCAAGAACAGACAGGTTGCCGCCGCTCGTGGTGGTCATTCCGTAGGAATATATGCGCTCCATCATCATTACCAGCTGATCCGCCGGATGTAAAATCGAAAAATCCATTTGTGTCGTCTCCTTCTGTTCTCTTTCCCCTGACATCGCAGGCTTTGGGTCCTCTTTGCACTGGCATCGCGGGCTTTGGGTTTCTTTGAACTGGCATCGCGGGTTCTGCGTACCGTCCGCACGCTCCGCGCTGTTCTGAAATGTGAGCTATGGAATCCGGGTTATGAGCTGACAGTACCGAAGGCTGCCGCGAAGCGGCACTCAACTCCCCTCACCCTCGCCCCTTCAGCACCGGGTCCGTCGGGTCGTAGCAGGACGCCTCCGGTATCTCCTCGGGCTTCTCGGACGTTGTGCCCAGCGGGCTTCCGTCCACGATCTCGAGAGGCGTGCCGCTGTCGCAGTTGTTGTATATCCAGTATATGTTGCCGGTCTGCATTCTGAGACATCCGCCGGTGGAATTCTCGCCGATGGTGTCGTAGTAATACGTGATGATCGAATTCTCGCGCTGCTCGCTGTAGCAGGGGCCGTGGAGATAGACGCCCGGAGCGTATTCTATGCCGAACTGTGCGTGGCAGTTGGAGCTGAAGACCTTCCAGCGGAGCTTGCTGCCGAGCGTGAACGTGCCCAGGGGCGTCTTAGCGGGCGTTGAGCCGGAAGCCGAACAGATCGTCCTGAAGGGCACCGTGTAGTATCCGTCGCTGTCCGCCTTGTAGACGGTGAGCGTGTGGCTGCCCTTCTCGAAGTAGAGATAGTACGGGAAGCCGCTTTTGACCCTGCGGGCGTCGCTTTTGGGCGCCGGCTTGATCGAGTAAATGAAGCCGACCGTTTCGCCGCTTCTGTTGTAGATCTTGGCGTAGCCCGTGTCGGGAGCGTTCACCTTCAGGCTGCCGCCCTCAAAGGCGGCGGACATTGAGCCGTGTGTATTAATGGAGAGCCCGTCGGAATTGCCGAATTCGAAGGTGTAATCCCTGCCGGGGTTCACGTAGAATGTCCTGAATGCCTCAATGTCCATATACCGCTCCACAAACGGAGTGGTCTCAGGCGGCGTGTTCCCGCCGGTAGGCTGCTCGATCACTTCGGGCGTGTCGGTAGCGGGCACCCCGGTCGCCTCTCCGGGAGCTTCCTCCGTTTCGGGCGCGGCTGATTGGCCGGATGACTCCGTACTGTCTGCGGGCCCGGCGCTCGGGATCTCATTCCCGGGCGTTTGTATTCTAATGACAGCCATTGTGGAATCCTCGCCCGGCGTTCTGCCTCCGCCGGATTCCGTGCAGGCTGCGAGCAGCAATATTGCCGCGGCTATGCAAATTACAAAAATTGCTTTTTTCAACTTGTATCCTCTCAGATCTCTCTCACGGTGGCGCCGTCGGCGTTGGCAAGCCAGCCGATGTTGTAAAGGTGGTCGCCCACTCTCTCGAGGTCGTGCATCAGCTGCACGAAAATAATACCCGTCTCGGTGGTGCATTCCTTGGCCTGGAGCCTCTTGATGTGATTTCTCTCGGCGGTGCGCGTCTTGTCGTCGATCGCCTGTTCCAGGTTGTGCATCGTGATAAGGTCGTGCTCCGTGGCGTGGTCCTCGGTGAAATCCTTGAGCGCCATGTCAAAGAGCTTCAGGTTGTCCTCGAGTATCGGCCCGATCTCGGCCTTGGCGCTGTCCGAGAAGTCGCTGTTCATCTCCATAAAGGACTCGCCCTTCTCGAGAATATTGATGGCGTGGTCGGAGATGCGTTCGAGGTCCGTCACCACGTGGAAAACGCGGCCGATGTAATTTGACACCTCCGGCGGCATCGCGTCAACGTTCACGCTGATCATATACTCGGTGATCGCGTTGGTGAGAAAGTCGACCATTTCCTCCTGTTCCCGGATCTTATCGGCATTGTCGAGGCTGCGGGTCATGACGCATTCCACAGCCTTCACAATGTTGTCCCTGGCTATAAGCCCCATCCTGAGAACCTCCTTCTGAATCTGGAGCTTAGCCGTGGAAGGCGACCCCTTGAGGTTCTGGTCGATGAATTCGAGACGCATCTCGCCTTCGTGGTCGACCTTCGGGATGATCTTATAGGAAAGCTGCACCAGCTGCTTCACGAACGGAATCATAAGCACGGCGGTGACCGCCTTGAAGAATATGTGCAGCAGCGCCACAGCGAACATCGGCGTCGTGCCCATGCTTTCGATCCATTTCGTGTAAGGCGTGAAAAGCGTAAGCGGCACGAAGATCGCGGTACCCACCAGATTGAAGAAGAAGTAAATGAAGGCGGCGCGCTTCGCGTTGTTCTTGGCGTTGATGGCCGACAGGAAGGGCGGCATTGACGAGCCGATATTGATGCCCGCCACAAGGCACGACGCGAACGGCAGCGGCACCAGACCCTGCAGCGCCAGCACCTGAACGATACCCACAGACGCGCTGGAGCTTTGCATTACCGCGCACATCACGAGGCCGATGAACAGGCCCAGGATCGAGTATTTGGACGCCGAATTCATAAAGCTCTGGAACCATGCCAGATCCTTGAGGCCGCTCATCGAGCTGCTCATTGTCTTGAGCCCCTGGAACAGCAGGCCGAACCCGATAATGATCTGCCCGACCTTCTTGTAATTTTTGCGCTTTCCGTAGAGAAGCAGTATTCCGCCCACAAAGAGGCAGAAGGGGGCAATGAACGTAATGTCAAGCGCGATAAGGATGCCCGTGATAGTCGTACCCACGTTGGCGCCGATAATGACCGCCGCCGCCTGCACCAGATCGAGAATGCCGGCGTTGATGAGGCCCATGACCATCACCGTTGCCGCCGCAGAGCTTTGGATCACAATGGTGGAGCCGAGTCCGAACAGGAAACCCTTAAAGCGGTTGCCCGTCAGCTTTTCCATCACCTTTCCGAGCTTTGGCCCGGCCACGGACTCGAGTCCGCTGCCCATAAATTTCATTCCGAAAAGGAACGCGCCAAGGCCACCCAAAAGGGCGATTATCTCAGTAAATCCCAATTAAATCTCCTGCATTCCTGTTTGCCGCTGCGGGTCGCTTCGTTTGCGCAACCGCTCAGCCGTAAACCATTGTCACGTTTATGTTTCTTATGGCCTGGAAAAAGCCGGTTCCTGACCTGTTATCTGCGATCCCGAGCCGCATCCGGCAACCCTCGCCAGGAGCGCTCTCCGGCCTCCGGCCTCTTGCCTCTGGCCTCTTGCCTCTTGCCTTTTCCTGCCACCGGGCACTTGCCGCTCGGCTTCTCACACTCCAACCGAAACGCTCTTCCCGGTCGCTCCGGATTCGAACAGCTTGTCGATAACGTTCATAACTCTCAGCACCTCGGCAGGCTTCACGATAAGCTCTTCGCGGCCCTCCGCGGCTGCTATGACGTTTTTGTAAAAGTCGCTCCAGTCAGGTCTCACGTCCGGAAGCGGCAGCTCCTCGGTGGTCTCGCGCGGTCTCGGAGCCATTGTCCTGGTGGGGCCCGCCTCAGTGTAAACGATGACGCTATCCCAGCCCAGATCCTTGTCGTCCTTGAGCTTCACGATTTTCCCGCTGCAGCTCCAGTCGTATATTACCGCGGTGCCGTCCTCGCAAAGCACGTGCCAGCGCGGCTCGTTGATGAAGCAGTTGGTGTCCACCTGCAGAAGCACGTTGAGCCCCGACTCGAACTTGATGACGGCCTTGAAATTGTCGTCCACCTCTTTCGTGAAAATCGAGAACAGATCGCAATACACTTCGCGGACCGGAGACTTGTCCATCCACATGACCTGATCGAGAATATGAATGCCCCAGTCATAGACCATACCGCCGCCGTTTTCCTTGCGGCCGCGCCACTCCTGAAGCACGCGCTTGGAGCCCTGCACACGGCTTTCGATCATATACGGCTTGCCGATAATGCCGGAGTCCGCGATTTCCTTGACGATCCTGTAGTCACGGTCCCACCTTCTGTTCTGGTGAACGGTGAAAAGCTTGCCGGTCTCCTCGGCCACCGCCAGAATCTCCTTCAGCTCGGCAGAGCCCATCGTAACAGGCTTCTCGCAGATAACATTCTTGCCGTGCCTCAGCGCCTCAATGGCAATCGGTTTGTGGAAATTGTTGGGCGTGGCAATTGTCACGAATTCAATCTCCGGGTCGTTGAGAAGAGATTCCAGGTTTCCGTACGCGATAAGTCCGTCGTCCAGAGCCGCCTGCTGCCTTTCCTCTCTCACGTCATAGACGCCCTTTACCTCCAGGCAGTCCGACAATTTCTCCCGTATGCCGGAACAATGGTAGCTGCCCATTCCGCCGTAGCCGACGATACCAATCTTGTGAATCATAATACGAAAACTCCTCGTCAAATTGATAATATTGCTGTTGGATTTCGGGAAATTGCCCTGCAATTTCAGCCCCGGAAAAACCCCGTCCTATCGCGGCGCCTCTTCCCGTGCAAATTATAAAACATTCCATGCTTTAAGTAAAGAAAAAAAGGGGCCGTGGAGCCTTCGCGTGAGGCCTTCAAAGGGGGCGGCTTGAAGCAGCCTCTGAGGAAGCCTTTGGGGCAGTCTTTGAGGGAGCATTTGAGGAAGGCCTTGGGCACCCGACAAGGCAAAAATCCAGCCCCGACAAGGCAAAAATCCAGCCCCCGACAAGGCAAAAATCCAGCCCCGACAACGTGAAAACTCAGCCCCGACAAGGCAAAAAACAAACCCCGACAAGCAACTGCCGGGGCCTTCTTCGTTATTCGGCTTCATCCGCGGTATCAACAGCTTAGCCCGGCAATCTCCCGGACGATCACTGCGAGCGCCAGCTCCATAGGCTCACGCACCTCCTCGGGTATCCTTGCGGGCACACCGGTCTCAAGCGAAACGCTTCCGTCAAAGCCTGTCTCAACAAGGGCCCGCGAGAAGTCCTTCCAGTCAACGACTCCGAAATAGGGCAGCCAGTGAAGATCGCGGTGGCCGTCATTGTCGTGCACGTGAAGGACCTTCACGTACCCCGGCTCGATCTTCCGCAGCTCCTCCCCCGGCTGAAGTCCGAACACAGCCACGTGTCCCGTGTCAAAGCAGATCTTGAGCTTCTCGCGGTCGACGTCCTTTACGAAATCGAAAATCTGCTGCGGCGCGGAAAGGGTCAGCGCCGTCATGGGCATATTCTCGAGGCAGACCGTGACGTCGAACCTCTCAGCCACGTCAACAAGGCGGTTCATGAACTCAAAATTCATGCGGTAGAATGCTTCCGGGTCAGGATTCGCGTTGTCGCCGAAGGGCATTATCGGGTGAATAACGTAATTGCCGCAGCCAAGTGCGGCGCAGCCCTCGATGCTTTTGGCCATCTTCTCGAAGCGCTCGGCGCGGTCCTCGGGGGTGAAATCAACGGGCGGCCAGCGCCAGGGGCCGTGGACCTGAAAAATCTCCACGTCATGCTTACGGCAGAGCCTTGCGTAGCCCTCCAGCGTCTTGAAAAACGCAGGCGCATCAACACGGAAAAGCTCGTTGTCCGTGTCAATGAAAAGCTGGAAGTCCAGAGTATCGTAGCCGTGGCGGCGCATTCTCTCCAGGCCTTGCTCCCAGCCGTATCTGCTTACGTAATTACCTTGGTCGATTCCTGTTTTCATGTTCTTTTTCCTGTAATCGGGGTAATGTAACGGCTGCACTCAGCCGAAATTCAAAACCTCTCCTTCAGCTGCTTTGCGATCCTCGGCGCCTCGGCGGCATTGTCGAACGCCCCGTTTCTGTACGCCTCCTTGAACGAAGCAATTGTCGTCCCCATATCGGGAACCTCGCTGAAGCTGTCGGCGTCCTTGATCTTTTCCGCCTGGAACAGCCCGTCGAAAATATTGCAGATCCCGTCTGCCAGCGCCTTGTCGAGAGGCTCCCCGGCCTGCTCGGACTCAAGCATGAGTTCCTTCAGCCCGCCCTTAATTGCGCATTCCGCGGCAGTAATATACAGGCCGATATTATTCCCGGCGCCGTGGGCGAGTATCCGCGTCCTCAGATTTTCATCGTCAATGCGGTCCGGCAGCTCCAGGATCGCGGCCACCTTTCCCCAGCCGGAGAGCTTCTCCAAAAGGGTCACGCAGTATTCAGTGAATTCGTCCTGACCGCGGGTGATGGACTTGAGAGTTTTCAGCGCAAAATAGGTAAATTCCTCGAAGCCGCAGAAGCTTTTGACCAAAGGCTTTGAGGTCTCGTCGCCGAAGAAGCCCAGCATGGCAAGGCCCAGCTTTGCGGCCTGCGTGGTGCAGGAATTCTCGCAAAGGTACGTGCCGAAGTCCCGGATGTCCCCGTGCTTCACGCGCAAGGTGTCCAGGAATGAAATCACCTGATCCGCCACCGTCACCGGTTCGTATTTTCCCGCAATATCGACAGCGGCATTGACGCGGCGTGTGAGCCTCTCCTCCCTGCGCTCCTTCCTGATCGCGGCACGCTTTTTGATATTTTCCAGCCTCTTTGAAAGCTTGGCGCGCTCCTCGGCTGAAAGCTCAGGAAGTGCCAGCTCCGCTTCGCGGGCTGCGATCTTAGCGGCCTTTTTGTCCTCGCGCTTCTTCTGCCCCGGTGTGAGGCGGCCGGACAGACTGCTTTGCGCCCTGATACCGTTCTTGAGCCTTGAGGCCACGTGAAGATTCACAAACACAGGCTGCTTGATGCGCCTGGGAAGCCTTATCATGACAGCGTCAAACTCGCCGTCCGCAGGGGAAGCGCCGTCGCCGCCCTGCACGCTGCCGGTCTCCGTCAGATATTTCAGCAGAGAGAATTCTTCCGCCGGGAAGCCCTCCCCGTCAAGCTCGCGCACAATAATATCGTAGATTTTTTCCTTCATTATTCCGGTCTCCGTTCCGGTCTCCGGGAATCACAGGATCCCGCAGCGATCAATTACAGTCCCAAAAAGAAATTTCAAAAAAGAGGGCAAAAGCGCCCTCTCCCTGACGTCAGCGCTTGCGCAAAGAGCATTAACGCAGCGCATAAGCGGCGCTTACCTCAATTCCGCGCCAAGCGTTTCCAGCCCGTTCAGTATCTTGCGCATCGCCTTCTCCACGTCCTCGTCGGTAAGCGTCCTCTGGGGATCCCTGAAGCTCAGGCTGTAGGCAAGGCTCTTCTTGTTGAGGCCCACCTGTATGCCCTCGTAGCAGTCGAACAGCTCCGCGCTCTCAAGAAGCCTGCCGCCGCGCTGCCTGATGATATCGAGAATATCACCCTGCGGAACGCTTTTGTCCACAACTACCGCGATGTCGCGCATCACGCCCGGGAATTTCGGAAGCTCCCTGCTCTTCGGGATCTCAACGTACCTCTCGCAAAGAGGTTCCACGTCGATCACCGCCACGAAGGAGTCCGCGGGACACTCAAACTCAGCCGCCGTCAGCGGATGGACCTGCCCCATGTATCCGATCTTGGCGTCGCCGAAATACAGATCCGCGGCGCGTCCCGGGTGCAGGAAGGTATATCCCGCATTCGGCCTGTACTTGACCTCGCCGGTCTTGAGCTCCAGCGAAACCGCCTCCAGCACGCCCTTAAACCTGAAGAAATCCATATCTCCGAAGGCAGCCGCCGCCAGCTGTTCCCTGTGTACGGGCAGCTTGTCCTCGTCGCCATCCTTCTCGTAAACGTATGCAATTTCGTAGATCCAGGTGTTCTTGTTCCTCTTGGAATGGTTAAACGCCAGCGTCTTCAGGAGCGTGGGTACCATTGACGTCCTCATGGCGCTGTAGTCCTCGCCCAGGGGGTTTGAAATCTTCACGTAATTTCTGTGAACGTCGTCAGCCGGAAGTCCGAGCCTGTCGTACACAGAGGGGCTCTCAAATGAATAGCTCACCATCTCGTGGAAGCCGCTGTCCGCCATTCTGCGCCTGATGATATCGCGCACTCTCTGGAGCCTGGTGCGGCTGCCGAGAGTCATTCTGCAATTGTCAAGAAGCGTGGAGCGGATGTTGTTGTAGCCGTAAAATCTGGCGATCTCCTCGGCAACGTCAGCCATACAGATCAGATCGTGCCTGAAATAAGGGGGCACGAGGGTCTTATTGTCGGGATCGACGCGGCACTCGAGGCTGGTGAGAATCTTCACCATTTCCTCCGTCGGTATGTCTGTGCCCAGGAATGCGTTTATCCTGCCGCAATCGAAGGGAACCTCCCTCTCCGCGAAGGCGTCCGGCGCAACCACGCACACCTTGCCCTTCTCGACGACGCCGGCGCCCAGCTCCTCCACCAGCTGCGCAGCCCTGTCAATGGCTTCGCAGGCCAGCTTCGGGTCAAGCCCCTTCTCGAATCTCGAGGAGGATTCCGTGCGCAGACCGACGCTCTTGGCTCCGCGCCTTACGGTGACCGCGTCGAAGGTAGCGCTCTCGAAAATGATATCCGTGGTGTCCGGCCTGATTTCAGAGTTCAAGCCGCCCATAACGCCGGCGATTCCGATGGTGCCCTCCGCGTCCGCGATCACGAGCATTTTGGAATTCAGCGTCCTCTCGACGTCGTCAAGCGTCCTGAAAACCTCGCCCTCCGCGGCGCGTCTGACGACAATCTTATTGCCCCTCACCGTCCTGCTGTCGAAGGCGTGCATGGGCTGGCCGTATTCGAGCATCACGTAGTTGGTGATGTCCACGATATTGTTGATGGCTCTGACGCCGCAGGTCTCAAGCCTGTCCCTCATCCACTTCGGGGAGGGCTCGATCTTGACGTTTCTGACGCGCCTCGCGAAATAAGCCGGGCAAAGCGTCTGATCCTCCACCTCCACGGTGATATTGTCGGACGTCTTCGCGGAAGCTTCCTCCCTGACCTTGACCTCGGGGGCGATAAAAGGCTTCCCCATTGTCACGGCCGCCTCACGGCTGAGCCCCAGTATGCTGAAGCAGTCCGCTCTGTTGGAGGTGATCTCAAAATCGATCACAAAATCCTCGTAGCCTTCGCCGAGCACGTCCATGATCTCGCGCCCGATAAGAGCGTCCGGATCGCAGCCGGCAAACGCCTTAAGATCCTCCAGCACGATAACGCCGTCGTCTATGCCGCCCTCGTAATTCCTGAAATCGAGGCCCAGCTCCTCAAAGGAGCACATCATACCGTCGGAGAGCTCGCCTCTCAGCTTGCCGGATCTGATGACCCTGCCGCCCGCGATAACGGCGCCGTCCAGAGCCACGGGAATGTGGCTGCCCTCTTTTACGTTCTGGGCCCCGGTAACTATCTGAACCGTCCCGCCCTTGCCGGACACGTCCATCATGCAGACGAACATATGGTCGGAATTCTCGTGCCGCTTCATGGAAACGCACTTCCCCACCAACACGTTTTTGATCTCATTCCCGATCCTGTCCACCGTCTCCACCTTGGAGCCGCTGAGCGTCATCAGACTCGCCAGCCGCTTTACGTCCCCGTCGGTTTTGATATCATCTATTGCAGTATATTCAAGTAGCCATTTAACAGGTGCTTTCATAATTATCTATCCTCCGTCATTTCCGTCCTTCGCGATAACGTGCGCGATGGCTTTCAGCGAAAACGTTCGCAATAAATCCCGCTGTAACTTCGCGAAAACGTTCGCAATAATCAATCCCGGCGCATCAGAACTGCTCAAGGAATCTGACGTCGTTCTCGAAGAACTGACGGAGATCCGACACGCCGTACCTGGCGAGGGCCGTTCTCTCGATGCCTATGCCGAAGGCAAATCCGGAATAAACCTCCGGGTCGATGTCGCAGCGTCTCAAAACGTCGGGGTGCACCATACCGCAGCCCAGAACCTCGACCCAGCCTTCGCCCTTGCAAATGCGGCAGCCCGTACCGCCGCAGCCCCAGCAGGTAACGTCCACCTCTGCGCTGGGCTCCGTAAACGGAAAATGATGCGGACGGAGCCGTATCTTGGTGTTCTCGCCGAACATGGCCTTGGCGTAGATCTCGAGCGTGCCCTTGAGGTCGCCCATGGTGACTCCCTTGTCGACTACAAGCCCCTCCAGCTGGTGGAAAATGGGCGAATGCGTCGCGTCAAGATTATCCGCCCTGTAAACCTTGCCGGGGCTGATGATCCTGATGGGCGGCTTCTTGTGCTCCATGACGTGTATCTGCACGCTGGAGGTCTGCGTCCTGAGAAGTATCTTGTCGGTGATGTAGAAGGTATCCTGCGTATCCCTGGCGGGGTGGCCTTCGGGCAGATTCAGCGCCTCGAAGTTGTAATAATCGTACTCGACCTCGGGCCCTTCCGCGATCTCGTAACCCATGCCGATGAAGAGCCTCTTCATCTCCTCGGTCACCTGGTTCAGCGGGTGCAGACTCCCTGCCGCCGCCGGTGTGCCGGGAATTGTAACGTCCAGCTTTTCCTGCTCCAGCGCGCAAAGAAGCGCCTGCGCCTTAAGCTCGTTCTTCTTTTCGCCGAGCTTCGTTTCGATATATGTCCTGACTTCATTGGCGGCCTGGCCAACCTTCGGGCGCTCCTGCGCGTCCAGCTGCCCCATCATCTTCATAAGGCCGGTCATAAAGCCCTTCTTGCCTAAAAATTCAACCCTGAGATTTTCGAGGCTCTCCTCAGTGGAAGCGCCGGAAATCTTGTCAGTAAAAAGCTTTTTTATTTCAGCAAGTTTCTCTATCATAAAAATCCTCCAAAAGCCCGAAAAGCCCGCAAACAGGCCCTCCGGCAACTCATCTGCGTCAGCCCGAAAATGAACCTCCGCACAAAATTATATGATAACAGTTTATCGGTGTTTAGTAAAGTATTTTATAAAAGCGGGCGCGTGAGGCGCGTGAGCGCCATGTGCCGGGTGCCTGGTGCCGGGCCGTTAACGAACAGGGTGCCCTTGTCTGCATTTTTACTGTCAACTTCACACTCTCATCCCACAACTCACGTCCCGTAACTCACGCAGCACACCTGGCACCGGGGCACCGGGCAGCGTCGCAAACTCTTGACAACCCC
>JAGDAX010000050.1 GCA_017848335.1 Clostridia bacterium | reverse complement strand
TACCAGCGAAAAAGTTATTAATTTTTTCATGATATGATCCTCCGAAATCATTATAATGCGGTCTGCGCCTTGCGGGCCGGACCTGATTTGACGGAATGATATCAGTTTTGAGGGAGGCGAATCAAGAGTTTCGTGTTTTCGGAGGTGAGTGCCAAGAAAAAGACCGGAGGCCGGAGACTTTCGGCAGCTGCTGAATGAATCGGATCCCGCGTCTGCATTTTGAGGCACGAACGATTCACGCGCCGGCGTGCTCAGTGATAGGCTCAGTATGCCGCGCGATTAAGAAACCCGCGTTGAGAGTAATCCGGCTCCTTGATACAAGCAAAGCCCGCATACACTTCTCGCGCACCTCGGGCTTCTTTGGCATTTTGCAAATTATCAAATATGACAACAGGCGCCGAAAGCACTGAATCAACAACGGTTCAGCACAGGCGCCTTTAAATCCATTGCATGCATACGACGCAATAAATCAGAACGTATCAATAGGCAAATCAATGTCGCCGCCGTTTGAAGCGGTTACAACGTCTACAGCTTTAAAGAGTATTATTTCAACAACAGGCTCAACGAACATATCTTTCAACATCTTTCGTACCCCCAAAATTAAATACTGGGCTAAATCGATACCTGATCGAAAAACCACAGATGAGTTTAACAAATAATTCAAAATATGTCAACACAAAAATCGAAAAAAACGCTGAAACGACGCAAAAACCGTTTAAAAAGCAGTAAAAATTGCGTCAAATAACGCAAAAACATCAATGGAAATCCGTAAATTCAACGGAAAAACATCAAAAAACGCAAAAGCGCGATAATTTCCTGTTTTCGTTTTTTCGATCTAAGTGTAAATTCATCCTATGGAGCACTGTATCCCGGTAAGATAACGATGTTCCGATCGAAATCCGATTCTCAGGAAGCCTGCCGGCGTCCTATTCCCCGATAAATTTCAATACTCTGCCAAACACCTCCGGGTCAAGCTCCGTCATGCGCGACACGGGCTTGCCTTCAAAAAAGGCCTGCCGCTCTTCTACCGTCGCCAGCTTCTTTTCGCGCACAAGCTTTCCGTACTCGCCTATCCACGCGTTCATGGCGGCAAGCGCCTCGCCGGTGTATTGGGGATTGTGGCGCTTGTTGTGCACCGTCACCACCTCAACGCCCGGGTTGTTCAGCTTGAGCACCTGTCCGGCGTTGTATTTGTAATTGACCATCGGGTCGTCCGTGGAATGTATCCAGAGAATCCTGTCCTGCGTCTCCGCAAGGTAGGCGCGGTTGTCGACCTTCCCGTAGGCAGGGCTGTTCTTCTCCTCAAACCTCTTCACGCGGTTGGCCAGGAAACGGAGCTTGGCGAAGCCCATCATTTCGTCTGAAATGCTGACGAACCCGGAAATCACCGCGGCGCGCTTTACTTCATTGCTGAGGTTTGCCACGGTAAGAGCGGTATACCCTCCAAGCGAATGCCCCACCGGAATCACCTCGACAGCCGGCTTCACAAGCCCGAGAAGCTCCATCGCGTCTCTCACAGATGCGTTCACGGAGGACAGCTTCTCGCCGCCTGAGGCGCCGCAGCCCGTGTAATCAAGCGTCAGCACGCGGAAGCCTTCGCGGCATATGGCCTCGATCTCCGAGAGATAGGCGGTGTGTCCGGGGCCTATTCCCGGGCAAAACAGAATCAGCCTGTCGGTCCTGAAGCCTTCGTAGAAATACGTAAAGTACCTGATTTCGACGCCTTCGGAATTCGTGAAGGACTCCTCCTCAAACCTGAGGCCCTCGAAGTCATTGCCGCTGTAATAAGGTATCGCGCAGTCTTTGTCGTACCGCCTTAAAATGCTGTCCTTGTACAATTTAACCACTATGCCCATGTTGCCTGTCTCCTTTGAAACCGTTTCAGTAATTTTCCCGATAATGTATGCCGCGTGGGCCAAAAAAGGCGATGCCCGGCACGTGACCTTATGCGGCAATAGCTGCAGCGCGGCACTTCGCAGAGGCGGCCGCCAAAAAAAGGCACTTCGCGGCAATACCTGCCTGAAGGCACTTCGCGGCAATACCTGCCGGCCCCTTCACTGCCGCTTTCCTGTCTCCGGCTTTTTAGCTCCGGCCGTATTCAACTCCGGCAGTTCATATTTACGGCCGTATTCACCTCCGGCCATTCTTCCTTCGGCGCACCGATACGGCCGCCGCAATACCGGCAATTCCGGCGCCTGATAACGCGAGCACCGCTGTCGCCGGCAGAATGATCCTCTTAAACATGCTTCTCCCGGATCTGCCGTTTTCCTCCCCGCCGTCCGGGGTATTGTCGGGTTTTTCGTCCAAAGGCTCGCCGCCTGCGTACAGCCTGATCTCGGCAATGGTCTTAACGGCATTGTTGCTGTCGAGATTCAGCCAGAGCAGCTTCACGTACCTGTATTCGCCGCTCAGCGCCTCGGTCACGACCCTTCTGCCGCCGTCGTACACGACGCTTTTCTCCCTGACCGCCGCATTGACGAGCACGGTCCAGAGCTTGCCGTCAAGGGAGCCCTCTATGCGGTATCCGGGCACCGCTGCACCGGGCCCTGTGACCACGTTAATGCCTCGAAGAGGCTCGGCTTTGCCAAGATCCATCAATATCGTCTGGGTTGCTATTGGCGCGTAAGGTCTCCAGAGAGTCTCCGCGTCGCCGTCAAACAGCGCGTCCGTCGTGTCGGCGCCGTTTCCGTCCGCGTCGTAAATGAAGCTTCCGGTGCATTTGACCTCCGGCACCGCCGTTCTGCTGCCGTATTCCGGAACGCCCGTCCTGCGGGCGGACAAATAAGCCTTCGCCTCGATAACGGCGGCCCAGTTGCCTCCGACCTTGTTGAAGGTCAGGCGGATATATTTCGCGGTTTGAGGCTCATACATGCCGCAGGCGAAGAGCGAATCTTCAATATATGAAACCGCCAACTCGTCCTCGCAGCGGTAGAGCTCCTTCCAGATTTTTCCGTCGTCGGAGGCTTCAAGTACGTAGCCCGCGCTTACGGTGCCGTGATACATTTTCATCTCGAAAACGTCAAACGTCCGCGGCTCCGGTAGCTCGTAAAGGAGCGTCTGCGGGAAATTTCCGTTCTCCGCGCACCACCAGGTGTCCGGGGTCCCGTCAATCGACATCGGAGCGCCCGAAGCGTCGGTGCTGCAGCTTGACGCGGAGGCCGTTGCGCCGTCGAGAATATTTACAAAGCCCGCGTTATGTGCCGGGTCGGAGGCGAAGCTGTCTCTGTATGCATCCTCGGTAACATATTCGCCGAGGTCTTCGCGGCTCGTGACCAGGAGCACCCAGTCGCCGCAGGTCGGCTTCGGAGGGATCACGTATATTCCGTCAGGCGCAGTGAAGCGGCAGGAATTCCCTGGCGAAGCTTCTCGCGAAGTATCCGAAGCACTCTTGGGCGAAGCACCCTGTGAATTATCGGGCACGATCCCCTGCGCATTTTCCGGCAGGATCTCCACGAAGCGCCCCGTGAGCGGATCGTACCATTTGGCGACGTACCAAGCCGCGCGGTCAAGCCCCCGCAGAACCCCTGTTCCGGTGCTCCGGTTGTAAAAATATGCCACGTACGTGTCCGCGTTGTCGGAAGAGGCAACCACCTTGTCTTCGTCCGCAAGGTCCGAAAAGGCAGCGTCGTTAAACCTCGGAACAAGCCTGCTGAAGCCTACGTACCCGAAGAAATCCGCCATGTATTTCATCTCGAAGGAGCCGGGCTTGTCGATGCCCATATACCAGGGCTCGTAGCTGAATGTGCCAAGCCATCCGGTGTTGCCGGCGGTGGAATAATTGTTGGCCCAGACGCCCGTGGCCCCGTATGTGAAGCCGCAGCTGCCGCAGAGGTTGGCCTTCCAGGCGGAAATGCGGGAGGCGTCGTAGCCGTTGAAGGTGCCGCAGATAATGTCCTCGTAGTTTGCCTCAGTCTCCACAAATGGCTTGGCCCGCCCTGCCCGCGTGTTGTTCCAATAGCTCTCGTAAACCGCCTTTTTGGGGATCTCCGCACCGTGGCCGCCCTGAAGCGCGTAGAAGTCGTGCCAGGGCTCATTGCCGAGCCTTTCAACGAACTCATTTTCCGCCGGCAGAGGGTATTGGTGCGCGCTTCCCGGATGGTTGTACCCGTCGCCCGCGGCAACGGTCCTCGCCGAATCGACCCATCTGTCAAACTGCTCCTCCCCCGTGATCTCCTGCGCAGTGATCCACACTACCGGATACGCGGCATACCTCGCAGTAAGGTAGCGCGACAGCCTCTCCAGCTCCTCTCCGTTCATGGCATTGACGGTGTTGGCGTGCACGCCGTAGCCGAGGGCGATCACCATGCCTTTTTCGGCCAGATAATCGAACATCAAGTCGATTTTGCCCGAGAAGGCAGCGGGGTCGATTTTAACGTACTTCTCAAGCCACAGTCCGGGCTCCTCCGTCGTCGCGCGCTGACCGCCTCCGTCCGTCTCCGAGCTGTCAAAATACGTCTGGTAGACCGTGAAGCCCTTGCCCGCCCGGTCGTCGACCTCATGCTTAAACTGGTTTCCGCAGCCGCACCCGGGATAGTTGCAGCGCGTCACAGACACGTAGTTCGGAGCCTGCCAGTTGGTGTCGCCAAGCCAGTAAAAGGGCGTGCCGTCGTCGTAGGTAAAATACCTGCCGTTCCCGGATATCTTAACGAAGCCGTGCCTGTCAACGGCGGTAGGCCCGTCGTTCTTCGCGGCAATGATTATCCCCGTCACCCCGTCGATGCCCCGGTTGCTCTTATCGGAGCAGCTGACAGAGTACGTCCACAGGCCGGCCTTGGTGGGTGCAAAACGCACGCGCCACTCGTCGCCGCCGTTCCAGAACCCGTCAAGGCGAATTTCGGTGCCGTCCTCGTGAATAAAAACCGCGCTGACGTCCACGTCCATGTAAGGATTCGCGTACTTGACCGCGCTTTTGAGAATGATATCCGTCCTCCTCCAGACAGTCGCCGAAAGGGCTCCGGCTTTAGGGGCGTCGGAATTCTCCGCCTCAGCGGAAAATGTGGAAAGCAGAAAGCTCAAGCCGAATATGAGGAACAATATTTTTTTGAATTTGTTTTTCATTGAGCCGTCTCCTATCCCCTTGTGTCAGCGCACCGGACGCTGCTGCGCTTTTTGGCGCAGCGTGTCTTTCGCCGGTTCTCAGCAGCAGAAGGTGTACTTTCGGATATCGTCAAAGCGTCTGTTTTCGCACCAGTAAACCGTATGCGCCTCAGGGTCGCTGACCATCGAAACCACCGTGGGGCAGACCTCCTGGGCAACCGCCTGCAGTATCCTGAAGCAGTCCGCCACGTCAAAGTCACCCTGCGCCTGAAGCATCTCCTCCGCCCTGCGGTATCTGTCCCACCCCATCCAGGGATGCGTTTCGGAGTCCTGCTTGAAGGGCGAAAAATTCGTCAGCACCCTGCAGTCCGGCTTCTCGTAGTAAAGGCAGCCCTGCCCCGGAATCACGTGGAGCACGTTGCCTTCGCGGTCCGAAAGAGCCGCCATGAAGGTCACGCCGGGCAAGCTCGCAACCGGCCTGTTTTCGGCGATCTCGCGGATCTCGGCCAGTGTTTTCTTGCAGAGCAGCAGGTCGATGTCCAGCAGGAGCAGATTCTCGCTCCCCTCCGTGGGATCGCTTCTTGCGTCGAAGGGCCAGCACGTGGGCATACCGACGAAGTCCCCGCGCCTGTTCGCGCCGAAAAGCGGAAGCCAGCCTTCCTTCGCGTCGTTGATCTCTATGAAAACGCCCGCCTCTGAAGGGTTCACCCTGTACTCAAAATCGAGCACGTCCAGGTTCCACCCGATAATTGTTTTATTTCTGTTAACGACAATACTTGTGCACATTTTCCACCGTCTCCCCGATTCGGGACTTCTTCGCGATAATTATAACAAATCCGGACTGCTTTTCGTAACTTTTTTGAAGAGCCGGAGAACTTTTGGGACGCCGGAGAATCTCTTGGCAAAGCACCGGAGAATTTTTGGTCGAAGCACCTGTGGGGCACCCGGACGGCACGCCTGCGCCTTATCGGGCTTCCGCACAAGCCGCGCGCCTACTGTTTCCCGAAAATCTCCTTCGTGACCTCGATCACGTCCCGGTGCCTGACGCTGCGGGGTTCGAAACGTATCAGGGCGTACACGGCCTGCATTACTGCGCCTGCCCCGAAGGTACTGAGAAGCGTTCCGATTCCCACGGGACCGCCCAGAAGCCACCCCGCCAGAAGCACCGCCGCCCACAGCAATATCTCCACGACTCCGATGGGCACCCGCGGAATGCGCTTTCCGAGCCCCACGAGCAGAGAGTCCCTTGGCCCGCAGCACTGCGCCGCCTTCATGTAAATGAACATGCCAAAGGCCATGAACACGAAGCCCGCCGCCATCACCGCGACGCCCACCCACAGGCTGTGATTTTCCGGGAATGGGTTCAGCCGGTTAAAGAGCTCCACCAGATTGCCCGTGAGAAGCGCGTCAATAATGGTGCCGTAGCCGATCCGCTCCCTGAGCAGCAGGTCGATTGCCAGAATCACCACGGACATCGCCGTCATCGCCAGCCCGTAATTCAGGAAGGTGTGCTTCGCGATACCCATGCCGAGGCAGTCCCAGGGCGCAAGCCCGATATTCGCGTAAATGGTGAGGTGTACCCCGAAGGAGAACACGACAAGGCCCGCCGCGATTTGGAACCACTCGATTATTGCTTTTGCGCGTTTTGAAGCTTTCAAATTCATTGTATATCTTTACTGATTGAGATTCCCGATAATTATAAAGTGCCGCCCAGTGCTGCCGCGAAAAGCCGCTGTCCGCGTCTCTCGCAAAAGTCCGCTCTCCGCATCCCGCGACCTGGCTGGTCTTTTAATTCCGGCGTCAGGCCTTCCGTTCAAATCCCGTGCCGGGCCATCCGTTCAATTCCCGTGCCGGGCCATCCGTTCAATTCCCGCCGCCGAAGGCGATGATCTGAATGAGCAGAAGGAAAACAAGCACCGACAGCGCGATCGCCAGATAAGTGGGCGGGAAAAGCAATACAAAAATCAGCCGCTTAAAAAACTCCTTAGGCCCACCCCCGGCGCGGTACCTTTGAAGTCCTGCATTCTCGCGAATAATATAGACTGCCGGGTTGCTTCGCGCGTCCCTTATGCCGAATTTCATCAAAAGGATCGGGAGCAGCGGCCCCATCAGCGTGAACCAGGGAATCGCCGCGGGGATGGCCAGCCGGTCAACGTCAAACCCGTTAATGAAAAGCGCGATAATTATCGGAGAAAGCAGCACCAGGGCCGCCCCGACCGTCATCCAAAACAGCTTCATCGGGGTGACAAACCTCAGCACGACAGGAGTCCGTCTGCCGTCGATCTGCTCAAAAAACACCGGCTCCCGGGCCTTGCGCTTCAGTATCCTGTCGCTTAGCACAAGCTTCCCGCCGCTGCGCGTGAAGCTCCTTCCGCCGGACGTAAGTATCTCCCTGATCCTGACCCTTAAGAAGCGGTTGCCCGCGTCCCCTCTTGAAATGAACAGAACGAAGCCGAAGGCGGCCAGGAAGCAGTTCACCACCGTCAGCGGCGCCAGACTCCGCGGATCGCCTTTTCCCAAAAGGAGCATGACCAGCGCGGGCACGCCGAAGAAAAGCAGCGCCACCAGCAGCGTCTTGAACCACCAGGGCACTGTCAGGTATTCCTTGTCGGCGAGCGCCTTAACGCTCACCTTGCCGGTCTGTCCGTTCACGGCCGCCGTGATCCCGTTTTTCGAGACGTAATATACCGGAAGAAGCACGGGAATGCTGACCGTATCGCCAACGTCCGCCTCCACCGTGACCGCCTTGGTCACCAGCGTATCCGCCGCGAATGGCCTGTAGATCTCCGCGGTCTCCTCAGCCGCTCGAAGCTCCGCGTCGTAAGGTAGCACGTCCGCAAGCTTTATGCATTGGCCCGCCACGTACCCGAAATCAAAATCCTCCAGCCCCGCGCCGTCGAAGGGCTCCATGCCGTCCAGAAGCAGATTGTCCAGGTCCGCGGATTTGTTGACAAAGCCCTCCTCCAGGAAGCCCTCGCAATCGTATTGCCGCGTCGTATCGGGCGCAGACACCTTCATGTGCACCGGCCCCTTCACCAGGTCGTAGGGCAGATAAAAGCCCTGTATCCTCGATGCAACAGGGCCCAGCAATGCAGCCTCCTGCCGCGAAGAATTCTCTCTGCACCACTCCCCGATAAGAGCCTCCGCCTCGCTCCTGGTAACGCCGAAGGGAATGATCCCCCGCGGAAGGTCACGGCCGGCCGCGTACGCCTTGCGCACGAGACTTCTGCCGCAAAAAGCACACTCGGAGAGGGGCTCGTTCTCGCGAAAAACGATCTCGGCGCCGCAGCCGCTGCAAAGCGCACCGGCAAGGCCGCGGCAAGAATCCGAATTCCGCAGCGTCTCCGTGTACCGGGAAAGCGAATTGTCGAGATCGGACACTGCGTCGGACAGCCCGACAATACCCCCGCAATAAGAGCAGCGGTATTCCTGGTGCACGATATCAAACCGTGCAGGCGCGCCGCATGAATTGCAGCGGATATCCGTGAAGGCAGCTTCCATAATTTGAGATCCCGTGAATAAATTTCATGTATTTGTGATAATGCAAAAAAAGACGCGAAAGCAAGGCGGTCGAATCACGCCCGCTCCGGGAGTATTATAGCATGTTTGGGCGGCGCTTTCACTGAGTAAATTCAAAGTTCGGCCACTAAACCGCGGCCACCAACCGCGGCATTTCAGTGCCGACCGTCGGAGCAGACCGTCAATGCGCGGCCAGCTCCGACCGCAAACCAACGACCATTAACCGCCGCACACTCTTCGCCCGAACATCACGTCCATTAAGTCCATAACGTCCATTAAGTCCATAACGTCCATTAAGTCCGTTAAATCTCTTAAGGCCCCGGATTTACCGGTCGGGCAAAAAGCAGCTTCTCCGGGATCTAAAGAAAGCACACCCTGTGGATCGTACTCCCTTCAGGCATTGACGCGTACAGCCGTATCTGCGTTCCCTGCCAGGGTGCTCCCCTAAAGTGTGCTTTCCGGTATTATTGTGTTTCTAAAGTATGTGCCGATCAGAATAGCATACCGCGCTTGCGGCGAGCAATTTGATCAGCGCCTGCTGCGCGCTTGCCAAAAGAAACCGTTATGCAGCCTGAGCCGCCGCAACAGCCTCCTCGATGAAGACCTTGGCGGACTCGCCCAGTCTCATAAGCGAATTCGCGAGATCTGTAAGCTTAAGGGTCATTTCGGCGCCGATCGCATTCTCGAACAGCTCCTGATTCTCATTAACGAAATTGACGTAGGACTGCGCGCTGTAGCTCACTGTGCTGCTGACCGCCTCGTCGTCGGCGTTTTTGACCGTGAAGGACACCACGTCCTTCAGCTGGGCGAAGTTGAAGCCGGCGAAGTCTACATAGTAAACGTCCGCTCCGTCCTGCACAAATGCGCCCGCATCGTACGTCCAGACCTTGCCGTTGCTCTCCGCAACGATCTTGAGCCCCGTCACGTCTGCGGCGGTGAACTTGATTCTGATCCGGAAGGCCTTGTCGAGCAGCACCTGCACGTCGGTCCAATCGGCAAGCGGGTCGCTGACCGGATCGGTCGTGGCATAGTCGCTTTCGGTGGCAAATACCGTGGCGCCGTTGCCGAAAAGCAACGTATCTCCTTCAAGGAATCCGTTGGCCAGGTCGTCTGCGCGGAAATCAACATACCTCTGCGCGTTGGCGCCGTACTCCAGGAGGTCCACCAGCAGGGCGTACAGTGCCTTGTCGTAGTCGGACGTGCCGGAGGGGTCATTCAGGAAGTACATGCAGTAGTCCGCGATACTGTACTCAATTGTATTGCCGCGATAAAGCACGTTGTCCTTCACCGCGAATATGATCGAATACACGGTGGTGTTCATGTACTGAGGCGAAATTCCCTTGTAGCTGAACGTGGTCTTGGCGCCGTTGGCGATACCGTTAATGAGCGTCGCTCTGTTATCGACAGTTGAGATCACGAAAACCTCGGTGTATCCGGCGTCGGTGAGAACCGCGCTGTCCATGTTGAAGTTTATGCTCAGGTCGTTGAACAGGGAGAGCGCCACTGTGGAGAACTTCAGATCCTCGTCAAGAATCGCGCTTTCGAGGGCAACTCCGTTGAATTCAGCCACGTAAGTCGCCGGGCCGTAGCACGCGGAAGGAGTCTTGTACCATCCGGCGAAGCTGTAAGCGAAATTGCCGTCCGATTCCTTGACGGGCTCGTCGCCGGTGAACACGGGAACCTCCCCGTAAGGAACCTCCGTCTCAAGAAGAACCTCACCGTCATAATTCTTGAACGTGACCGTGAACGTAACTGCGTTCTCAGTGAATACGGCGGTGTACGTGGCGTCGGTGGTGACTTCCCTGATCTCGGGCGTCCAGCCGATAAAGGTGTACGTGTACTGCGCGGTGGGCTCCTTGACAGGATCCTCGTGCTCGGGAGTTTGGCCGTACTCGTATTGCTCGGTGGTTTCGACGCCGTCGATCACCCAGGTCACGTCGTAGAAGTTGACAGTACTGTCGAAATCAGCGGTGTAAGTCACGTCGCCTGTCACAGGAGAAACAGTAGGCGTCCAGCCGATGAACGTATAGGTGTACTGCGCGTCGCCTTCCTTCTCGGGAGTCTCGCCGTCATAAGTGGGCAGCGTCTCCGCGGGCACGTTTTCGTCAACCTCCAGCTCGGTTCCGTCCCAGTTTACCCAGATAACGGTAAACCCTGAATGATTGTGGATCTGCGCGTCCCAGGCGTCACATTCTGCGCAATAAGTGTATACCGTGTTCGCCTCTGCGCCGTCCGTTTCAAGATATTCGTCGGATACGACCCTGTTGGGACCGTGCCTCAGCTTTGCGGACGTAATGGGGATATCGATCTTCGTAATGGTCGTGCCGCCGGTTCCGCCCTGCGTCGCCTGCTGGGTGATCGTATTCGTGCCTGCGGCGCTCTTAAACAGTATCTGCCCGGTGCCCTGGCTGCTGATGATATTTGCGCCGGATTCGGTGGTGTAAATATCTCCGTAAATTTCAAACACGCCGTTCACGTCGATTGTGGCGTCCACAAGCGAGGACGCGGTGCGCTTGGCGGTGGTTCCGTTAACCGTCGAATATCCAACCACAACGAGCTGCTGACCGCTGGCGGCGTAGGGGCCCCATTCGCTTTTATCATATACGTAAATGCTCTTACCGGCGCTCACCTTTGCGGAAGCGTTCTCGTCGATAATAAGCTCTACGCCGGGCAGCAGTGCGACGTTTAAGTCACAGGTGATGGTGCCCGAGTGAACGATGAGCGTGATATTGTTATTGATGGGCATATCGAAATTAGTCGTGTCCAGATTGAGAAAACTGCCCAGTACCAGAGCAAGATTGCCCAGCGAGCAATCGCCGTCAACGTCTACGACCAGCCTGTCTCTCGCTCCGTCATAACGCTTGGTAATGCTACCCTCCGTGACCCGGAACATACCGGTCGAGCCGATGAAGGTAGCTTCAGCGGTATAAGCCTGCGAATTGGCGTTGATCGCCGCGTACACCTTCTCCTCCGATCCGGCGTGGAACGTTACCGGCACCTCGATGCTCTGAATGTAATACTGAGACATCGGGAATACGCCGCTTGTCATTCTTGAGGTGGCCGTACCGCCCCTCCAGCACCTGAACTGCATAGCTTCGTACACGACGGCTCCAGGCTGCGCGATAATATTTCCCGAACCGGAAATATAGCCGTAGCAGTACAAGCCCGCGCCCGAATTCAGAACAATGGAGCTGCTGCCGTTCATAACGACGCGGCCGCCTGCGCCTGTCGGCGTTCCGTTCCAGGAATTGATGCCCGTTCCGGTGGCGCTGAGCTTGGAAGGAACGGATATTTTGCCGCCGTCCTCCACGGTGATCGCCGCACCGTCAGCCATAGTCAACGTCATGTAAGCCGTAGGATTGGAGTGGGAGCCGTACACGATTCCGGGCTCGTTTGTATAAACAGTGTGAGCGTCGTCAAAAGGCACCAGCAGCGTCACTCCGTCGGGAATCGTATAATCGCCCGCGGGAAGCGTTCCGTTGGAAACAAGCACCACCACGGACTCATCGCTGCTCTCGCAGAATGAAACCGCCTCGTCAAGGTCGAGGAACATCTGCTTTCCAACCTTGAACACCGGTGTGGAGGATTGTGTGAAAACCGGACGGACCGTCAGGTCCTCCGTAAAGAAAACGGAAACAGACGCTGTCAGCTCGAAATAATCGCCGGTCGTTTCATTGTACCAGCCCACAAATTTATAACCGCCTGCGGGCGAAGCGGAAACCGCTACAGCCTCGCTGTTGCTGAAGGTCAGCTGAGTCTGTGATGTGATCGCGGAGCCGTTCACGGAATAGCTGCCGTTTGACGCAGCCTCAAAAGTGACAACGACCTCGGTCTCAGCTTCAAGCTTGATATTGTCAATATCGATCGAGGTAGCGTTGCTGTTTGCTTCATTAGAGGTAATGACTACGGCCACCGTCTCGTCTGCCGCAAGAAATTTGGTAAACGAGCCGTCGTTTCCGATGGAATTCCCGTCAATCAAAACTGTACCGCCGTTCAAAGCAACCTGATAATCAAAGCTTAAAACAGCAGCCTCCCCCGAATTGTTGGTGAAAACCAGCGTACCGTTGCGCGAGGTGTAAGTAGTGCCCGTGCAGCCGGTGGAAGAACTCGCGGTTACACTTCCCGAGACGCCTGCGCTGCCGGGAGTCCAGCTCGCATTGCCGGAGGATTCCGCGCCAAGTCCTTCTACTCCGATGTTTACTCCGGCCGCAAAGGCAAACATAGCCAGAACGACCACAGCCAGCAATGCCGCGCAAATGCCCAAAATAATCTTAAAGCTCTTGCTCATCCTTGCGCTGTCGTTATTGTCGTCTGCACTCAAAAACAAACATTTACTTTTCTGCTTTGTATACATGACCAAACCTCTTTACAATAATTAAAAGCCCGATCCCGACGGCTATGCCAACGATCGCGAACCATTGTCCGTGCGAAAGCCAAAGCCAGTCCTTGGGCGTATCCCTCATAAACTCAATAATAAACCTGATGATTCCGTAAGAAATCATAAACCGCGGATACAGTCCGCCCCTGTAATACCTGTCTGAACGCGTCTCCAAAACCAGGAGCCACGCCAGAATCCCAAAGTCAAATACCGCTTCCAGAAGCTGTGTGGGCCACGTCAGGGTAAAATGGTTGATATGAAAAGAAGTGCCTCCGCAGCATCCGTTAAGCATGCACCCTATCCGGATCGTTCCCAGCATCCCGAGAACGTTGACAGCGGAATTATCCAGCGTATCAAACACGTTCATCTTCAGCAGCAATCCGAACAAGGGCATGATAAGCGGCACCAAAAAAGCCGCCCCGTAGAAGGAGAAGCCCCCAAACGTAAAGCCGTCCCTCAGAACGATATCAAAATTCTCTATCGTATAAAGAAGCTTGCAGCCGAGTATTCCGACCACCAGCACCGCCGTAGCAAACAGAAACGCCTTTATTTTGCTGATCGAATATATCCTTCGGCGCGCGGGAAGCATCATAAGAACAACCATCACCACGTATCCCAAAAACATGGCGGTGTAATATGTGGATAATTTGAACGAACCGATGTTGATATAAGGAAGCAATGTTCTTCAGCGTCTCCCGTCAATGCATTTCAGAGAGCAACAATGCCGATTTAAAGCAAAAAGGCACAGTCCCCCATAATCAGTACTAATTATAAAACAATAACGTAATTAAAGCAAGAAAAATCCCGAAAATACCGAAAAATACACAAAGTACCGCTAATACCGCACAAAAATGCAGAAAAACCACGAATTTACTCACAATCACCAAAAAACGCGAAATCCCCTTGCAATATCCCGGTATATATTCTCAAAAATCAAGGGCAAAAGTACGAAATCAGTGTGAACCATACAAAGCAGCACCGAAGAAATGCAAAAGCGTGAAAATACAAACGTGGAAAAATACAAACGTGGAAAAATACAAATATGAAAAAAAGCAGGCACGGGAAAACACATGCGTGCGGCAAAACGATTCCGGGAGTAAGGCAATACAATTACGGGCGCGAGGCAATACAATTACGGGCGCGAGGCAATACAATTACGGGCATGAGGCAATACAGTTACCGGCGCGGGTCAATACGGAAATGAGCGTGGGCCGAAACAATACAGGAGTATCGCAAAAGAATACCAAACCCGGACTAAAACAAAAACAAGCTTGCTTAAAAAGATAAAACAATTATAAATTAAAACATATAAGGATTGGATGAGAAGCTCCTCGGGAACAAAAAAAGCTTATGCCTTCCGGAAGCAACCCTGGGACGGAGATCCTGAAGCACGTTGAAAAACCGCCTGCTTTGCCACTTAAGCAGGCGGTTTTATCATCTACCGTTAAACGGTATTAAACTGTCAGACTTAATTAGTCGATCTGAGTAGCTGTAGCGGTTACAGTAGCTCCGATTACGAGGCCGTCGAGGGTCGTGTCAGCAGAACCATCAACGAGATCAAGCTGAACAGCGATCCTGTTGCCAAGAGTTGTGTCAGCTTTGTCAACAGTCTCTGCATCGAACATCACTGCAGAAGCGGGGCCGGAAATAGCGTAGCTGGGGCCCTCAAACTTCCACTGCCAGGAAAGAGCAAACGTGTAATCCATCTCGGAATTGGGATCGAAGTCCATGGAGAGCTCGATGTCGCCGGTTTCCGGATCAATGGTGATCTTGGAATCGTGGCCGTCTGCAACGAAGCTGTCCACGAGATCCTGAAGCTGCTCGGCATAGGTAGAAATGATAACCTTTGCTTCTGTAGCGGAGAATCCGTATACAAGCTCCTTAGCTTCATCGTTAGCCAGCATATCCTTCGCAGTCGAGAGCAGACCAATGGTGGTGCCGTTGCTGTTCGTAATAACGATATCCCACTTAATCGGAGAATAATCAGCCTCGAGCGTGTAGGTGTTGGTGTAGCCAGAACCAAGAACGTACTCTGTCTCATCGGTGTATGTCACACCGCCGGGGAGAACGATATCTTCCCAGTCAGCGATCTTGAGAGTGTAACGGGTAGCAACCTCAGGAGTACCAACCACTGTAGCGGTGATGGCGCCCTTTGTGCCGGGAGCAACAACTCTGTCCATATCATCGGCATCAAAGTCAAGAACTTTGTATGCTGCGACAACACTGTCTGCGCCGGTGTAGGTCGTATCATCGGTGGCATAGGTGGTCTCAAAGAGGTGATCGCCTTCGACACCAACAAGGATACCCCACTTAGCTACTCTTGCCTTATCTGCGCCGGAAGCTTTCGTTACGTACTTAGCAAAAGTGCCGGAGATAGCGCAAGTGGAAATCAGAACTGCTACCAAAAGAACGGAAGCGATTCTCATAATCTTGTTTTTCTTCATAGTCGAAAAACTCCTTTCAATTATTTGTCAACAACGTGACATTTGTTTAACCCTCCCTCCACAGGAGGAAAAATCTAATGCCGCGGCAAGTCGCCTCACGGCTAAAAGCTCAACCGCGGGAATGCCGCGGCATTCTATTCGCCTCCGGTGTGGCTTCCGAAGGGAGAATATCGAAATAACGCGTACGTTTAAGATAATAATCGCAAAACTTCTCGTGATAAGCTGTTGACTTAAAGTCACAGCTGAATCTACCCGGCCCTGAAACGGGCTGTAAAGGGTTTGAATTCACCGAAAGCTCCGGACATAATTATCCCAAACCTACGGAGTAGATTATACCACATATTAATTTTACTTTGCAATACTTTTTTATAGATTTTCAGCGACTATTTTATTAATATTCATTTTTTTTGATAAATTCTCGAAAATACCCGAAAGTGCCGAAATAATCATTCCGCGACGAAAAACCGTAACCCGTGCAGGAAGCATCTCTCAAATCGATTCAAAGTGTTCAGCAAGACGTTCAGGCATGATTTTGAAATAACCCTTGCGTGATCGAGGCTTCACGGATATAATTCCTGAGGCGGAGCAATCAGGAACACAGGCGCATTCCGGAAGGCCAAACCCTTCTGTTATACCCTTCTGTTATACCCTGCCGTTATACTCTGATGCTATACCCGACGAAAATATATGACGGGCATAGCAGGCTTATCGAATCTGTATAGCGTTTAAGGAGTCATTATGTGCGAATTGCAGGAACACCGGCCGGTCGGCGAATTATCAATAAGAAAGGCGCGCCCGGAGGACCTTACGCGACTCAGGGAAATATTTGAGAAGGCACGCAGATTCATGGCCGAAACCGGAAACCCGGACCAATGGGGGCCCGACCGCTGGCCGCCCGAAAGCGTGACGGCAAATGACATTTCAGTCGGAAAATGCTACGTCTGCGTCAGGCATGCTGACGGCGCGTCAAGCCCCGACAGCGAGGCAAGCCCCGACGGCGAGGTATGCGGCACCTTCTATTACGACTTCGGCCCCGAACCGGAACCGGACTACAAAGGAATTGCCGGCGGAGAATGGCTCAGTGCTGCGCCCTACGGGGTCGTACACCGCATTGCTGCGGACCGGTCCGTAAGAGGGATCGGCACCTGCTGCCTCAACTGGGCAATAAAAGAGTCAGGCGGGCACCTCAGGATCGATACGCACCCTCAAAATGCGGTCATGCGCTCGCTTCTTTTGAAGCTTGGATTTTCGGAGCGCGGCACGGTCATGATTGGCGGAACCAAGCTGAGGATCGGGTATGAGTTTTTGGGTTGAGTGCCGGGTGCGTTTCGCGCTGTTATGGAACGGATGTTATGAACAACGGGTTATGGGATGTGAGTCGTTAGTTAAGCGCAATTACTTTTAATTGCTTCCCTGTCTCCGTTGCTGCGAAAATGCAGGGAGCCACAGGCCGGATCCCGGAAAACGGCGGCCAAAGGCCGGAAGCCGGCGCACAGAACGCGCCGGCTTCCGGCCTTTGGCATAACTCGAAATTCATAACTCAAGCTTCATAATTCGCGCGGAACGTGCGGACGGCGCCGGGCGCCCTGCACTCGATATCCGGCACCTGGCTCTCAAGGCAGAAGCTCACACTTTTCTCACTTCGCCTTATTCTCTTTGTCATCCCGCCCGGCCGTGTCATCACCCGGTTCCTCTTCGTCGGCCACCTCCCGGATACCGGTGCTCGGGCAAAGCTTGTCCGCCGCAAACACCGCGTCCACAAAGCGGACGACGTGATTATCGGGAACCGTTGGCGTGATCTGATGCGGTTCGACCGTGCTTACGTTGACCGTGGGGGCGTCGGTATCGTCGGGCCCGCTTTTTGCGAGGCGCGGAAGCTCCTTGTAGGTCGTATAATCGCACGTCTCGCAGGTTTCGTAAGGCTCGCACCCGGGCTCGTCCTCCGTGGGGTCAATGCCTTGGTGGGTCTGGAGCTTATGGCCTGCGGCGGGAATCACCCTCGACTCATACTCTCCGCAGACGTGGCAATATCTCCTCTCCTCGCCTTCCCCGGTGCAGGTCGGCTGCGTCGTCACCGCGTATCCGCCGAACACGTGACCGTTGGCGGGGATCTCGAAGAATTCGCGCGAAAGCTCGGTTCCGCACTTCGAGCAGTACACCGCCTCCTCGTAGGAGCCGTTATTCAGGCAGTCCTGCAGGGTCTCATTCTCGCGGATAACATCCGACGGAACGTGCGCCTCCGCGTCTCCAAGCTTCAGGGACGCGTGCCATACGGGAGTGCCCGAAATCACAAGCCGGTCAAAGCTCTCACGCGTGACCGTGACGCCTTCACAGGCTTCGCAAGTAAAATTCTCTGGAATGCAATAGCCCTCCTCGGGCACCAGGACGATATTGACGGGCTCGCCGAAGGGGACCTTCAGTGTGAATCCGCCGGAAGACTCCGTGATCTCGAAGGTATTCGCGGGCGCAGCACCGTTCTGTTCATTCACGGACGAAGCTTCACCGCTCTGTTCATTCACAGGCACCGCAGCGTCCCCATGTTCATTCGCGGGCACCGCAGCATCCCCATGTTCATTCGCGGGCGCCGCAGCGTCCGCCTGCCCCGAAAGCACCTTCAGATGCTCCCCGAGCTTCACGTCCACGTTCAAATGCTTCGGCGGATACGAGGGAAAACCCGGCATCTCGACCGTCTGCTGGGGGGAGCCGACGTAATATTTCTGCCGGATGGTCGAATAATTCTCGATCTGCATCCGCTTGCCGTCGCGGGAAAAATAAAGCATCGTGACAATGCCCGACGAGCCCTCGACCAGGTCTATTCCCTGCGGATTGGCCAGCATCGCGGTCACGATATTGCCGTTGTCGCCGCGCTGCTTAGCCACCACCACCTCGTCCCAGGGATCGTGGCCGCAGCACACCATATAGATGTTGGGGTACTTCGACATAAGTTTGTCCCACATCTGGTCGCCGTTGTTGGCCCAGCCGTCATTGGTGCCCTTGTAGTTGGGCGGCACCGGGTCGTTGATGTCCAGCGTCGTACCGTCGTGGTAAAGGTAGCAGTGCGTCGTAATGATCACCAGGTGCTCCGGATGCGCTTCAATGATCCCCGCCGCCCAGTTCAGCGCCGCGTCTGAGGCTCCGTAATCCAGGCAGACGTGCAGGAAGTCCTGACCGCCCGCGTTGAAGGTCTGATAGCTGTTGAGCGGCGTGCCGTCAAAGGTCCCGAGAAGCATCCCCATATATCCGGGCACGCTGAAGGTCTTGTTAAAGCCCTCCACGGTGTCGTGGTTGCCTCGGATCATGGAATAGCCCACCTTGCCGTTCAGCTTGAAAATCTCCTCGCTCTGCACCGCCCATTCGCTGTCCCAGCTGTTTTCGGTGATATCGCCCATGTGCATCACGAAGGCGATCTTCTTCGATTCGATATTGTCGCAGATCCAGTCGTAAATATATGACACGTGCCGCGGGTTGCGCATACTGATTTTCTGCGTATCTCCCACCAGGCAAATGGAAAATTCATAATCGAGAAGGGGCGGGCTGTGGTCAAGCCATTTCACGACCGCCTCGGCGTCGAAGCCGTTCCCCGAAAGGTCCTCAAAACGTAATTTGTCCCCGCCGTCCCTGAAATCAAGGGCCATCATCGCGTCGCCGAACCCGCTTCTCCCGGCAGCGTCCGCGGCAATTTCCTCCGCACTCCGTGCAGACTCATAACAAACGATATCCTGGATCGTGCCCTTAAAGAATTCGGTGTTATTGGCGCGCCTGTCGCCCCCTGCCATCAAGGCGTTCCCGAACGCGAGAATACTGAAGCCCGCCGCCCCGTCAATACTGTCCTCAAGCACGCCGTTCTTGTAGCAAAGGTACTTGCCGGACTCCGCGTCACAGACTATCGCCACGTGTACGGGCTCGCCGCCGCGCACGTCCACCTTTGTGAATACCAGATTGTGGCCGACGCCTTCGTCGTCAATATAGAAAATCCGGGGATTCCCGCCGTTGTAGATCTCAAAATTAAGACACCTCGAGCTGCCGGTGTAATTCCCGAGAATAACACCCCCGCGCCCCTGAAAACCCGCAGAAACAGACACAGTGGCCTCCAGCGTTGCCGGCGCCTTTTCGAAGGGCTTCGCGACAATAAAAGCCGACGACGAATCAAACCTCTTGCCGGAGACGTCCTCAGCGTCAGTCTTCAGCGAGTCAAACAAGCTCGCGGCACAAACCGAGAATATCATCAGTATCGTTATTAGAGTTGATATAAGAGTCTGCTTGCGGATGAATTTCATAATCGGGTTTCCCTTCTCTGAAAACGAACGATCCGTTCGCGGCTCCGCAATATCAGGCGCCGGCTTGTTTTTAGAACACCATTATATCACATAAAAACCGAAAATGTTGCTACAAAACGTTACACTTTTTTGAGTGCCGGGAATAAGCTGCTGTAAGGCCGGAGGCCAGAGGCCAGAGGCCGGAGGGCGCGCCGCGCGGGGCCGGAGGCAAAAGGCCGGCCGCTGGTATTCGGTCACCAACCACCGGCCTTTTGCCTTAAGTCTCAAAGCGCAAGCCTCGATTCTCTGTCTTCTGTCTTTAGGCGTCTGTCCTTTTATCTCAGACAACCACCCTCACCGTCACGATTTCAAACGGCCTGTACGGAATCTCAAAGCACCTCTTGCCGGTAAGCTTCAGCTTGCTGATATTGTCCTCCTTAAGGTCGGCGAGCCATACCTCTTTAGCGTCGAAGCCCAGTGTGATTTTGGCGGTGCCCCGGAAGTTCTTCGCCTCGTAACCTCTGATGATCATATCCCCGGAGTACTCGGCTTCCTTAACGGTCTCGATCACGAAATTTTCGTCAGAGCAGGTCACCAGCGACCATTCCTCGGGAAGAGCCTTCCCTGCCTTGGCGGACGCTCCAGCCTTCACTGCCTTGTCGGACGCACCAGGCTTCTCTGCCTTGCCGGACGCATCGGGCTTTCCCGCCTTGACCGCGTACATCGGGAAGTTCAGCATGTAGGCTTCGCGGACGGTGTCGGAGTCCTTCAGGACGCCCTTGTGGGGCAGCAGCGAATAGGTGAAGGAGTGGTGGCCCTTGTCGGCGACCTCGCTGGGGTACGTAGGGCGCTTGAGAAGCGTCAGCATCATGAGATTGTCGTGGACGTCGTGGCCGTACTTGCAGTCGTTGATGAGCGACACGCCGTAGTCGCCCTCGGAAACGTCCGCGAATTTGTGAGCACAGGTCTCGAATTTCTGGCGGTCCCAGGAGGTATTCTTGTGCGTCGGGCGCTCTATGGTGCCGAACTGGATCTCGAAGGAAGCCTTGTCGGTGTTGATGTCCAGCGGGAATGCTGTCCGGAGAATACGGTGCAGGCTGTCCCATTCGACTTCGGTCTCGAAGTCGATGCGCCGGTCGCGCCCGTAGAACCATACGGTCTGCGTGACTGTGCTCTCCTGATGGCGGCGAACGACGCGAAGGCCGGCCTTGCCGCCCTTGCGGACAGCCTCGACGGATCCGACGTCGGTGAGCGGGTAGTACTTGTATCCGCTGAATTCCTGGATCTCCCAGGCGTCGTACTGGTCCGGATAATCCTCGTAAATGCGGAACTCGTTGCCGGGGCCGCCGCTTATGACTTCGCGGCAGTTGTCCTTGTCGTAAAGCGACTGAATGTTCCAGTTTTTGTCAAATCTGCAGCTGTAAAAAGGCGTCTCCACCAGGCGGGCCTTTTCGTCCACCTTGACGAGCCCGGCTTCCGCGGAGCTGACTCTCAGAGAGACGGCCTTGTAGCCCTTGGAGGGCACGTTTTCCACGTAGACCGCCCTGTCGGGAAGCTCAACGTAGCCCTTCCCCGTGAAGGAATGCGGGTTGAACACCACGTAGGGCTTGTCGGTCCTGATGCGGCTCACTATGCTCCTGAGGGCATTGTCGCGAATGCCTCCCAGAACCTCGCGGATCATCGCATAATCGCGGTCGCAGCGCTCGTACACCTCGCGGATAGACGACCCCGGTATGATGTCGTGGAACTGGTTTGTGAGGATGATTTCCCAGCACTCATGAAGAACGTCCTTCGGGAACCTGCCGCCCGAAACAACCTTGTCCGTCACGCAGAGGAGCTCGCTGTCAAGCATCAGGAACTCGCTGTCGCGGTTGTTTTTCTTGTTGCGCGCGTTGGAGGTGTACGTCCCCCGGTGGAATTCCAGATAGAGCTCGCCGCGCCACTTGGGCAGCCTGGGGTTGCCCTCGATCTTCTGCTCGAGCCTCTTCAGCATATCGCCCGCGAATTCGATCCTGGCCGCAGGAAGTCCCGGGATGCCCTTGGTCTGCCTTTGCGCGATCCAGAGCATGTCGTCCGTGGGACCGCCGCCGCCGTCGCCGAAGCCGAAGGTCACCATCGACTCGCGCGTAAGTTCCTTCTGCTGGAAGCGGTTGTACGAGCCCGCCACCATCTGGGGCGTAGTGTTCGCCACGTAGGTGGTGCCCTTGGTGAAGGCGTCGCTGCGGCCCTTGTTCTGGGCGGTCAGGAAGTATGCGTTGATGCCCGTGCCGTCCACGCCCTCCCATTTGAACACGTCGTAGGGCATGACGTTCACGTCGTTCCAGCTGATTTTGGACGTAAGGAACCAGTCGACGCCCGACTTTTTGAGGATCTGCGGAAGCGCCGCGGAGTAGCCGAACACGTCCGGAAGCCACAGCACGCGGGAATCCACGCCGAATTCTTCCTTAAAGAAATTGCGGCCGTACATCACCTGGCGCACCAATGATTCTCCCGAGGACAGGTTGCAGTCCGCCTCGACCCACATGGCGCCCTCGACCTCCCAGCGGCCCGCCTTGATCATCTTCTTGATCTCCTCGTAAAGCTCCGGAGCCTCCTCCTTCACGGCCTTGTAGAGGTACGCCTGGGAGGACATAAACTTGTACTCCGGGAAGCGCTTCATGAGCTCGATAACGGTGGCAAACGACCGCTGCGCCTTCTCGCGGGTCTGCTCCAGCGTCCAGAGCCAGGCCACGTCAATGTGGGTATGTCCGATGCAGATGACCGCCGTTTCGCTTTGGCGGGCCTTGTCGTAAAGGTTCTCCTTGAGGTATTGGCGCGCATCGGCCACGGATTTTCTGAACTCCTCGCCCCTGGGCTCCAGCATGTTGAGCTTTCTCAGAGCCATGCTGAGCGCGGTAAGAATCTCCATGTACTCCGGCGTGTTCGTCCCGAGGCTTTCGAGGGCCATCCTGGGCACGTGAATATCATAAAACAGCTGACGCACGTCGTCGTTTACGGTGCGCAGGTAGGGCATGATGCAGGAGGACGTTATTCTCGGGCCAGTGTACGCGTAAACGTAAACGTCATAATGGCTCCCCGCCTTTTGGCCTTCCGCGGAAAGCGTGATCTCGCGGTGGTTTGTGTCAAAGCCCTGGCGCATCACACCGTCCACGTAGCACAGGAACTGCGGGTTGTCCGCGTCCCATCCTGACCGGTCCGTGTGAATGCACAGCTCAAGGGATTGCCCGTTCCGCATATCCTCCGGCACGTCAACGGGATTGTGGAACCAGGCGTGAGAATCCTCTCCCGCGCCCCACTGCTCGCCCCAGCGATAGGGCTTGAATTCCGCGGCGTCCGGGAATCTGTTGTCCGTCTTGTAGCCGCAGGGGCAGATCTCGAGCTGCTCGAGCCTGATGACCTTGCCGGGTATCTGGTGCTGCAGCTGGATGAGGTACGAATTAACGTGTCTTAGCATGCTTTCCATGTGGTGTCTCCTTGTTTGCTTTGTTGTTTTTGCAGTATATTTTTAGTTCGTTTTGTTGTTTTGTTCTTTGTTTTGTGCTTTATTTTGTTCTTCGGTTGTTTGTTTAAGCCGGGCATTACCCGGCGGAAGTCGCATACAGTGTATTCCGGGATCTCGCGCTGCAGTTTGCTTCGAGATCGAATGCTTCGAAGTGCTAATTGTGAGTTCCTGCCGCGCCTTTGATCGTCAAAGGAATTTTACATTATGGCGCGGGAATATGCAAGTGTTCCATTTCAGACCACCCGTTAAAATTTTACACTATCGAAAACAGCGGATAAACAGAGAGTTTTTTGAGAGAATTCGATGAATTCGCGCTAATTTTGAGGAAAAATCGATTTGAGCTTAAGTTTGGTAATGTCGGGGCCGAGAGCCGTCCGCGCGTTCTGCGCGAGTTATGGGACCGGAGTTATGGAACAGGAGCTATGGGATTGGCGTTGTGGGTCGTGGGTCACGGGACGCGAGTTGCGAACTGCCCCGGCCCGGAGGCCGGGGCAGTTCGCTCCGTGCGATGCGGCCTCCTCCCTCCGCAGTCTGCCGTAAAAAAAGCAGCGCGAACCGTCCAAAATCACAGGGGTTCGCGCCGCCTCATCTTATAAAACTTACTCATGCAATATTTCCGAAGACCGCGGAACACCCGATGCTTGCGGAATCTCCCTAAACGCCCGGGACTCCTGACCGGACTTAATTTCCTGCGTCCGCATCCACAATGCCAAGGAAGTGATATACCGCCTCTGCCGCGGTATCTTCTCCGTCCTTGACGGTCACGACGACCCTGTAGCTTGCGTCTACGGTGAGGCCCTCGTCAGGCACGAAGGTGAAGCTCCACGGGCTTTCGGTCTCTTCGCCCGCGGCCTTCAGCGTCACGGCCTGCTTCCGGACAGCGGCGTCCCAGGTCGCGCCCTTCACGTATACGGCGGCTGTCACCGAGCAGTTATCGGACACGTTGAGCGTCTCGACAGTGACGGCGACCGTCTCCGAGATGTCGTAAAGCGTCTTTGAGGTGCTGATTTTGACCGACGGAGCGTCGTTGGCAGCATTCACGAAC
>JAGDAX010000049.1 GCA_017848335.1 Clostridia bacterium | reverse complement strand
GTCGATGCGCACCAGGTTCTTTTCAGAGTCGAACAGGGCCTCCGCCAGGGTCTTTGCCAGCTCCGTCTTGCCCACGCCGGTGGGGCCCAGGAACAGAAACGACCCGATGGGCTTGTTGGGGTCGCGTATACCTGCCCGCGAACGAAGTATCGCCTCGCTGACCTTGGCTACGGCCTGATCCTGGCCGATGACCCTCTTATGGATCTCCTCGTCGAGCCGCAGAAGCTTCTAGCGCTCGCCCTCCACAAGCCTCGTTACGGGAATGCCTGTCCACCGGGCAACGATCTCCGCGATCTCCTCCTCGGTGACGCTGTTGCGGAGAAGCTTGTCGCCGCCGTTCCCGGCCGCGAGAGCCTCCTGTGCCTCAAGCTCCGCTTTAAGCTTAGGCAGCCTGCCGTATTTAAGCTCGGCGGCTTTGCTCAGGTCGTACTCTCTTTCGGCCAGCTCTATCTCGCTGTTCACGGCCTCCAGCTCTTCGCGGATCGCCCGCACCTTGCCGATGGCGCTCCTTTCATTTTCCAGCCTCGCCTTCAGCGCGTCAAACTCGCCGCGCTTTTCGGCAAGCTCTGCCCTTATTTCCTCGAGGTGCTGCTTCGAATACTCGTCGGTCTCCTTCCTGAGCGCGGCCTCTTCTATCTCCAGCTGCATGATCTTGCGGGAAATGTCGTCCACCTCCGCCGGCATAGATCCGATCTCGGTCTTTATCACCGCGCAGGCTTCGTCCACCAGGTCGATGGCCTTGTCGGGCAGGAACCTGTCCGTTATGTAACGGTTGGAGAGCACCGCGGCGCTTATCAGCGCGTTGTCTTGTATCTTGACGCCGTGGAACACCTCGTAGCGCTCCTTGAGGCCTCTCAGGATGCTTATCGTGTCCTCGACGGAAGGCTCGTTCACCATGACGGGCTGGAAACGCCTCTCGAGGGCGGAATCCTTCTCGATGTATTTGCGGTACTCGTCAAGAGTCGTCGCTCCGATGCAGTGGAGCTCGCCCCTCGCAAGCATAGGCTTCAGCAGGTTGCCCGCATCCATGGAGCCCTCGGTCTTCCCGGCGCCGACAATGGTATGAAGCTCGTCGATGAACAGTATTATTTTGCCTTCGCTGGCCTTGACCTCGCCAAGCACGGCCTTGAGCCTCTCCTCAAATTCGCCCCGGTATTTCGCTCCCGCGATAAGAGCGCCCATGTCGAGGGAGAAGAGCTTGCGGTCCTTGAGATTTTCCGGCACGTCGCCCTTCACGATCCTTATGGCCAGCCCCTCGGCAATGGCGGTCTTTCCGACGCCCGGCTCGCCTATCAGCACCGGGTTGTTCTTGCTCTTGCGCGACAGTATCCTTATCACGTTGCGGATCTCCGCGTCCCTGCCGATCACGGGATCCAGCTTTTGGGCCTTCGCCAGCGCCACCAGATCCTGGGCGTATTTTCCAAGTGCGTCGTATGTTTCCTCCGGGCTGTCGGTGGTCACCCTGGCGCTGCCGCGCACCTTCTGAAGCGCGTTCAAAAGGCCCTCGCCCGTGATGCCGTGCGCCTTGAAAATGCGGTCGACCGCGGCGTCCCTCGCCTCGCACATCGCGAGCAGGATATGCTCCACGGAAAGGAAGCTGTCTTTCATCCTGTCCGCAAGGTTCCCGGCGGCGTTGAGAATCTTGTCCGTCGCGGGAGAAATGTAAATGCGGTCGGCTTCCCTTCCGGGGCCGGTCACGCCGGGAAGCTTCGCTATCTCCTCCTCCGCGCTTCTTTTTACGGCGGAAACGTCAGCGCCGAGACTTTCGAGAAGCTGCGGCACAAGACCGTTATCATCATTTATCAGCGCCGCGAAAAGATGAACCGGCTCCACCTGCATATTGTTATTGCCCACCGCGATCTTCTGCGCCTCGGAAAGCGCCTCCGCGGTCTTTTTCGTAAAATTTTCAGGAATAAGTTTCATAAATATCGCCCTCCTTCGTTTGAGCGTCAATCGTTGATCCTTCGGTTTGTCCAAAGGTCCCGCCCTGCCTGCGGCGCTTGTTTACGCACCGGCCTCTCAGGGTGGTTTGACCAATTTTGACCTTTGGCAATATGTATTGTACCACAAAAAAAGCCGAAGTCAAGAGCCGCTTTGAAAAAAGTACCGGACAGTATTCTGAAAGCCGCATAAAAGCGACCCTCTTCGCAATTCAACTTATCCGAATCGCAGCATCGGTCGCGAGTCAGAAGTAATATAAAACGTATCTTGCTGATTTCAGGGACGGAAAAGGATGGGTTGACTCTAAAAAAGAATGATGATATATTATGTTTCACAAGATAGTTTGACCACTTTTATTGCTCGGTGCGGTTACATATGAATCAAATGAGGTTCACTATCTTTCAAACCAAATGGGAGGAAACGGAGTTTTACTATGAAGGTCAAATACACCAATAGTTTCATTGCAATGGTATCATTTATGGGGTACAGGAGGACTATATCTCCATGATATGAGCAATCACCCTTATGCTTACTCTACTACTCAAAATCCGTCTAATCCGGGCACAATTATTAGCACGCCCAGGAAAATCTCGGTTTTCAGACCGAATCACCAGATTAATTCGTCCATTAATCCTCCAATGGGCAAATATAGAATTCTAAATAATTATCAGCATGAAGTCCTATGTTCATATTGTGCCGGAAGTGTTGTTCAAACTGAATATCATAATTTTGTCACTGTCGGCGCATTGACAAAATGCAGCAAATGCGGCTTCATTCAAGGTATTTCCCCGAATAAAGCCCGGGAAGTGAAGTCAGTTAAATAGAGAGGTGCTCGAAATGGAAAAAAAGAGAAACGGTGTCTTAATGCTTCTGCTCGCCGCGATTCCCCTGCTGTTTGCCGCTTGCCAAGACAGAGGAAACACGGGCGGCGGAGCAGCAACGGCAGAACCTGCTCCACCCGTATACGCCAAGGGGGAGGTAGCTGACTGGGCAGACTATGACCGGATCGACCCGGAAAACGGAGTCATTTATTTCGGGGCGATCAAAGTGGATTATCAAAATCACACAAGCGAAAGATCGTACTGCTATAGATTTGACGGGATCCGTTCCGCTGAGGAAGAAGCAAAAAAGGAATTTAACGGCGAAAGCATATTGCTCGATTTTCAGAGAGGACCGGACGCAGATCCGACGCTGGAGCCCCATCCCGTTGACAGCGAGGATCATTTCAACTATCTGAGATCGGTGATTGATACGCTCGATGAAACAGGCACTGACAGCGGTTCCGTATGCGCATACACTCTTTCCCTCTCGAAACACGGCACGATCGAGGCAGTCTATACTTTCAGGACTGACAGGACCGTAGAAATACGGCGCGGTGATGAAGTGACCCACTCTTCGGTCGATGAAGAAACGTTTGTGCATATCGCAATGCTCTGCACGATCTATACTCCTTATTCCACGTACG
>JAGDAX010000048.1 GCA_017848335.1 Clostridia bacterium | reverse complement strand
TTCGCCCTGCAGCTGCCTGATCCCACTCGCGATCCGTTCCAGCCCCTCGAGGAGTGTGGCCCGGGGGCACGCGGTGTTGAGCCTCAGGAAGTTCTTGCCGGGCCCACCGAAGATGCTTCCTGCGGAGAGGTACACGCCGGCGTTGCTTTGAAGGAACTCGGACACTTCGTCGCCGTTGCCGACGGCCGAAACATCCAGCCACAGAACGTACGTGGCCTCGCTTTCGATGACCCTGACAGCGGGCAGATTTGCCTTGAAATAGGAGTAAACGGTCTGCCTGTTCTCGAAAAGGTAACCCCGCAGCGCGTCAAGCCAGGGTGCTCCCTTCTCGAAGGCGGCGATGGCTGCGAGGCACGCGAACGCATTCGGCTCGGCCACCTCGTCGGTGTTGAGGGCGCGCCAGACCTTGTGGCGGAGAAGGGGATTGGGCACCGACACTGCCGCCGTCTGGAGCCCTGCAATATTGAACGCCTTGGTGGGCGCAAGGCAGGTGATGCTGACGTCACGGGCGGTCTCGGAAACCGACGCGAAGGGCACGTATTCACGGCCCGGAATTGTAAGGTCGCAGTGTATCTCGTCGGAGATCACGGTGACGTTGTACCTGGCGGCCAGTTCGGCCACCGCGGCAAGGGTCTCCCGGTCCCAAATGCATCCCACGGGGTTGTGGGGGTTGCAGAGGATCATGAGCGTGGTCTGCGGGTCCGCAAGCTTCTTCTCGAGATCCTGCAGGTCCATTTCGAATTTCCCGTCATTGCAGCGCAGGGGATTTTCCAGCACGCGGGCGCCGTTGTTGATGATGCTGTTGAAGAAAATGTTGTACACGGGGGTCTGGATGACCACGTTCTCGTTGGGCGTGGTGAGCTTCCTGACAGTGGATGAAATCGCGGGAATAACACCCGTCGCAAAAATCAGCCACTCGGCCTCCATGGTGAAGCCGTGGCGGCGCTGCCACCAGCCCACGTAGGCCCTGCGCCACTCGTCCGGAATCTCGGTATAGCCGAAAATGCCGTGGGCGACACGTTCGCTCAGCGCGTCAATAATCTCCGGCGCCGTCTTAAAGTCCATGTCAGCCACCCACATGGGGATGGTATTGTCGGGCACGTTCCACTTCATGGAGTCGGTGCCGCGGCGGTCAATTAATTCGTCAAAATTGTAATCCATTCGGTGCTCCGTTTTGTTGATGGTTTTGAATGGGGTTGGAGGGTCGAATCGGCCGTTGCCCTCCGTATCGGATTCAGGCGGTGAGGTATTGCTCGAGAGGCGTATCCGCACGAAGTGCGGCCGTTGCCGTCAGAATCAGTGCGGCATTATTTGAACAAGCCTAAGCCCTCCGTATCGGATTCAGGCGGTGAGGTATTGCTCGAGAGGCGTATCCGCACGAAGTGCGGCCGACGCCTTGAGATCAATACCTCACCGACGCCTTGAGAGCAATACCTCACCGCCGTATCCATTCCGGCCGGTCCGATTGCTTGTCGATGACGTCACACTTGATGATCGTCCTGGAGGGGTCGACCCTGTCCTTCTCGATAATGAGCTCCCCGATCTCAGGCGCGGTAATGGTGCCGCTTCCGGGGTTCAGAACGCTGTCCACCTTGGAGGTGATCTGCGCGTCTACCGAGCTGTACTCGAAGGCCAGCGTGGTATTGATGAGCCTGCAATTGATGAGCTTCAGATTCTGGATGTAGCACATGCCCTGGAGGCTCTCGATGGTGCAATTCTCGAGCACGAGATTCCTCGAATTCCAGCCAAGATACTCGCCGGAGATGAAGCAATTGCGGACCGTTACGTTCTCGCTGTTCCAGAAAGCGTCCTTGGTGAGAAGCCTCGAGTTGGTCACCGTGACGTTCCTGGCGCCGTCGAAGGAGTAATTCCCGTCAAGAACAAGCCCGTCCGCGTCAATATCCTCGCAATTCATGGCGAAGTAGTGCCCCTTGACGGTCACGTTTCGCAGCTTCACGTTGCGGCAGCTCCAGAGAGTCTCTTCCGCGTTGGTGAACGTGACGTCCGACAAGGTCAGCCCGTCGCACCGGCGGAAATTCTTGGGAGCCTGAATGACAGCGCGGTTAACCGTGACGTTGTCGCTGTACCAGACGCCCGCTCTTGCCATGTCGAACCAGACGCAATCCTCGGCAAGCACGTCCCTGCAGTACCAGAGGGGGTACTTCCAGCGGAACATGGAATTGCGGAGGGTAATATTGCGGCTTTCCTTCAGGGGGGATTCGCCTTCATCAAAAATGCAGTTCTCGACAATGAGGTCGCGAGACTCAAAAAGAGCCCGCTCGCCGCTGAAGAACTGCTGGTTATATTCGGTCATAGGAAATCCTTTCAAGGTGGAATCAAACAGTTTGCGATGGCGGCGGCTGCGCAGCACACTCTGCGCCCAGTATCCGGGAATCGCTCCCGATGCAAAATGCAGACGCGTGAATCGTTCGTGTCTCAAAATGCAGACGCGGGTTCCTTTTCATTCAGCAGCTGCCAAAGTCTCCAGCTTTCCTCTTGCTCATCTGCCGCTACTCTGCCGCCCAACGCGAAACGATCAAACGTTCCCCTGTTCCTCAACGTTGAGCACAAAAAACGTGGCGCCGCCGACGGTGACCTTCTCGCCGACGCTGTTGTTTCTGAGACCACGCCCAAAGGATTCGCTGCTGGGCTTCACCCGCTTGCGCGTCGCGCAGTACTGCTTGAAAATAGCTATTACTTCAGGCACCTTCTCGTCCTCGATCCCGATAAGGAGGGTGGTGTTTCCGACGTTCAAAAAGCCGCCGGTGGTGCTGAGTCTTGTGACCTCAAAGCCCTTGTTGGTGAGGGCGGACGTGACG
>JAGDAX010000047.1 GCA_017848335.1 Clostridia bacterium | reverse complement strand
GGAACGCGCCGGTGCCCGTATCCGTGGACTTTGTGTCGTCCCACCCGACGATCAGTATCGCGTGGGAGATCTCGGTGTAGCTCCAGGATTTCGTCGAGGCCAGCCTGCGCACCGAGTCGTAGCTTCCGAGGAATACCGAGGTGCCGACGGCCCCGAATTCGTGCACCCACTCCTTGATCTTCTGCACCTTCTGATCCGGATTTTCCCAAATGTCAAAGCTTCTGTATTCCTCCACGAAGCCCTCCACGTTGTAAATGCCGCTGCCGGTGAGCTTAGAGGCCGCGTCAATATCGGGGCAAGCAGAAGACGTCATAAGCCCCTTGCCCATGGACGCCGCAGTAAGAGCCTGCTCCACGTTGCCGGCATAGCGGTACCAGGACGCCGGCGTTGAAACTATCCTGTACTCCTCCCCTGTGTAAACCGCTCTCGCGAAGGCGGGCGCCGAGAAGAGCGACGTCCCCGAAGGCGCGAAGCCCTGCTTCACGGCGCTTATGTTGAGCATATCCACCGTGGAATAAGCCCAGCAGAGAGGGTTGTCCTTTTGGTTCATCACAGGCGTACTGTAGGGCGTCTCGTATTTGGAGGGCAGCCCGGCCGCGCTTGCCGCGATTCCCGCTGAAGGACTGTCAGAGCCCGCCAAGAGCCCCGCAAGGCCGCTGCACGCAAATACCGCGGTAAGCGCCAGAAGCGCCACGATCCTCGTCGCCGCCCTTCCCGCGCTCGTTCTGCGCTTTGATCGATTCGGTTGCCTGGAAAAAATCATTTACCGCATTCCTCCGTAATATATTCCGGCAGGGGCGGCCGCGGCGGCAAAAGCCTGCATCCCGGTCAGGACCCTGCATCGCGGCAGGTCATAGCCCTGCGTCGCGACTCTAATTATATATGGTTCGTCCGCAAAAATAAACCGCTTTGAAGGCCCAGGACTTTGTGACCCGGTGAATGCGGTTGACGGATTTGAGCGCCCCGGCTGCTTTGGCTGCTTCGAGTGCCTTGATTTTCTCGACTGCTTTGAGTGCCTTGATTTCCTCGACTGCTTTGAGTGCCTTGATTTCCTCGACTGCTTTGAGTGCCTTGATTTCCTCGACTGCCTTAAGTGCCCTGATTTCCTCGACTGCCTTGATTGCCTTTTAAAAAAACACACCGGGAAACCGCACCGGCTAAACCTGTACAAAAAAGCATAAAAAAGGCCCCGGGCCTTCGGCATTAAGCCTTGAGTCCGGGGTCGTTAACAATGTTCGTCAATAAGCTTTATCAGCCTGTGTAAATTGACTCCCACTTCTCGTTTGCTTCAGCTTCAAGCTCGGCGAGCGTGTTGTCAACAGTCTTGACGCCGTTGACCGCATCCGGCACAACGTTCTGCATGTATTTCTTAACAATGGCAGCAATCTCCGGAGGAATTACGCACTCCACCTGTCCGTAGGTATCTGCCTCGGGGAACGAAATGAAAGCGTAGTAGTTCTTGCCCTCTTCGGGATTAAATGCCTTGTCTTCGAAAGGAACTCTCCAGAAATAATCCTCGGCGAGAGACTTGACGTTCGGAACCGAACCGCCCTCCTGGCCGTTGTATGCTCTCTGACCGTCCTCGGTGTAGAGGGAGAGGCAAAGCGCTGCAGCAGCGTCCGCATTCCTGGTACCGTTGAATACCGCGAAGCCGGTGGCGCCTGTACCAACCTTAGGAGTAGGCAAATGAGGCATTGAAACAACGTCCCAGTCAATAACCTTCGAGTTGTATTCCTTACCGTTGGAAGCGAAGCTCGGGAACTCGGTGTCCCTGAACACGACCTGCGTAGCGGAATTGTAGCTCGAGAAGCTGTTCTGCGAAGGAGTATCCTTGATCGCATTTGCAGTCGTGCCTGCCGTGTCAACCGCAATATATTTGCAGACGTTGGAGGCAACGAAATTAACCATCTCATTTACGCCCTGAAGAACGTTGGGGTCGGAGTTGAAGGCGACCTTCTTGTTCTCCTTGTCATACCACTTTCCGCCGAAGCCCTCGAGGAAGGGGATGTAGAGAGGCGCATATCCGAGTCTCATCTGGCAGCCGACCGTCTGAACGTCTGCTTCCTCGTCAAGAGTGGTGAGAGCGGAGCAGTACTCCTTGAACTTATCCCACGTCCACTCGTTGGAAGCCTCGAGCTCGATAGGATCGGTGAGCTGAGCGGATTTGATAAGGTCTCTGTTATACATGAGCACGATGTGGTTATAGTCTCTCATAACCATATAGAGCTTGCCGTCCACACGGCCCATATCCATAATGGCCGAGAATATGTTGGCTGTGTCGATCTCGTACGCCAAAACGTAGTTATCCAGAGGCATAAGGGCCTTCTGTACCGAGGCATAGTTGTAAACGTCAGTTTCCCAAAGGAAGAACACGTCGCCCACGGTCTTGGAGGCAATCTGGCTTACGATAACGTTCTTTCCGGCATTGGATATTTCGGCATTAACTTGGACGTCAGGATATTGTCTCTGAAAAGCGGACACCCAGTCGTTGACTGACCTTTTATCGGCTTCTGTCGCAGCAATATAGTACTGAAGCTTAATCTTTCCCTCAGGAGTCGGCTCGTAGCCGTCCGGAAGATCGCCGCTGATCGGTTCATATCTGGTGCATCCGAATACGGCTATGGAGAGAATAAACGCCAGCGCAAGTGAGGCAACAACCTTCACAATACTCTTTGTGTTTTTCATAGAAATAAAAACCTCCATAAATAGAAAATCAAAGTGTGCTGTATATCACAGTGTCCGGTGAAGACGTGAAAATCCACACACAATCGACTGTGTACATAATAGCACAATTGGAAAACCTAATTCAAGCGTTTTTGCCTTAAAAGTGCCCTCTGCAGCTCAAATTTAAGTTTAAATTAAGGAAATGATACCCGGCAGCCGTTTTCCTCTCAAAACCGCTTGCCGCGCAAGAAGCCCCCGCTCCGCCAAAACCGCTTGCCGCGCAAGAAGCCCTGCTCCGCCGAAACCGCTTGCCGCGCACAAACCGCCTTCCGTGCTCAAAAGCCTCCGCGGTCCCGTCCGCCTAAAACGACCAGGACGAGAACAGCTTCAGCGCGTCAACGTACGACTGCGCCACCGGCAGCCCCGTCATTACCGGATAGTAGATCACAAACAGCGCCAGCACTATCGCGAGGTACACGAACACCACCGCCCTGTGCAGGATCTTCTTGTCGGTAAGCTCCTTGAGCAGATACACGATGAAGAAAATCGAGAACGCAAAGGCCGAGAAGTAGTGGTAAATGAAGCACACCCTGTTGACGAGTATCCACGGCGCGTACTGGAGAGCGTACGCCACCGCGAAGAACGCCATCCGCTGATCCTTGTTCCTCCAGGCGAGGTAGGAGCTGCCGAAAATGCAGGGTATCCCGATCCACCAGATCGCAGGATTGCCGAGGGCGCTTATTGTCGAGCGCATGCCGGCAGGCACGTTGTAGCCAACGTAGTACCAGATCGGCCGCACCATTATCGGCCAGGTGTACCACATCGAGCTGTAGGCGTGCGTAGCGTCAAGCTTGGAGTGGTAGTCGTACATGTATTTCTGATTGTCGATGACGATCTGCAGAAGCGACTTGTTGGGATTGGAGGGCATGTACTGCACGTACGAGAGCACGTAGATCGTGGCGGGAATGATCACAAAGAAGATCACGCACACCAGAAGAGTCGGGAGGAGATTCCTCAAAAGGTAATCGCCCATACAGACCTTCGCGGGCTCCGCCGTGAGCTCCGCCTGCTGACTGCCGCTCCCGGAAAGAATGCCGCCCCCTGAGAGCCTGCCCTTCCCGAAAAGCCTGCCCGCCTTCCCGGACCTCTTCGGCTTCTCCTGCCTGTCCGGCAGCCTGTAAGCCCTGCCTGCGCCCACGTCGAAAATTTCCCTTATTTTAGCGATAAAGAACAGTATCGCCAGCGCACCGCCCGTGTAGATGCAGGTCCACTTGGAGGCCGCGCCCAGCCCGAACATAAGCCCGCTCAAGAACAGCGGCTTGAGGGAGCGCGTAAATCCCACCTCGTAGGACTTGGTGGTAAAATAATCGTACATAAAATACGTCATCGCCAGCGAGAAGAAGCACGCGTACGTATCGATCGTCGCCAGCCGCGTCTGCGTAAGCCTCATAAAGTCAAACATTATGAGGAACGCCGCCGTAAACGCCCAGAAGCTCTTCTTGAACACCTTGAGCGCAAACGCGTAAATGAGCGGCACCAGAAGCGTCCCGAAGAATATTCCCGCGAATCTCCAGCCGAAGGTGCTCATGCCGAAGAGCAGTATTCCGATCTCCATAAACACCTTGCCAAGCGGCGGGTGCGTCCTCTCGTAAATGCTGAGCCCGTGAATCTGCTCATACGCGGTCCGCGGGAAGTATATCTCATCGAAGTAGGTGGAGTCCATCAGCGACCGTTCCACCCTCACCTCGTCCTGCTCGTCGAACAAATTGGAGGGCTTGCCGGAGTCCTCCGTCTCCGTGAACTCATACGCAATACTCGAAGCAACAGGCACCGCCTGCACGAAATTGCCGTCCACGGTCTCGTAGAAGCCCACCTCGTTAAGCCACAGGCCCGCCGAATCCGCATAGATGCGCACCCTCCGGGCGGTAAAGCTTATATTCTTGTACCCCCAGCGGTAGAACGCGATGTCCTCCTTGGTCAGCTTCACGGAGGTGTCTCTGAATTCGCCCCGCTCCTCGTCGAAATACTGGAGCTTAACGCTGCCGCTCTTGGGAATGCCGCCGAAGAACACAAACCTGCTGAGGGTCTTGGGCTCGTCGAAGGAAACCTCCACGAATTCGCCTGCGCTCGCGGGCTTCCAGTACGTGTCCGGGCTGCCCTCCGTGCTTCCCGCGCCAATGAACGAAATCAGCCCCGTAATAAGCGTCATTATCAGCACGATAATGATATCCGCCCTGCCGAATTTCCCGTTCTTTTCGGACACCGGAGCGAGCGGCGCCTCCTTGCTTCTGTCCGACCTGTGTGCCGCAAAGAAGCAATAACCCACCGCGGCGATCATCACCGCCACGAACAGGAGCTTGAACCATATGCTCACGCCCTTGGCATTTTGGGCGCTGTCGTAATCCGTGGGCACCAGCTTCAGCGTCACCGTGCCCTCCGGAATCTTTTCCCAGGAGGTTTTCTCTATAATAAGGTCCGAGAAGTATGCGGTCCCGCTGCACTCGCTGCCGTAGCATCCCAGCCCCAGACTGATATTCACGGTCTTCTGATCCTTAAGCGTCTCAAGGTACACCGACGTCGTTCTCCAGTCCGTCGTGCCGTTGGTGGAAAAAGCCTTTCCGTTCATCTTGTATCCGGAAAGGTTGGCCCCTGCGCCCTCGGAAACGTTGTCGGTCTTGATGGACACGGTAATCTTGTAGAACGCCCCCGGCTGCACCCTCAATTCCCGGTAGATCCTGGCGTCGTTGACGCTCTCGCTGCTGATCTTGAGCGCGTCCCTGCCGTCGATATGAACCGCCCCGAAGGTGGACACGTTGTTCTGGCTCTCGAACTCCGCGCGATAATTGTAGATCTTCCAGCCGAAAAGGCCGCCCGTCTTGAGCTTTCTGAAGGTGAACTCATACCTGCCGGGAGGCGTAAGCGCAGCAAGCACAACGGACACCGCCACCGCAATGACCAGAACAATGACGGCCGCGGCAATAAGCAGCTTCCGGTTTTTGGAGACAAATTCCCTAAAAGACGCCTTCCTGCGCGGCGTCTTCTCTGCGGGCTGCCCGCCGGAGCCGGAATTCCCGTTAATTATTTCGTTTTCGTTGATTATCTCTTGGGTTTCGTTCATTTTCTCTTGGGATTCGTTCATTTTCTCACCTTACGACTTTGGGATGGAACCGTTTTTGAAGCATCAGGGCCTGAGCCTTAAAAGTCCCGCCGCTGACAGCCGGCATCCCGTGGATGACAGCTTATTTCTCGCAGCTCGCGCTCAGCGCGCCGGCCAACGCGCAGCATATTGAGCCCCTCACTGAGCACGCCGGCGCGTGAACCGTTCGTGTCTCAAAATGCAGACGCAGAATTCTTTTCATTCACCGGCTGCCGAAGTCTCCGGCCTCCGGCCTCCGGCACCTTCTGAGCACTGACCCTTCCACCTCACCGCGGCCGCTATCATCAGCACGGCGGTCAGAAGCGACGCAGCCACCATCACGGCGGCGAGCCAGCCTCTGTACGCATTGAGGGACGGCCAGTAGTAATCGGCGTAGACCGCGGAATTCTCGGAGCCCACCACGTTCCTTATTGACGAGCCTACCAAAAGGCCCATCATGATCTCGTGCACCGTGATAAAGCCGATGCCGCTGAGAATCGTATACGGGATCATCATGCCGCGCCGCCTTGACGTGACCGCCGCCAGAAGCAGCAGCGCCACCGCCGGGAAGAAATATCTCTCGTGCATGCGCGGCCCGAAGCAGGACACACAGGCAAACATATGCGCAGCGGCCAGATAAGTCACGGTCTCGAGCGACATGCCGCCGTCGTCTTTATTCCTGAGCGCCTTCACCAGCACCACCGCGAAGGCCGCCAGGGCCAGCAGGCTCACCAGCACGATTGCCAGCATGCCCCAACTGTGCAGCGAAAGAGCGCCCGCCATTTGCTCGTCGGACTTCCAGTTCTTGCCTATCAGGAACCAGAAATTGTAACAGTTGACCGTGGCGTACTTGTAGTGGTCTATCGTGCCCGCAAAGAGCGTGAATATCCAGGGCAGCTTGACGGCCTTGCCGAAAATCTCCACGTCCCCGAGCCCCATAGAGAAGAACGGAATGCAGGGCACCACAAGCCCGGACACCAGACCGCCGGCCAGCAGGCCTAAGCCCGCGAAGGCATTCCCGGTCCTTTTGCGGCTGATTTCCAGTATGAAGAAAACGAGGAACGCCGCGCCCAGCACAGGCAGGAAAATGATCATCTGCGGCTTCAGCATCACGCCCAGGCCGAAGGACAGCCCCGCCACCAGATAGTTGCGGCGGTTTATTCCGATGCACGTGAGAATGACGAAGAGCGTCAGCAGCGAATCCACCTGCCCCCAGCAGGCCGAATCAAGTAACGACACCGGGTTGAAAAGCCAGAGCGCCGTCAAGAAAGTGCAGTTTCCGAAGGTAAACCGCTTGCGGGCGGCGGTCCTGAAAACGATAAATCCGATGGCGATATCAGCGATTATCGAAGGCAGCTTGACCAGCATCGTGTAGCCGACGTCGCCGAACCCCAAAAGCCTGGACACCAGCGCGCTTCCGCCCAGAAAGTACATAAAGAGCGGCGGGTAGTCGCAGTTTGAGTCGACAGCGTAAAGCCTGGAAATGCCGTTGTTGAGAACCGTCCGGCCCCAGGACTTGAAGAGCCCCACGTCTATGTTGCACTGAAAATAAGTCACCGAAAGCACAAGCCTTATGACCAGCGCGAAAATGAACAGCGCGGCCATCACCGCCAACGGATTCGGCAGCGTTTTAAGGGGTTCATTCTCGCGAATGCCCCTCCGGGACTTCGTGATTTTCCAAAGACTGCGAAGCCTCACCGGTTCTTCGCCCTCGCCTATAAAGCCGTCGTTGCCCTTCCTGTCGTAAATGCGCTGGTACAGGTACCTGACCGCAAAAAGCAGCATGACCGCTATGAATATAATGAAGGACACGACACGCATATCCTCGTAAAGAAGCTGGTTGTACTGCGCGCCCTCCGTGACCGTTTCCGTGGCATTGCCCAGCTTGACGGTATTCCTGCCCGCCGGAACGCCGGACACCTTCGAGATTTTCAGATTGTCGAACCAGGCCTTGCCGATGACCGTCCCGCCGTAGTAGCCGAGCCTGAGGCAGACCGTATACGTATCCGTCCTGGCAACGCTGACGTATTCCTCCACGTGCGTCCAGCCGTTTTGGCCACGCAGCATCTTGAAGCCGCCGCCCCTTGCCTCAAGCACGGAAATATTCGCGCCGTGATTGCCGGTGCTCTCGATCTCCGTCCTGATATCAGCCTCCAGCCTGTAAAAGCTGCCCGCGGCCAGCTTGACCTTGTATGTGAAGCGCGCGTCGTTCTCCCCGGTGTTCTCGATCATGAAGCACTCGCCGTAGAGATCGTCCTTCACCACTTCGAAGGTCGAAACGTTCTGATAGTACGCGTCGCGTCCGAACTTCGCGGAGGCCCCGTTGGAGAGGTCCGACTCGTACAGCGTCCTGCCGGAGCGCGACAACGTCACCGCGATAAGAACGCACAAAGCCACCAAGGCAATGCATCCCAGAATGAACACCAGCCGTCCGGTTTTGTCCGCCATGAAGTCCTTGAATTTGTTTGTCAGTTTGTTTGCGAAGTTGTCGTTTTTCAAAGCAATAGTTCCTTTATAAATTAAGTGCTAAGTGCCCGGTGCGCTGCGCGACGAATTTGATTCCGAGTCTGCATTTTGAGACGCGAACGGTTCACGCGCCGGCGTGCCCGGCGAGGGGCTCAATCTGCTGCGCGATCACGCCCGGTTCGTCAAAACCTCACGATTTTTTCCACTCTTGCGCCCGGGTCGATCAGCGGCTCCTCGTGGCATTCCAGGACCCGAACAACGCTTCCGGTGCCTATCCTGCATTTCTCGCAGAAAACATAGTCCACCTTGGCGTACCGCAGGAGCGCCGTGTCGCAGTCGATCGTGTCGCAGATCAGCGCGTAATCCGGCGGATCCGGCATCTTGCTGTCGCAGGTCACGATGTCCGACCTTATCTCGGTGAAATTGTTGACGGTCCCGTTGGCGAGAATGCGCACGTTGATCGCGTGAACGTGTCCCTTGGCGGTCACACTTCCCGTCACAGTCAGCGTGTCGGTGGATATCCTTCCGCCGCAATGGAGCTTTCCGCTGACGTTGATGCCCAGGGCGTTGATCTTGCCGCGGGCTTTAAGCTGCTGGGTGACGCTGATCCTGTCGCTGTGAATGCTGCCGAAGCACTCGGTGTTGCCGAAGAAGCCGGCGGCGAGGCACACCAGTTTATTCTTGAGCACGGCCATCCCCCTGACCGCGAATTCGTCGCAGGTCACGTAGCTGAGGAAGCTCGCCTCGCCCTCGACGCTGAGCCGCAGAACGTCCACGCCTTCGCGGAAGAATGCCCTGCCGCGCACGGTCAGATTGTCGTAGGTGACCTTCTCGTCCACGGTCTGCTCACCGTCAATGACAGCCCCTTCAAAGGAAAGCCCCGTGCCGGGGTCCGAAAGCGAGAAGAAGTCCGGTCTTGTGTTCGGTTTGGTGATAATAGTCTCAGCCAAAGGATCCGCCCTCCCGATAGGTTCAGTTCATTTTACCATTTACGGCTTCTTTATGCAAAGCTTTTCAGCGCTTTGTCAAAGCACCCGCCCAAGTCTTGTCAAAGTCCTGCCCAAGCCTTGTAAAAGTCCCGCCCGTGTCTTGTAAAAGTCCCGCCCGGGGCCTTGATTTGCTTGACACGAGGTGACAGCCGTGTTATAGTATTTCCAAGGCGGAAGGCACCGTATATCTGTCGGCACAGCCGGGCTTTCTGCCGATATTAAGGCATTTTTCAATGAGAGGCGCACACAATGCCCAAAAATGATTTCCATCTGTCGGTTTTCGACGACGACGATCTGCAGACCTTCTCCGCTTTTGAAGGAGGCTACGACGCAGGCACGAAATCCGATAACAACGTAATAATCACGGACGAGGTGATCGCGGTCGTGGCCGGAAAGGCCGCGCTCTCCACGGATTCGGTGGCTTCCATGAGCTCCAACGTGGCGGGTGATATTGTCGAGGCTCTCGGCGTCAAGAATCCCACACGCGGCGTCACCGTGCGCATGAATGAAGACCGCGTCATTCTCGATCTGTACGTGGTCGTGAAGTACGGCCGCAAGATTTCCGACATTGCCTGGGATATCCAGGAAAACGTAAAAAGAGACGTGGAAAACATGACCGGAGCCCTGGTGGAGTCGGTCAACATTCACGTGACGGGCGTCGACTTCCCGGAGCCGCCTGCCCCAAATGCGGACAGCGCGGAAATCCCGCTGTGAGACGCATGACCGCGGCGAGGCGTCGGTGAACCGTCGGTGAATAATTTGACCGCAAATCTCATTATCGCGCATTTTTCCGCGCAAAGAGCTCCCGGCGAGCCGCATTATCGCGCACAACGCGCACGATTAGATATTTTAATTGGAGTGAAAGCTTTATGAACACATTCTTCAGAGTCAGCGTGGCAATCTATTCCTTCGTATCGCTTATTATCTCGGCCATCATCATGATCTCGCCCTTCGGCGACAAGAGGCTGATGGGCTTCCTGCTGGAAAAAATGCAGATCAATCTGTACCAGTCGAACGCATACGACGTGATCGTTTTTATTGTCGGGCTGGTCTTTATGCTCATAAGCCTGGCGATCCTCTCCGGCGGCATCAGGGGCAAGCGCTCCTCCAAATATCTCACCCGCCAGAACACCAACGGCACCGTCAGCATTTCCTCCGCGTCCATCGAGAATATCGCCCTCGCCATGTCCAAGCGCTTCCAGGGCGTCAAGGATGCCAAGGCCAGAGTCAACTTCAGCGGCGACAATCTCAGCGTTGCCATCAGGCTGCAGGTGTACACCGACGTCAACATCCCCGAGGTCTGCGCAGGCATCCAGGAACGCGTCAGAGAATCCATCGAGAATTCCGCCGACCTCAAGGTCAAGGCCATCAACGTAAACGTCGATGGCGTCTTCCAGCAGGGAGACTGAGCGCAAAGCCTTTTGCGGGCTTTTTGTGAAGCCTTTGCAGGCTTTAGTGAAGCCCTGTGAGGCTTTTGTGAAGGAGGATTTATTCTATGCTTCGAAAAATCTATAAATTCTACCGCAAATATCATTACTGCATAAACGGCGCCGCGCTGGGTCTTCTGGCCGGGCTTTTGTTCGTGACCCTCGGCATCATCAAGACGATCATCATCCTCGCCTGCGTGTACGCCGGATACTTCATCGGCAAGAAGCTCATGCAGGACAGGGATTTCATCAAGAAGCTCATCGACAGAATACTGCCGCCCGGGTCGTATAGGTGACGTGTGCGAGTGCCGGGAAAAGGCCGGATGCCGGAGATTTCGGCAGCTGGTGAATGGAAAGGATTCCGCGTCCGCATTTTGAGTCACGAACGGTTCACGCGCCGGCGTGCTCAGTGAGGGACTTAATATGTGCGGTGGCCGGAGCCAGAATGCAAAAGGCCGGAGAAGTCGCTATTTGCCGGGCAGAACAGGAACCCCGCACCGGGAACAAGGCACTGTGGGGGTAACAAGGCACCGGAAACAGGGCTCCGGGAACAGGGCTCCGGGAACAGGGCTCCGGGAACAGGGCTCCGGGAACAGGGCTCCGGGAACAGGGCGCTTATCCCATAGCTTCCAACCCACAGCCTGAAAGCTAAAATTCACAATGAAATATAAAACTCACAATTCGTGATTCATAATTCACAACACAGGAGGAAATTTTCAATATGAAAAGACTAATTTCAATTATTGTCGCGTGCGTGATGCTCTTGTCGCTGGCGTCGATGACT
>JAGDAX010000046.1 GCA_017848335.1 Clostridia bacterium | reverse complement strand
TTATAGAGCACGTCATAATACTGTGTTTGCAAAGGTGTCAATAATACCCGATTATCGACGGCTTGCAAACAAAAGGCTTTGCCTTCCACAACGAGATAAATAATCGTCGAATAGAAACCGTAGAGGCATTCAAATTCGAGTTTTTCATCATACAGATCGCTGCTGCGCACGCTGTCCAGAAAACCATTCAGGTCATCAAGCGAAGCGCTGAAATACTCGTGTCCTCCGCTTAGGGATCCCTTCCACTTTCCCAGATCGAGCACGGTTCCGTCCATATACTTCTCACAAACGTGAACCATACCCGCATTCTTAGTGAGATTGGAGATAACAATAAATGCAATCAAAGCAATCAAAACCAGAATAACAGCTGTTATTATCGGGATGAGTACGTTTTTCTTAATAGTATTCAAATTTATAATCTCCTTAGGAAGCATTTGAAAACGCATCTCTCGATGTCTTTTCCCGGAATCCATTATAACACGCCGCGCTGCCGAAAAAAAGGCCGTCATCAGCTTCAAGGATTATTCAATGTATGCAAACAGTGAGCAGACGCCGTAAGTTTAAAGTATGCCCGGAAGAAACAAAACAGGCGCCTGATCTGCTTTACGGGAAAGCAGACTAAACGCCTTGAAGCCGCTTGGCGCGCCGTCTGTGAAGGAGAGGATTCCATTCACGGTCCCGGCGCTGTGATCGACGTATTTCTCGTTACTGAAAGCTTCCGTAAACATCCGGGTACGCTTTCGAAAAGCTTCCGGGTACGCTTACGGGAAGCTTCCTTTTAAACTATTTTCCCGTCAGCCATCCTGATGACCCTGGTGCATTTCTCCGCCACAAGGGGGTCGTGCGTAATCACAATGATCGTTTTGCCCGAAGCATTCAGATCCTTCAGCAGGCTCATGACCGTCTCGGAGCTCTCACTGTCAAGCGCTCCCGTAGGCTCGTCGGCAAGAATAATATCGGGATCGTTGACCAGCGCCCTTGCAATTGCGACACGCTGCTTTTGCCCGCCGGAGAGGAGCTTGACCTTGTTCTTCAAATGGGTTTCGGGAAAGCCGACCTTCTGAAGCGCTTCGGCCGCCTTTTTGCGCATTTTCCCTATCGGCATTTTAGTGAAAAACAGCGGGAGCATAACGTTAAAAACCGCATTTTCGTTGGCGATAAGCGAATAATCCTGAAAGACAAATCCAATGCGGCCGTTCCGTATTACCGCGTTTTTTGAGTCCTTTGAAAAATCAATAATCTCCCCGAAAAGCTCAAGCTCGCCGCTGTCCTGCCTGTCAAGAAGCCCGATAATATTCAGGAGCGTCGTCTTCCCGGACCCCGATGCGCCTATAACGGCAACCATCTCGCCCTTCTCCACCGCAAAGGAAACGCCGTCAAGAGCCTTGACGGTCATATCCTTCAGCACAAAGGTTTTGTGTAAATCTCTAACATTAAGAACAGTCATTTATATCTCCTCTATTACTCTTTGAACGTGAGAGTTCTGCCTCTTCAAGAAAAGGGTCGACACCGTGATTATTGCCAGAAACGCCAGCACCGTAATCCCGAGCTGCAGGAAGCTTTCGGGAGTTATTAAAACGTTGTCGATCAATTGTTTGCCAAGCAGGACCGACGTTAATATGAATGCGGAATTAAGCAATATGCCCGGAAGCAGAATTACGGAAAAAGCGGTTATCAGCAGCACATTGCCCTGCGTTTTGGAGCACCCGACCAGCTCGATCAGCGCGATCGTCTTAGCTTCACTGTCAATTGACATCACGATTATCGCGAAGCTTGCCGCCAGCGACAATGCCATTGTCAGCAGAGGAATCGCGGAAAAGACGTCTATGTTATTCTTGGAAACGATCCGCGTTGTTTCTTCGATCTCACTGCTGTCCTGCACGCCGATATCATTGGCGAGAAGTGTATTGATAACTTCAAGACGCGACTCCCGGTCGGAATCCTCCTTAAAAAGAACGATCCCGTTGGAAGGATAGAGCACGCTCCTGTCAAAGCCGATTTTTTCAAAAAGAAGATCTTCCAGAGAATCATCCGCAATTACGTATACGTCTTTCCCGCACGGCGCAAAAATGTTGTAGGCAGAAACCCTGTTTGAACCGACTTGAAAATTCATTACAAGACTGTCCTCCGAAAGAACGTCCCTGACAGAAAACTCCGTATCAAACTGTTCGTCCTCCTTGAAAACCGTCGCCGGTATCATGTCACCTGCGCTGTCACCCTGCAATATCAGGCGTGAGCTGACAATTGAAGGTATCTTACCGCGCTTCGCCCCGGTACCGTTGTCGCCGGCATCGTTGGTGTCTTTACCGTTGTCGCCGGGGCTTTTCAACGAATTGCCAAAGCATTTTTCCGAAGAAACCGCCTTCAAATAGTAAAGCTCATTATTGTATTTGAGATTGGCAACATAAGACACGTACAGTATATCTTCCACGGAATTATAACCGGAAAGCAGGGATTCAACGTCGGCCCTTCTCCCAAGAGTATCGAAGTACACGCAGCTGCCGTCCTTCGATATTCCGGAAAGTCTGCTTTGATACTGCTTCGGGAGCCTGTAAAGACCTGCAATATAGACCACGGCTGCTTCTGCGGCAAGCGTGATAACAAGAAGCAAAACAGCCTTCACCTTTAATTGCCGTATTATCTTGAAAAGCAAATGTACTTTACTCATAATGCTTCACCACCGTAGTATAGGAGTTTCTGACGTAGTAGACCGCAAACGGAATCGACGAAAAAACAGAGGCGAGCACCGCTATACCCAATGCAACCGCGTATTCCGTGAAGCCCATTCTGCATTTTGGGATTAAAAGAAATGCGTGAAGCATATCCCTGATGCAAAAATGTATCAAGGCGGAAATCACCATGATAACAAACGTGGAAACGATCCGTTCAAGCATCAGAAGAAACAGCGTATTCGTTTTGCTTGACCCTAAAATCCCCAGCAAGCTGTACGTCCGGTTATTCTTTTGAGACGCATAGTTCATAAGATAGAAACCGAGCACAAGCACCAGGACAGCCAGTATGCTGCTTCCGAATAAATCTACAGTATTGTTTTCGACGGCCTGTTCGTACGTTATTCCCCCGACTACTCTTGCTTTCCCGTCTCCGCAGAGATCGTATTGGAGTTTTTTCTCCTCAATCACGGAAAGCTTGCGGGACGTATAAAATAACATGCGCCACACCTTGAGATCCGCTTTTTCAAACCAGACCCTCGGAACAACAATTAATTTATCGAAGGGATTGTCAATAACACCTGCGACAAAAAACTCAACGTCCCAGAACGGAAGGGTTATCGTCTCTCCGGCTGTTTTACAAAGATCGCTTGAAACAAATACGGCAGGCACGGCGCCTGACGCTTCGTCTGTTGTGAACGTCAGGCGGCCGTCACGGCAAACGTGTTGAAGTAATTCGTCAGGATGACCGTAAAAGGTGGTTATATGAAATCTGGTTCCGTCCGCTGCGGCTGTTGACGAGTTTAATTCTGTGTACCGTTTGCTCCTGTAGAATTTGTTGCTTGTGAAAGCTTCAACGTCCGACACTGATTGAACTTCTTCAAAGCATATGGTGTGCAGACAATACTTATCCTCTTCACTGTTGACGTCCGCAAAAAAGGGCGTGAACGCGCCGAGAACAGTTAAAAAACTTACTCCAAAGAGCACTGCAGCGCAGACAAAATCGCAAGAGATCAGTTTTTTACTTCTGAAAAAGTTTGATATTATTTTGTAAACAAGAGTAAGTATCTTCATGGCGTGTTGGTATGCAGTTCTAAGAAGGCTCTAAAATGAGCTTTTAAGCAAACGCGGTTCAAATGCCGGTCAAATTGCCGGTCAAATCGCCGGTTAAATTGCCGGTCAAATTGCTCGTCAAATGCTGATTAAACGCTCAAGCCATAGCGGGAAACCATTTTCCGTACGTCACCTGCGTCCACATTATAACAGACGGTGTTAACCGTTGACAAGGCTCCGTCGGCGTTTTAGAGATATTTCAATAATTGTCGGGCATTGCCAAGCCTTTTTACTCAGTGGAGCCTGATTCCGTCACTTTTCTACGTGCAGCTTGATTCCGGCCTTGCCGCGGCCTTTTTCCGCTTCACCGCCGCGGTGATTTTGGGCAGCGCCAGGATCAAAACCGTGATGAGCGCGGCCAGAACCGCCGCCGCTATCACTATCTGCTTTTTGTATATTTCAACCCCGGACTTGCCCGCCGAGAATCTGAAGGTAAATCTCCCGCCCGGCGCGGCGTCGCCCTCAGTATAGAGAGTCATGACGTCGCCGTCCTTGAGGTTATTGTCGCACCACTTGAAGCCGAATTCGAGGGCCTCGCCCGCGCCGCCGAGGGCCTTGCGGGGAATTGCCACCATCAGCCTGTTGCCGGACACGCGGTAATCCGCCTCGCACACGGTTTTCCAGTTCCAGCCGCCGGTGCTCTTCTCGAGAAGCATCCTGTCCCCGGTGGTGCCCTGCCGCCCGAGAATATATTCAAAGCCCTCCCAGTCCTTGCTGAAGGGGGTGGCGCTTCCCGCGTCAATCAAAAGCCGCATCCACGCGTCGTCCGTAAAGGGGGTGATCGCATTCTCGGTCTCGACGTAAAAATAGAGGTTCTTCCGGTCGTAGGAGACCTTGGCGGTGATAAAGTCGTTCCGTGCGGCCTCGCCCGTGTACCAGGTGTCGGCGTAGCCCTTGTTGTCCCGTGCAAGCGTGTTGTGGGCGTAGTGGTTATAGCTCACGAGGCTCGCGTCGTCCCATTGCGAGAAGCTGCCGGCGAGGTCGATGGTCTTCTCCGCGTCCTGAACGTCGGGGGCCGGGGTGCCCTTAAAGCGGCGCACGTTTGCCACCAGCTGGTAGTAGTAGTGGTCCTTTAGGTCGCCCTTCGTGGGCTCGATGTCCCGCGAATAATTGTCCGTAAACTGGTCCGGGAAGGCGTTAGGCACGCCCTGCCATTCCTGCATTCTCGTGACGAGCCACTCGTTCCAGCCGGTCACGAAAATAACGTCCGGGTCCTTGGAGATCGCGTAGTCCCACTGCTCCTGAAAGTTGCGGCCGTAAAGCTTGGCGTCGCGGATGCCGGCGTCAACGCGGATCTTCTTCCAGCGGTAATAGTAGCTGTAGGAGTACTTTTTGCTGCCCGCGTAGTCGCGGCCCATGATATTGTCGCCGTTCATGGCCGAAAGCGTCTGCTGCACGCTGTCCGCGTTCTGCGCCACGCCCACGGTGGTCATTTCCACGCTGCCGTCCTCGTTGTAATAGAGAGTCTGGGGGTAGGTGCTGAGCCAGCCCCAGTGCCCGGCGGATTTGTCCTCCTCCCAGTAGCCGGCGCAGGGGTACCTGAACGTGAAGAAGTTGAGCAGGTCCAGCTCGTCTGCGTAGCTGCGGTCAAGGCCCGTGTCCCAGGCCATCACCAGGGGCTTCCCGTCAAGGTAATACCAGAGGTCCTGATATTTTCCGTCCTTGTAGATCGTGTTGTAAATGTTCCAGAGCGAGGCCCTGGTGTTGCCGCTGTAGCTGAACTGGAGCATGAAGGCCACCTTGGGGGTGTTGACGCCGTCCGCCCTTGCCTCCGACCAGACCTTCAGAAGGTTCAGGTACGCGGCGGTCCAGACGAAGCTGCCGTTGGTGCAGTCAAAGAGCACGAAGTCGATTCCCGCGTCCGCGAGAAGCTCCGCATGCTTCCTGAGCACGTAGTCGTCCTGCTCGATATAGTATCCGAAAAGCGGCTCGTTCCAGAAGTTGGTGCGTTTGTCCGGGCCCCAGGCCGGGTGGTTAAAGTCCCTTGCCGCCTCCGGGTACTCCTTGATGAACTCGGTGAGGTTGGTGGGCTTGACCGCAGCGTCGCCGCCGAATTCCTCGTGCCAGGTCCAGTAGAAGATGCCCACCTGCTTGTCCTTTTGGGCGTTTTGGGTGTTTTGGGCGGATGACTTGCCGCCGGAGCTGCCGCCTGACTTGCCGCCGGAGCTATTGCCGGTCTTGCCGCCGACGGGGAGCTCCCTGCCCAGACCGTCCACCGCGCCCCACTTGCCGGGATCCACGTTAAGCCGCCTGATTGCGCTGTCCTCCGCAAGCTCCGGCTCCGGCGGCGGCGCATTGTAAACCAGGTCGATATTGGGCGAGCAGTACGCGAGGGGCTTCTCGGCTTCCTCCGCGAGAATGATCACACCCTCAAAGGAGCCGTAATCGACCCTTGTGTTTATGTAGCTTCTGATGCCCAGCGGCGACGGCATATTCTGGTCGACCGTAACCTCGGGCCCCTGCAGCATCGTCCACGCAAAAAGGTATTCCCCCGCAGGAAGCGGGTCGTCCGAAAAGTCATGGAAGATCAGCCCTTCAAGGTCATTCGCGGCGATTTCCGCGCCATTCTCTGCATTGCTCTTTGCCTTGATCTCTGCGGTTATCTCCGCGCGCCTGAGCGGCTCGCCTCCGAGCGTCTCGAGGACGTTCTTTTTCCAGGAATAGACCGCCGCGGAAAAAGTCACCGTGTGCGCCTCAGCGCCGGGATCGCTTTGTGCGCCCGGATCGCTTTGGACGCCAAGTCCTTCCTGTTCATTGCCTTCGGAATTGTTCTCCTCGCCAAGGCCTTCCTGCGCACTGCCGCCGGATCCTTCGAGCGTTTCCGGAACAAGCGTCTCTACCGCGTCGAACCTGAAGCCGATCGCTTTGATCGCCACCTTCGAGTTGACCTGTGTTTCAATGGACCTGCCCGGAGAAAGCGCGATCCTGTCGGTGATGCTGACCCTGCTGTCTCTGGTGCTGAAGGCAAAGCCTTCGGGGGCATTCCCTTCACCCGCCGCGTTAATGAATCGCGCTCCGCCGAAGCTTCCGCACAGCATCAAAACCGCCGCGCAAAGCGCGCCGATCCGCCTAAACCGCCGCGCGTCAATTCTCCCAAACCGCCGCAAGGCGCTCCTTCCGAACCGCTTCCAAAGCCTCAGGCTGTCCTTAAGTATTGATATCATAGGTCTCATTTTCTCCTCAAAGGTCCGCATAAATACGTTTTTCCGCAAAAGCATTCCCTCTGCGGATTTCCCATACATTTTATAAAAAAGCTGCCCATAAGTCAAAAAGTGCGTTAATGAGTTTGAAGGCGGCTGTAAGGCCAGAGGCCGGAGACTTCAACAGCGGCTGAATGAAGACGCGGCCGTCTTATCCTGCGACGCGGCCCCTGCGATGCGAACCCAGTCGGCGCGGCCTGCGAAGGAGCTGCCGCGCCGACCCCCTCAAAACGCAGAAAAGGCGCCCGAAGACGCCTTAACCTCTGTATTGTCCTTGTCGGGCAGCCTGTATTTAAGGCTGCCTTACGAGCCCTGTTTTCTGAGACCGGCTCACAAACACCGGCTCACAAAGACCGGCTCACAAACAAGGACTTCCGAAAGCCAAATAATTACTTGATCTCGACCTCAGCGCCGGCCTCTTTGAGCTTGGCAGCCAGAGCGTCAGCATCCTCTTTGGAGATGTTCTCCTTGAGGGTGGCGGGGGCGCCGTCAACAAGCTTCTTGGCGTCCATAAGAGCAACGCCGCAAGCGTCCTTAACGACCTTGATAACGTTCATCTTGTTGCCGCCTGCGTTGGTCAGCACAACGGTGAATTCGGTCTGCTCAGCAGCTGCGGGGGCAGCGTCGCCGCCGGCAGCGGGAGCAAATGCTACTGCTGCAGCAGCGGTTACGCCGTACTTCTCTTCAATTGCTTTAACGAGATCATAGAGCTCGAGAACTGTCATAGTATCGATAGTATCGATAATCTGTTGGATCTTTTCAGACATTTTATTTTCCTCCAAATAAATATTTTACAAATGCAGGGGTTATCCCCTTTGATTCGCCCGGGGATCCCGGACGCTTCGCCGAATCGCATTCCTGACCTCAGTGCGCTGAAGTCCTCCGAAGCTCCTGCAGGCCACCGAAGTTCCTGCAATCCTCCGAAGCTCCTGCAGTCGCCGAGGTTCCTTCCCGGTCACCGGATATCCTTATCGGTCACCGGAGCTCCTTAAAGGTCATTCCGAACGCGCGTCGGCTTTCACAAGGCCGCCCTGTGAGGCGTTGCCCTTCCCGGCATACGCCGGATCTTTTCAAACCAAAAGCAAAGATTATGCTCCCTGCTCCTTCTTTTCGGCAACTGCCTTGACAGCGACCGCAAAGCCTCTGAGATTTCCGGTGAGCGCGCTGAGAAGCATTGAAAGCAGACCCTCTCTCGAAGGAATGTTCGACAGTCTCTCAACTCCGGCGGGATCCAGAACCTGGCCCTCGCAGAAGCCGCACTTGACGGTGAGATTCTTGTACTTCTTGGCATACTCGGTAAGAACCTTCGCTGCAGCGGTGTAATCCGATGCGGTAGCGATAGCGGAGGGCCCCTTCAGGTAATCCTTAAGACCTTCCAGCTCGGTACCCTCGACGGCCTTCGTGATAAGCGTGTTCTTGTGAACAGCATATTTCACGCCTGCCTGTCTCAGAGCTACACGAAGCGCAGTGTCCTCCTCTACGGTGAGACCGATTCCGTCAACGATGACCGTAGCCTTGGAATTCGTAAGATCGTCCTTAATACCGGCGACTATACCCTTCTTTTCCTCTAAAATTTTTTGACTTGGCATTATTTGCACCTCCTTCCAAACCAAAAACCTTCGGAGCATCCCAAAGACGTGCCGAAGGTTTCTGAACCGCGCGAAGGCAAAGCCCACGCGTCTGTCAAGCTACACCTCGGCAGGACTTACCGGTGTCCCTTAGCGAAACACCTGCCGGCGTCTTTGGCATATATGTTATGTGATTATGCGGCGAACCGCTTCTGCAGCTGCGTGCGCTCTTGCGTCTGCGTGTGCATTTGCGTCAGAGCACGCTTTTGCTTCTAAGGCGGCCGCGCTTTCTAAGCTATCAGACCTTTACGGGGTTGATCTTGACGCCGGGGCCCATTGTGGACGTAACCACGGCGCTCTTAACGTACTGACCCTTGGCGGCTGCAGGCTTTGCCTTGATGACCGCGTCGTAGAGAGCGTTGAAGTTCTCAAGCAGCTTCTCCTCGCCGAAGGAGACCTTGCCGATGGGGCAGTGGATGATATTGGTCTTGTCAAGTCTGTACTCGACCTTACCGGCTTTGATCTCGGCAATGACCTTCTTGACGTCCATGGAGACCGTACCGGACTTGGGGTTAGGCATAAGGCCTTTGGGACCGAGGATCTTACCGATGCGGCCAACCACGCCCATCATGTCGGGGGTCGCGACCACGATATCGAACGCGAACCAGTTCTCGGCCTGGATCTTGTGAACAAGCTCCTCAGCGCCTACGTAATCGGCTCCGGCTTCCTCGGCCTCGGTGGCCTTGTCGCCCTTTGCGAATACGAGAACTCTCTTGGTCTTACCGGTTCCGTTGGGCAGCACGACGCTGCCTCTGACCTGCTGGTCCGCCTGCCTTGAGTCAACGCCGAGTCTCATGTGAAGCTCGACAGTCTCGTCGAATTTGGCCTTTGAGCAGGATATAACCGTCTTGATAGCCTCAGAAGGATCATAAAGCTTAGCGGCGTCATAAGCCTTGACGCTCTCACGATATTTCTTTCCTCTAAACATTTAATTCACTCTCCTTACAGCTCAATCTACCACAACAATGCCCATGCTGCGTGCGGTGCCGGCGATCATGCTCGCTGCCGCTTCAACATCAGCCGCGTTAAGGTCGGGCATCTTCTGCTCAGCGATCTTAAGCACTTCCGCTTTTGTTATGGTTGCCACCTTGTCGCGATTGGGCTTGCCCGAACCGCTCTCGATCTTGCAGGCTTTCTTAAGCAAAACCGCTGCCGGCGGAGTCTTTGTAACGAAAGTAAACGTCTTATCAGCATAAACTGTAATGACAACAGGAATAATAAGACCTGCGTCATTCTTGGTTTTCTCATTGAATTCTTTGCAGAATCCCATGATATTAAGGCCATGCTGACCCAAAGCTGGTCCAACCGGTGGAGTCGGGGTTGCTTTACCTGCGGGTATTTGTAATTTTACAAATGCCGTTATTTTCTTTGCCATCTCTATCCACCTCCCAAAAAATTCAGACCGTCCTGAGGCAAAGCCGCGCTAATGGCTGATGCGGCCGCCCTGCCTGCCGTGATCAATCGTCGGCAAGCTCGATCTGTGTATATTCCAGTTCGGCGCTGATCTTACGGCCGAACATAGAAACGTTTGCCTTGACGCACTTCTTCTCTGCCAGCACCGCTTCCACAGTACCTTCGTTGCCGGCCAGAGGTCCGGAAATGATACTGATGCGGTCGCCGGGATTGAATGCGTCGACGTAGATCTCATCGGAGATATCGTCGATATCCACGTTGAGTGCCCGGACCTCCTCAGGCGTAAGAGGAGTAGGATTCATGGGATCGGGGCCCACAAATCCCGTAACGCCGGGTGTATTTCTGACTGTATACCAGGATTCCTTGGTATAGCACATCTTGATAAGAACGTAGCCGGGGAACGCCTTCTTGAGCTCAGTCTTCTCCTTGCCGTCCTTATAGACCGTCTCCTCGACCATCGGAATAACGATTTTGGAAACCATCCTGCCGAGGTCGGAATTTTCCATCTTTGACTCAAGATACTGCTTGACCTTGTTTTCGTAAGTCGAATAGGTATGGATAACGTACCATCTCATGTCCGACTCAGGGGCTTTCTTCTCCTGCTCGTCATCGCTGAATAAGCCATTAAACTCTATTGGGCTCATGGTAAATAACCCTCCTCATCACAGTGAGTCAGATGCCCGGGCGAATAAGATCAAGTAAAACCTTAAGAAGCGAATCGATACCGAAAATAATCGCGCCTATAACAAGACATACTGCCAGGACTGAAACAGTGCTTTTGAAAAGCTCTTTTTTCGTAGGCCAGGTGACCTTTTTGAGCTCAGAAAAAATACCCTTAAAGAAACCGGAGATAGCGCTTCCGACCTTCTTGAAGAAAGCGCCCACCTTGCCGCCGGATTTTTTCTTAGCATTAGCTTTTGCGGATGCCATAATAATCCTCCGTTAGTGTGACAGAAATTACTTCGTCTCTTTGTGAACAGTATGCTTGTCGCAGAATTTGCAATACTTGTTCATCTCAAGTCTGTCTGTAGTATTTTTCTTGTTTTTCATCGTTATGTAGTTGCGGCGCTTGCACTCTGTGCATGCCATAATCACTTTTACACGCATTTTTTACACCTCCAAAAATTTGGGCAACGGCTATTTTAACACTTTGTACAAAGACGTGTCAACCGTTTTCTTTAACATTTTGCATATTTTTTCAATTATTTTTGCCCTGCGCGGATTTATCCTCCGCGAGAAGCACCGTTCCGCCCCATAAACACCGTTCCGCCCGGAAAGCTGTCGCAGCCGTAAGCTCTGTGTGAGCCCGGGAATCCTTCCCGGCAAGTCAATATCATCCAGACGGCATTGTCGACAGGCGGTATCGCGCATATTCCTCGTAGGCCGTACCGGCGAACCTCGTCATCGTCTCCTGATAGTATTTGCGCGCATTTTCGGCGTCCCCCAGAAGCTCGCAGGCCTTGCCGGCATGGAAATAAACCGCGCCGCCCTGCTCGTAATCCGGATTGTATTTTATTATCGGGAGAGCGTATTTCAGCACCTTTTCCCACTCCTCGGAGCCGACGCTGCTGTACATCAGATTGTAGTAATCCCTTGAGAACAGCCCGAGGGAGTCCTTGCTGAGCTTCGCAGCCTCCGACGCTTCCTGCGGAGAAAGCCCGCCAAGGTCCCTGCCGTAGAGCGCCACGTAGCAATCGTAATAATTTTTATCATTAAAATAAGCTTTGGCCGCAGCAAGCGCATCCGCCGCCGAATCGGAGGGCTCCGGAGTCGCCTCAGCGGTAGGCTCCGGGGTTTCCTGCCCCGTGGCCGTTTCAGTCGGGTCATCCGTCGCTTCAGGCGTTTCGGAAGGCTCTGCCGTGTCCTCAGGTGCAGCAGAGCTGTTCGGAGAATGCGATGCCGTGTCCTCAGGTGCAGCAGAGCTGTTCGGAGAAGGCGATGCCGTGGAAGTCCCGGCGGTCCGGTCTATGTGCGCAAGGTGCTTTGACGCGGCAAGCGCCCCCAGCCCCGCAAGCACGAGAATACAAGCCGCCACCACCAGCGCCATGACGACCTTTTTGGAGCCGCCCTTCCGAAGGCTTTGGCCGCCTTGGCCGCTTTGATCCTTCGGGGCTTTTGGACTTCTTTGACCGTTCTGCCCCTCCCGGCCGTTTGTCCGGTCCCCGTCCATGGCCTTAGCTGCGCCCCCGGCGGTTTCTTTGTCAGTGCCGGCAGTCTTCACACCGTCGGGGGAAGCTTCCCCGGCGCCTGAGTCCGCGCCGACGGCTGAATACCCGCGGCCGCCCTCCGCGCCCGATTCGCGGCCGCGGTAGATTTCTTCGCCGCCGCGGTAAGTCTCTTCGCGGCCGCGGTACGGTTCTTCGCCACCATAGTAAATATGCTCCGCGAAATCATCCGGATTGCTGAGCACCAGGTCGTTTGCGGGCTCCCTTTCGGCCGCCCCGGTGTTGCCCGACAAGCCGCGCCTCTCATATCCGAGGGCCTCCTCGGCGGATTCGCGCGCCTTTTTGAAACGCCTCTCAAAGTCGGTCATCCGCGGTGCGTCCCTGTGGGCCGGCGCTTCGCTGAATACTATCAATTCCTCCTCAGGATCCGTCTCGTTTTTCCCGTTGTATCTGCCGTCGGAGCTTCCGTCAAGCCTGCCGCCGGAGCCTTCGGACGGCGCATCCTTTTCAAAAGGAGCGTCCTTTGGCGGCGAATAGTTTTCGTCTGCCACGCCCGAATCGGAAAAATCCGCTGAAGCGCCGCCTCTTTTCGGGCCGCCGTTATAAGAGCCTCCGTCTCCGGTATACCTGTTTTCGCCGCCGCGGAATGCATTGTCGGGCGAGGCTTTGGTTTCCATGTCGGAGACCGCGAACACACCTTCTCCGGACTGGCCCGGCACGTCCGAGGGCTGCCTTCTGCCTGTATTGCCGCGGCTCGCGTAAATATCCGGCGTCGCGCTGCCGCCTGAGATCGCGTCGTAGTACTTCATGGCGGTGTTGTGCTTTCCGGGGTGCGATATCTGGTTGATGGTCTTCAGCGCCTCAATTCTGTTGCCGCAGGCAAATTGCGTAAGGCCCAGCAGCATATAACCGTCGTCAAAGGCCGGGTAGTACCGGATCGCGGTCTTGAGCAGCTGCCGCGCCTCCTTGTAATTCTGCTCCGCAATCAGATCAAGCGCTTCGTTGTAGAGGCGGTACGCCGCACCCGCGCCCTGGCCGTCGCCGTAGCCTGATATCTTTTTAAAATTTCTCGCCAGTTCCTTCAGTGTCATAACGTATCGCCTCCCTTCAATCAATCTGCATTAAAGCCTGTTAAGGCGCTAAAGTCCGTTAACGTTTCAAAGCCCGTTAAGGCGTTTCCCTGCCGTCCGGTATTTCCCGGGCGTTTCCCGAGCATTTCCCGGGCATTTCCTGAGTATTTCCCGGGCGTTTTCCGGACATTTCCCCGGGTATTTCCCGGGCGTTTCCCGGGCATTTCCCCAGTATTTCCCGGGTATTTCCCCGGTATTTCCCGGGCGTTTCCCCGGTATTCCCCGGACATTTCCCGGGCATTTCCCCGGAATTTCCCGCACGGAAAAAATCAGTCCTCCGCGTTTTTGCCGCAGCAGTTCTTGTACTTTTTGCCGCTGCCGCAGGTGCAGGGATCGTTTCTGCCGACCTTTGCCTTCTCGCGCACGAATGTCGCCGGACCGCTGTCGCCGTTTTTCGCATTCTCCGCGCCTGAGCCCCTTGAACCGCCTGCCTGTCCGCCTGTCGGGCCGCCCTTCCCGGAGGAAGCACCCCGGGCGGCCGCATTCACAGGCCCGGCAATTCCGCCTGATATGGGTCTTCTGCGCACACCGCCCTCGTGGCTCTCGGAAGCGACCTTGCGGCGCTCGATCTTCTCGCTGGACACAATGTGGAAGCTGAACAGGAACCTGAGCGCCTCGCGCCTGATGGTATCGTTCATGATGTCGAACAGCTCGAAGGCCTCGTTCTGGTACTCGATGACCGGGTCGTGCTGGGCGATGGCGCGCAGGCCTATGCTGGTCCTCAGCTGGTCCAGCGTGTCAATGTGCTCCATCCAGTTTTTGTCCACCGCGTAAAGCAGCGCGATCCTCTCCGCCTCTCTCGCGGAGTCTCCGAACAGCTTCTCCCTGGCGCGATAATTGTCCAGAGTCTTCTGATATACGGCCTTGCAGAATTCATCTGCGGACGACATGCTCGGGAATTCGCGGCGCACCGTCTCGTAATCCTGCTGGTTCATGAGGACGGAGAGCGTGTCATTCTCGGCGTCGATATTGCCGGGCTCCTGATGCTTGCGGTCGCGGGGGAACAGCTCGTCCGCGATCTCCCTGCAGCGCCCGTCGATAAGGTCAAGATAGAAATCGCTGAGATTCTCGCCGTCAAGCACCTTCCTGCGCTGGCTGTAGATGATCTCCCTCTGCTGGTTCATCACGTCGTCGTAGCGGAGAACGTTCTTGCGGATCTCGTAGTTGCGAGCCTCGACCTTCTTCTGGGCGCCCTCGATGACGTTGGTGAGCATCTTGTGCTCGATGGGCTGGTCCTCGGGAAGGTTCAGCATACCCATAATGCTTTCCACGCGCTCCGACCCGAAAAGCCTCATCAGGTCGTCCTCCAGCGAGAGGTAGAAGCGCGACATACCCGGGTCGCCCTGACGCCCGGAGCGTCCCCGCAGCTGATTGTCGATACGCCTTGATTCGTGGCGCTCGGTGCCCATTATAAACAGGCCTCCCGCCGCCAGCACCTTCTCCTTTTCCTCCTTGATCTCCGCGGTAATATCCTTCACGAAGTCCTTGAACTGGCTTCTCACGATCAGTATCGACTCGTCCTCCGTGTCGAAAAAGCTGTCCGCAAGCGCGATAAGGTCCTCCGGCACACCGTTCTGCCGCAGCTTCTGCTTGGCCATAAATTCCGCGTTTCCGCCGGGCATGATGTCCGTACCGCGGCCCGCCATGTTGGTGGCGATGGTCACGGCCCCGAATTTACCGGCCTGCGCGATGATCTGCGCCTCCCGCTCGTGATTCTTGGCGTTCAGCACGTCGTGCTTGATGCCCTTGCGCTGCAGGAGCTTGCTGAGGTGCTCGGACTTCTCGATCGAGACCGTACCGATAAGGATCGGCTGCCCCTTGGCGTGCGCCTCCTCCACGTCCCGCACCAGCGCCTCGTACTTGCCCTTCACGGTCCTGTAAACGCTGTCCGGGTAGTCGATCCTGATGACGGGCTTGTTGGTGGGGATCTCCACCACGCCCAGGTTGTATATCTCGTCGAATTCCGCCGCCTCCGTGTGCGCCGTACCGGTCATACCCGCCAGCTTCTCGTAGAGCCTGAAGAAATTCTGGAACGTAATGGTGGCCTGCGTCATGGACTCCTGCTCGACCTTAACGCCCTCCTTGGCCTCGATGGCCTGGTGGAGGCCTTCATTGTAACGCCTTCCGAACATCAGGCGGCCCGTGAATTCGTCCACGATAATGACGCTGCCGTCCTTGACCACGTAGTCCACGTCGCGCTTCATCACGCCCCAGGCCTTGATCGCCTGATTTATATGGTGGCGAAGCTCCGCATGCTGCGCGTCCGCCAGATTCTCGATTTTAAACCATTCCTCGGCCTTGCGGACACCGTTCTCGGTAAGCGACGCGCTGTGGGCCTTCTCGTCCACCACGTAGTCCTCCTTGACGTTCTCCAAAAGGTCCTTTTTGTCCGTCTCCTTGATGACCAGAGCCTTCAGCGACGCCGCGAACTTGTTGGCCTTCTCGTAAAGCTCCGAGGATTTCTCGCCTGCGCCCGAAATAATGAGAGGCGTCCTGGCCTCGTCGATAAGAATGCTGTCCACCTCGTCGATTATCGCGTAGTGCAGGTCGCGCTGCACCATCTGCTCCTTGTAATTGACCATATTGTCCCTGAGGTAGTCGAAGCCCAGCTCGTTGTTGGTGGCATAGGTAATATCGCAGCCGTAAGCCTCGCGGCGCTGCTTCGACGTCAGATCGTGCAGAATAACGCCCACGCTGAGTCCGAGGTACCTGAAGACCTTGCCCATCCACTCGCTGTCTCTTTTGGCGAGGTAGTCGTTGACGGTGACAATGTGCACGCCCTTGCCTTCAAGCGCGTTAAGGTACGCCGGCAGCGTGGACACCAGCGTTTTGCCTTCGCCCGTCTTCATCTCGGCAATGTTGTGCCTGTGAAGAACAATGCCGCCGATAAGCTGCACGTCGTAATGCCTCTGCCCGAGAACACGCACCGCGGCCTCTCTCACCGTCGCGAAGGCCTCCGGCAATATGTCGTCAAGCGTCTCGCCCTTGGCCAGCCTGTCCTTGTACACGCCGGTAAGCGCGCGAAGCTCCTCGTCTGTTCTCTTTTGCATCTCCGGCTCGTAGGAATTGATCTCCTTCACCAGAGGCGCGATTCTCTTGAGGTATTTTTCACTGTATGTTCCGAATATCTTTTCGAAAAGACCCATTAGTCTGTCTCCTGTTTTTGTTTATTTTGTTTTGGTTGGGAAGGGGCCAACCGCGCGAAGTTCTCCGGCTGCCGGCCGCTGCGCGCGACGCGTGCGGCGGCACCCGCAACCCGCAACCCGCATCCCATAGCCGGTAACTCACGGCTCGTAGCTCGCGCGGAACGCGCGCCAATCTCCGGCCTCTGGCCCCGGCCTTTCCCGGCGCTCAAATATCCCTCTTACCCAGCTCGTCCAGCGGTTTTCCGAAGCCCGCCGCAAAATGCTCCATGAAATAGTCCACACAGGGCATTCCGAGGCCTGTTATGATCTCGTAAAGCGACTCCTTGGCCTTCAAAAACTCACTGTTCCCGCACCTCTCCTCTTCAACACATTTGAGGTACGCGCTGATCTTGTCGGCGGCCTTCACAAGCGCCTTGTACCGGGGGTCCGCAGTCTCGAAGCCTATAACGTCCGCAAAGTCCTCCCGGAAATCCTCGGGCAGCATCGCGATAAGCTGCTTCTCGGCGTTCTTCTCGATCTCGCCGTAGATGCTCCTGATGTCGGAGTTGTAATACTTCACGGGCGTGGGCATATCGCCGGTAATGATCTCCGGCGCGTCGTGGTAAAGCGCATAAAGAGCCGCCCTCTCCGGCACCAGCTCGCCGCCGAAATATTTGCGGTCGATAAGGCAGAGCGCGTGCGCCAGCACGGCCGTCTGGAAGCAGTGCTCCTGAAGATTGTCGGAAACCGTGTTCCTCATGAGGCCCCAGCGCTCGATATATTTCATTCGGTTTATGAAAGCGAAAAAATCCGACATCTTAATTCTCCGACTCTTACCCCCGGGCCCTTATCGGAAGGTTGCCCGGTCATTTTACGTCCGTTGCCTGCCGTTATCAGGCGGGTGCCCCGCACCTGCCCTTACCTGCCCGGTCATTGCATTGCTGCGGCTCTGCTCTTGCCGCGCCTTTGGCTGATGCCCTGAGGCACTCCGCGATCCTGCGGGTTCACGCCCAGAACATATCGCCCGGCTGCTCCTTGACGAGCACCTCCTTGAGGAGGTCGATCGCCTTTTTGAGACCTTCGCGGGGACTCATAAGCCCGTCCTCGTGCTCGATGGAAATGACTCCGTCGTAGCCCACCGTCCGAAGCATGCTCACGATGTCCTTCCAGTACTTGAGGTCGTTGCCGTAGCCCAGCGTCCTGAAGACCCATGACCTGTTCAGAATGTCGCCGTAGCCCTTGGTGTCGAGCACGCCGTTCTTCCTGACGTTGCCGCTGTCAAGGCGCACGTCCTTGCCGTGCACGTAGTAAACCGCCTCGCCAAGGTACCTGATCGCCTCGGGCACGTCAATACCCTGCCATACCAGATGGCTGGGGTCGAGATTTGCACCGATGATCGGGCCCACCGCGCTGCGCAGCCTGAGAAGCGTCTCCGGGTTGTAAACGCAGAAGCCCGGGTGCATCTCGAAGGCAATCTTTTTGATGCCGTGAGCCTCCGCGAAGGCCGCCGTCTTCTTCCAGTAAGGGATCAGCACCTCGTTCCACTGGTAGTCCAGCACCTCAAGGAAATCATTCGGCCAGGGGCAGGTGACCCAGTTGGGGTGCCTTGACTCCGGGCAGTCGCCCGGGCAGCCCGAGAATCCGACGATCGTGTCAACGCCCAGCTTCTCGCAAAGCAATATGGTGTCAATGAAGTCGTTGTGGAATTTGTCCGCGATCTCCTTCACGGGATGCACCGGGTTTCCGTGGCAGGAAAGCGCGCTGATAGTGAGTCCGTTGCCGAATACCGCCTGCCTGAAGTCCTCGAGGGCCTTGTCGTCGTTGAGCAGTACCGAGGGCTTGCAGTGCGCGTCCCCCGGGTATCCGCCGCAGCCGATCTCCACGGCCTCGACGCCCTGCCCGGCAATATATTTCATTGCGTCGGCGGTTTTCATGTCTGCCAAAAGGACAGTAAATAATCCGATTTTCATTTTGATTCTCCTTGATATTTTGGTTCTGCCAAAAGCTTACGCCTTGGCTCCCTGGTTCTTGTTGAACTCGTCCGCGAGGAACGCGTTAATGAAGCCGTCCAGCCCGCCGTCCATGACCTTCTGCACTCCGGTCTCCTCGTATTCGGTGCGTCTGTCCTTCACGAGCGTGTAGGGGCAGAACACGTATGACCTGATGGAATTGCCGAAGGCGATGTCGCCCTGCTCGCCCTTGAGCTCCGACGTGAGCTGTTCATTCTCGCGCCGCTTGATGTCAAACAGCTTTGAGGTGAGCATTCTCATGGCGTATTCGCGGTTCTGGACCTGCGACCGCTCCGTCTGGCAGGACACCATAATGCCCGTGGGCTTGTGAACGATGCGGCAGGCAGAGTCGGTCTTATTGATGTGCTGACCGCCGGCGCCGCTGGCCCTGAAATAGCTGATCTCGAGCTCGTCGGGCCTGATCTCGATCTCGATGGAATCGTCGATCTCGGGCATGACCTCGACTGACGCAAAGGAGGTCTGCCTCTTGCCGGCCGCGTTGTAGGGCGATATCCGCACAAGCCTGTGGACGCCGTGCTCGCTCTTCAGGAACCCGTAAGCGTTGAGGCCGTCGAATTGCATTGACACGCTCTTGATGCCGGCCTCGTCACCGTCAAGGTAATCCAGTATCTTGACCTCGTATTCGTGGGCCTCTCCCCAGCGCATATACATACGCATAAGCATCTGCGCCCAGTCCTGCGCCTCGGTGCCGCCCGCGCCGGGATGGATCGTCACGATGGCGTTGTTGCTGTCGTACTCCCCGGTAAGAAGCGTCTCGAGCTTCAGAACCTCCAGGTCCTTCTCGAACGCGTCAATGGCCTCCGCCACCGCAGCCGGTGCGTCAGCGTCGTTCTCCTCGTTGCCGATCTCGATCATCAGCTGAATCTCGTCGAAAAGCTCCTCCAGGTGGTGGATCTTTTCCAGCTTGTCCTTCAATATCTTGATTTCCTTGAGCACCTCTTTGGAATTGTGCGAATCATTCCAGAAGTCGGGCTCGGTAGCCTTGTTTTCGAGCTCCAGCACACGTTCGTTCATGCCGTCCGTGTCAAAGTGAATCCCTCAAATCGTATAAATTTTTCTGCATAGCCGGAAGCTTCTGGCTATATTGATCCAGTTCAAACATTTATATCATCCCCAATGCTTTTTAAATTTTCCGGAGCGGTGCCCCGGCTTACAACTTTTTGCGTTTGTCCGGTATTTGTCCGTAAAGGGCATCCCCCTCGCCGGGAAGTGCGCCTTTTTGAATTTTGCCCGATAAGAGCATCCCGTCCGCGTGCTTTCTCCGCCTGATCCCGCCGCGTGCTTTCTCCGCCTGATCCCGCCGCAGATTTTCCACCGACGCAGGCCTTGGAAAATGCTTCCGCCGACGTTCTCGCCGACGTTCTCAAAGACCAAAAAGAGGCAGTTTTGCCCCATATTATTATATTATAAAGAGAGGCTTTAAGTCAACGAGAACGCGGCGCCGTGCAGGTTCTGACACTGTAAGGCTATAGGCCGGCGCTTTCGGCAGCTGCAGGGAAGACGCGGGCCCATCTATTCAAGCCGCGAAGCTTCACCGGGCAACCGCGCAGCGGACTCCGGCCTCCGGCCTCCTGTCCCTTGCCTCCTGCCCCTTGCCTCCGGCCCCTTGCCTCCGGCCTTCTTCAGCCTGAAACTAGATAAACGACCTCTTGTACAGCGAGCTCCTCAGATGGGGCGATATTGCCGCGACGATCAAAAACATTCCCAGCAGGAAAAGCGAGATCAGCGGTATCAGCGACCACCAGATCATCCGGAGCCCGAAGGTCACGTTTAGCAGCAGCTCGATGAGCACGCAAAGCGCACCGATCGCAATCAAAGCGCCGCCGAAAATATAAAGGAAGCGGTACCTCTTCTTGCGCACCGTGTACAACGAGAGCACTATAACGGTCTCGACAATGAGAGCGAACGCGCCGAACACCGGGAGCGCGAAGGACAGGAACCACCTGCCGCCGGTCTTCAGGCACACAAAGAGCGCCGTCAGAAGCACCGCGGCCGCCGCACAGGGGAAGAAGATCACCGGGTTGGGCTTGCTGAACCAGGAAGGCAGAACGAAGCACACGTAAAGGAGCCCGAGGCCTACCGCAGGGTATCCGCTCCAGGTGACAGCGCGGTTTATTATCACGTCCGTAAGCGCGCAGATTATCAGCGCCACCGCAAAAAGGCCCGTGATTATGAACATGTGGCCGTGGGTTGCCTTGGGGGGCTCTCTGACAGCGTCCTCCGGGTAAGGCGCCGGCTCCGCATGCAGAACCACGCCCTCGGGCTTCCACACCGGCGTCCCGCAAAGCGGGCAGTTATCGATTCCTTCACGCAGCTCGACGCCGCATTTCACACAATACATTTTCGTTCCTCCAAAATCCGGAATTCACCGGAAGTTGCCGTCAATCTTGACGTGGAAGCCCAGCTTCACGAGCCGCGTAAAGAATTCGCGCTCCAGCACCGGCTCCACGGTATTTCTGACCATATTGAAATTGAGCTTGCCGCCGTAGGTCGTGAGCGACGTGTTATAAGGCGAGTCCGCCTGTGCGCCCAGTATGAATTCCACGTCGGTGACGTAGTCCTTCATGGCGTCGGGGAGCATTATCGCGCCAAGGTTCGAAAAGGACAGGCAGGCTGCGCTCTCGCCAACGCGGTCAAAGACCATCCTCATCACGATATTCTTGATGAAAAGCGGCACGGGCTTCACCAGCGGGTTCTGCTCGTCCAGCACGTTCTGCTTGAAAACGGCCGCCATATTTTTGGGGTTGAGCGAGATCTGCAGCTGGTGGTGAATGAGCTTCAAAAGCTCGTCGAAGGTGTAGTCGCCCATTCGCGGGTCGACGCCCACGCTGGCCACCGCCACGAAATTGCGCATGGTGTCCGCATTGTAAAGCTTGCGAAGGTTGACCGGGATCTGCACCTTGACCTTCTTTTGGCGCCGTCTGTCGCGTATTTTCCGGCTCTGGATTGCGATGATCGACTCCACGAGCACCGCGGTAAGGTACTCCGTCACCGTGACGCCCTTCTCGCGGGCCACGCGCAGCACGTGCTCCGCGTCAAGCACACCCTTCGTAACGTGCAGGAAAAGGTCCGGCTCCTTGTCGCCCTTGAACCTGAAGACAGGGCCCTTCTCGCGCGGGAAGGCAACGCTGCCTGCATTGTCGGGGAATCGGTCCTTAAACTCGCTCTCCGGAGCCTTCGCGGACAGATCCTTGACGTCGAATTCGCAGGGAACCCCGGCGCCGTACCGCAGCCTCACGTACTCGGCAGCCAGATTTTTGGCAAAAATCATACCGCCCGTCCCGTCCGTCACTGCGTGGAAATATTCCACCGCCATCCTGTCGCGATAATAAAGCACGCGGATGGCCGACCGCCCCAGGTCTCTGCGGGTCATTCCGCAAAGCGGCATATCGCTGTCCGCGCCAATGCCCGGCGGCTCCGGCAGCTCCTCAATGTAATACCAGAACAGGCTCCGCTTGAGGCGCACCACCACCGTGGGAAATCTGGGGGCAATGCTCCGGAGGGCCTGCGCGAGCACGTCCGGCTCCACGAGGTCCCTGAACGAGAATGAGATCCTGAAGGCGTTGCTCCAGTTCTTACGGAGCGCGGCGGGAAATATGAGCGCGGCATTGTCGAGCCGCATCCATTTGAGCTTTTTTCTGCCGGAACGGGCGCCCTTGGCGGCTGCTGTTTCGGTTTCGGAAGATTTTTCGGAAGAAGCTTTTTCAGCTGATCCCTCCCCGGAACGGAGCCCGCCGCTTTCGGTGCGGATGCTTTCGGAGAATGCACCTTCCGGGCGGCCGCTTTCGGTGTTTTCCACCCCGGAACGGAGCCCGCCGCCTTCATGGATTTCCTCCCCGGAACGGAGCCCGCCGCAGTCCGTGCGTATCTCCGCGTCAATTTGTGATTTCTTTTTCCTGTCACTCAATTTGCGGGAGCCCTCCTTCCGCGGTTTCATCCCGGTAATGTGTCATTGTCATCGTAAAAATGCCGGATTTCCGGCCTTGCCGGGCATATTATACCCCTCAAGATTTAAGAATACATTAAAAAAGCGCCGCGGCACCGCTTTATTCGCGATAATTTCACGGTCTGCGATAATGATTTTCCGGGAATCTCACTGACCGCAAGGCTCTCACGCTTCGCGGGGATCTCACGGGCCGCAGGAGCCTCACACCTCGCAAAAATCTCACACTTCGCGATAATCTCACGGGCCGGGAAACCGAAAAAGCATATAAAAAGCACTACCGTGGCTGTGGCAGTGCTTCAAATAAAATACGTATAATTTTGGCAAAGCGTGTGAGGCCGCAATATAAATCAGGCAGCATGCCGACCCGTTCAACGGCATGCAGAATGTAAGTCTTAAACCGGTTACCTCACAAACGTCTCACTTTACAAGAGAAATGATAATGGTGAGAACAATTGCCAAAACAGCAAACATAGAACCCAGGGCGATGGTCGCTCTTGCGAGGAACGCCTCCTTGGAATCGTTGCTCTTATTGAAAATGGACGTCTCCTGTCCGAGAGCGGAAATACCGCCTTCCTTTGCGTCCTGTAAAAGGGTGATCACTATCAGCGCGATGCAAATCAGTATGTATATGACACCCAAAGTTATCTTTAATGCTAACATCTTTCTGACACCTCCGGTTAATCAGCCAAAGAATTATATCACATTTTTTTGCTTTTGCAAGACTTTTTTCAAAATTCCCGTGAAGAGCCCCGCAAGAGTTTCGCCGCCGCGAGAATTCACCTTTTTATAGGTGAATTTTTGTGCGCCCAGCGCGCGAATACCGCGCCGCTCCGGAATATTGACGCGAAAATTTCCGATAAAAGAGCCGGGAAATCAGCCGGGAGACTCACGGAATTCCGCCTCATTCCGCACCTCGCGAGGACGGGCCGGAAGACTCTCCGGCGCCCCCGATGACCGGGGAGGAAGGCTCTTCTCGCGCAGAAGCCGAAGCCGGGGCCGAACCTCCGGGGGCCGGGGCCGAACCGGCGGAAGCCGCCCTCAAAGCCGACTGCCGCTCCATCGCCCTGCGCTCCTCCATTTCCGCGTAGAATTTTCTGCGCCTCTTGACGTTGGCGGCCATATAGCCGGAAAAAGCCGTAAAAAGCCCGAACAGAATCGCCTTGCGGTAAAATTCCGACATCCCGATAAGGGGCGCCAGCAGTGTGCTCAGCGGCCGCACAAAAATCGTGAACCAGTCGAATATTCTCGCGAAGGCGCCGCCCGCGGACTGGCCGCCCGCAAATTTCATCCCCAGCGAGATCACGAAAAAGACCATCCCCGCGAGGCCGTAGAAGAACAGGCCCATGCAGGGCCGGTCCTTTTTGAGCACCGAAAGGACGATGACTGCGGCGACGGCAAGCGCGCACACCGCGAGGCCCGCAATTCTTAAAGGCACGTCAATGAAGGCTTCCTCCGCGGCATAGCCCTTCAGCACGAACCAAAGCGACGAAAGCCCGTGAAGCAGCAGCGCCCCCAGCGCATAAGCCGCGACAACGACCTTCTCACCGTGGCCGATTCCCGCGCCGGAGCTGCCCTTCATGCCAGAACCTTCTTCATGTAATTTATGTACTGCACGAACACAATGCCCGGGGCCTCCAGCTCCTGGCACCAGCGCTTCACCCATTCCAGCGAAATGAAGCCCTGATAGTCGTTCGCCCGCAGAATGCGGATAAGCTGCGAAAGCGGCAGGTCGCCCTTCCCCATCATCTTGTACTTCACGGCGCCCGAAGGGAGCATCACGGAGTCCTTCACGTGAATATACCGCACGTATTCGCCTATATTGGCGGCGGTTTTGGCCAGATCCTCCTTAAAGAACCTGTAGGGGTGGTGCACGTCCCAGAGAATGCCCAGCCTGCCGTCGTCAACCTTCTTGACGAGCCTTGCAAGCCTCTCCGACTCCGCAAAGGCTCCGTTGGTCTCGATAAGGAGCGTAGTGTCCGTGTGCTTCGTGGCGTCGCAGAGCGTCTTCATGGCCTCAGCCACCGCCGCGTCCGAAACGTCTCCCCTGGGCATCACGTCAATATCTCCCAGTATTCTCACGTACCTCGCGCCAAGCTTCTGCGCCAGCTCGGCATATTCAACGGTCTCCCTGACCGTCCCCTCGTCGGCAGCGGGATCAAGCCCGTAATTCCTCACGCAAATACCCGACGTGACGCAGGGAATCGCGACTCCCAGCCTGCCCAGCTTTTCGAGAGTGGCGGCAATGTTCCTGTCGCTGAATTCCGCGATATAAGGCGCGTAAAGCTCATTCTTGACGCCCCTGATCTCAACGCCGTCAAAGCCGAAATCCTTGGCGGTGGCAAAGATCTCGTTGAAATTCCAGTCCGGACAGCCAAGGGTTGAAAAAGCTAATTTCATAATCTCCTCCCAGAGAACAGAATCACAAATCTATAACTCACGTATCTATTGATGCGCTTACTTCTTTGGCGTCGGCTTTGGCAGCGGCTTCCGCTTCCGCTTTGGCTTCTTCTTTGGCGCCAGCTCCCGCTTCTTCTTTGGCGTCAGCTTTGGCGTCGGCTCCCGCTTCTTCTTTGGCGTCGGCCTCGGCCTTGTCGTGCACTCTCCACGGCTCCGCCTTCCTGAGCTCCCTGAGAAGCACCTCCTTCACCTCGCAGCCAATCTCCGAGGTGGTCATGCCCATGTGCCTCTCCGCAGGAATGATCTCCGCCACGTTGAGCGTCACAAGAGTCCTGCGCCGCAGCCAGTTGTCCTTGATCTTTTCGGTGCCCGTGAGGCAGACCACCACGATGGGAACGCCCGCCTTCTGCGCGATCTTAAAGGCCCCGTTGTGGAATCTGAGCAGCTGAAACGTCTTGGAGCGCGTGCCCTCGGGGTATATTCCGACGTTCACCACGTCATTTATGAGGTACTCCGCGGCCTTGTCGATGGTCTTGACGGCGTTCCTGGCATTCTGCCTGTCGATGGGCAGGAAAAGGCACCTCTTCACGATATTTCCGTAAAAGGGGACCTTGAGGTTTGAGGGCTTTGTGACGAAGGAAATGGGCCGCTTGCGGAACTTGTACCAGGTGACTATCGGGTCGAAATTCGAGCGGTGGTTGCTCACGATAAGGAACCGCCCCTCGGGAAGCTCCTCCCCCTCATGCACCAGCTTCGCGCCAGCAATAAAGAGCACCAGTCCCGTCATGCTGTTCAGGACGAAGCGGTAAAACGGGCTGTCCTTGGAATATTCGTCCTTGTGGCCCGTGAAGAGGCCCGACAGGAACCCGAAAATCACCAGCAGAAGCAGCAGACCCAGCGCGCCGCCCAAAACTATCAAAACTATCTTCAGAACAAGCAGAAATATTTGCATAATTGATTGTCAAAGCTCCGATCCTATATTGTTGAAAAGCCGCGAAAAGCTTATTGCCGCAACGCAGCCAAAAGATCGCGAAGGCCCGCGGCTCCCTTGCCGCCTGCTGAAAAGCATCGCCGCGGCTGTCATAAATTCCGCGAAGGCCCGCGGCTCCCTTGCCGCCTGCTGAAAAGCTTCGCCGCGGCTGTCAAAAATTCCGCGAATGCCCGCGGCTCCCTTGCCGCCTGCTGAAAAATCAGCGGAATATCATACCAGATCCTCAACGCTGTACGCCTTCGAAACCGCCATATTGCCCCTGTCGTCCACGACCTCGATCCTGAACCACCTGGTGCCGCCGGCCAGCGTCACGTCAAAGGTCACCACGTCGTTCTCCCTCGAGATCAGCCGCCCTGTGTGCCTGGTGTTGGTCCTCACGAATACGGCCCTGCAGGGGCTTGTGGCGCCGCAGACGCGCACGCCGCCGTTCTCCAGCCTCTCATAGCTGCCGTCCAGGATCAGCGGCCCCGTGGAGGCGTAGCAGTTTTTATTCTCGAGCGCATCGATCACCGCGGCGTAGTCGAGCCTGTCCGCCTTGATCATTGTAAAGCCCCCGAAGCAGTCGCTGTAGGGCGAATCGATATCCTCGCCGCCGCAATGGTTGTCGTCCGTGGCAACGGGCGCGGCATCGCCGCCTTCGCGGAGGTAATATTCGTACTCGTAATTGCCCCAGCCGTTGTTCATATCCTGCTGGCATCCGTGGTTGTATACCTCAAACCCGAAAAGGCCCTTCAGCGAGGCAAATTCGTCACTGCCCTGCATTGACCATCTGGGGTGGTTGTACTGCACCAGGAAGCCCGCCCGGTTCGCATCGTCGATAAGCTTCTGGACAGCCTCCCGTTTGTAAGCTCTTTCAAAGGCCGGAAAATCCGTATTGCCCGGATCCTTCGCGAAGAAATTCAGGTGAAAGACCTTGATATCGCACCCGGGAGGCGCCTCGCGGGGCGGCTGGTTGAAATCGATCTCCAGGGCGTTCAAGGCCAGGAAGCCGCCGTCCGTCAGATCCTGATGATCCACCAGCGTATTGTGGTCGCTGAAGGCCACAATGTCGTAGCCGTGGCCCGCAAATGCCTTTTTGATCTCCTCAGGCGTCAGCCTGCCGTCCGAAACAACGGTGTGGCAATGAAGATTCGCCTTGTAAAAACGTCCCTCTCCGGGGAACAGGTATCTCTTTTCATTCATTTTTAATCTCCTGCAGCCTTGTCTCTGTCTGCGTCCTTATCCTTGATCATGTTTCCGGCCGCGTCCCTGTTCTGATCCGCGTCCCCGGCCTTGAACTTGTGCCTGTTCTGATCCGCGTCCCCGGCCTTGAACTTGTCCCTGTTCTGATCCGCGTTCTTGCTCTTATCGCTGCCCTTGTCCTTGCCCGTGAATATCCCCTTCAGCGCTTTAGGCACCGAATTGATGCCCATATTCGCGACAATGCCCGACCAGAGCAAGATTATGATCTGCCCCGGAATGCCTATCAAAAATACCAGCCAGAAGTTGATGCCCCCGAATACCAGCAGCGAAAGGTAGATCGCCGCCAGCACCGACCACATCAGCACGGTCACCGCCGGAAAAACCGTCTTGCGCGAGAACCATATTCCCGCGAAGACCACCAATACGATCGCCGACACAGGCACCGCGTAAACAAAAACCATCCACGCGTTCCCGCCGGGGCCTGCCACTCCCTGCCAAAGTATATACCCCAGCACCGCCACAAGCCACACCAGGCTCATGCTCATCAGCGTGATTGCAACGTGCTTTTTGAGCCTGCTCCCGGCCTCTCTGGACGCCCTGACAGCCTCAGCCTCGGCCTTCTCGGCACTGAGCGCCGCCACCGGCCCCTTCACCATATCGTCAAGGCTCACCTCGAAAATGCGGCAGATCTCAGCAAGCACAGTCACGTCGGGAATAGACTCCCCCCGCTCCCACTTGGAAACGGCCTTGTCCGAATAATTAAGAATAGCTCCAAGCTCGGCCTGTGTCATCCCGCAAGCAGTCCTTAAAGCCGCAATATTTTTGGAAACCGTGTTTTTAACTTCATTCATCCCGTGAAGAGTCCTCCCGCGGAAGCCTTCGCGCGCCAAGACCGCGGCACACCGAAAATCAGGTGCCTGAAGCGGTTCAGTCCGGGCTGCCTTCCGTGTGATATTATGCCACACGGGCGGTTTTTTTTCAAGGAAAAAAGCGAAGCGGCAGACCTCTTGCATGCTCCGGCCGGGATCCGCGAAGCCCGGCTTCGGAGTCTGCCGCCGATCAAAAAAAGCTGCCCGGTGGCTCTCCGCGGGTATCGCGAAATTGCCTACGGGCAGCTCATGACTTTTAAAAACGGTTTCAGAGCCGGGGCGGGACCGCCCCGGCGACCCGGCCGCGCGTCTTAAGTCCTGTTGACCATAAACGCGCCGGCGGGAACGTCAAATGAATTGCACAAATTGATATCGATGCCGAATTCCATTGTGGTCGTGCAGTTGTACCCCAGACAGTCTATCGTATAAAGACGGGCCGCCGCTCCGGTGAGCTCGACCTTGACGGTATCGGGCGCGATGATCCTCCCGACGATCGCGGTAGACACCGTATCGGTGGTATTTCTGCCGTACTGGAAGCCCTTGACGCTGGCAGCGCCGTCTATGGTCTTAAGGCCGGTTCCCACGTTCTTGAACTTGATCTCCGCGCTCTTGCCGTTGGCGTCGAAGGTCACGGATTCGATCACCGGGTCCGAGGCCTCGGAGATGGAGATATCGCCCTCGCCGTTCACCGCGCAGGCAATCTCGGCGGCCCTCAGAGCCTGCTCGTACTTGCAGTTCGGATGCAGGTTGTTCCAGAAGGTCCTGTCGTGCCAGAGGTCGCTGGACTGTACCTGGTAGAAATTGTCGTCCAAAAGCGACATTGCGCCCATTCTGCCGCGGATCATACCCACGTCAATGTACTGCCAGTCGTATATATTCTGGTCGGGATAGCTGGCCGGCTGCGTATAGATCGGCGGGAATTCCACAAAATAGACCGGGAAGTCTTTATTGTTGGTATTGTGCTTGCTTCTCATGAAGTCCATGTAAGCCTTGTATACCTCGCCGTAGCGGTTTCTCTCCATTGTGTTGAAGTCGCTCTCGCCCTGATACCAGAGGATGCCGGCCATGGACATGCCCTCAAAGGCGGCCATATAGCCGTTGTACATAAACCTGCTCTCAATGGCGAAAACGCCGTTGGTGATATAGATACCCTGCGCCTGGTTGTATACGTCGGTTCCGTACTGCGACGCGATCTCGTTGGGCAGGAATACGCTGAGAGGCTGTCCGTTGCCGTTGAATTCGATCACGCCGACGGGCACCGTGCTGTCAGTCATCCTGCAGTAGTTCCAGGCGAAAATGTATCCTATGGCCGAGAAGTTCTGGAGCCTGCCCGCCGTGGGCACCTTCCAGGTGTTCTTCTGGGCAATATCCTGTATCACGTCTGCGGAGCCGCGGATGTGGCCGTTCGAGACGTCCATACCGTTGTACTGTATTCTGATGGGGTAGCTGAAGTCCGCGTTGACGGAGCAGCGGTCCACGTCGTTGGCGTCCGTGTAGGCCCAGTGCGCGTTCATAGTGTATGCGGTGTTGGACTGGCCGATCACGAAATACACGTCTCCCACGAGAATATCGGAAAGCACGATCTCCCTTGCCGCGGAATAAATGCGCATATTGTTGCCCAGCTGTGCGTTCGCCTCGAGAGCGCAGTCAAAGGTCATTTCCCATCTGCCGTTCTCCACGGTGGCCTCGGCCTCATAGCCCATAAATTCTCCGTAGATCCTGCCGCCGTCGTACTTCGTGTCCGCGAAGCCCCAGATAACCACAGGCTCGCCTCTCTGGACCACCATGTCGCTGCCGAACACGTTCGCGACCCTGAAGTTTCCTACCTGCGGCGCCGAGGAAGCCTCGAATACAGCCGTATAGGTCTCGTCAGCGGTTCCGACGGTGATATCGATCGTCCTGTCGGAGGAGATCACGGCACCCGCGCCGTTCTGCCAGCAGGAGAATTCGCCGCCGTTTCCGTCGAAAGCCGATGCAGTCATCGTGACGACGTCGCCGGGCCTGTAAAGTCCGTCCGTCGCCTGGTCGCTGAGCTTTCCTCCCACGACCTTGATCTGATAGAAATCGTCCGTGGCAAGTCGGGTGGTCTTGTAGCGGGTGTATATCTGCGCCGCCGCTCCGTACTCCTTCAGCGTCTCCAGCACGTCAATAAGGCTCGCGTTGGGGCTTGCGGTGCCTGTGCGGCCGGTCTTGTTGTAAATGTACTGCAGCGTACTGTACTTCTTGAGCTCACTGTAGCTGGCGGTCCCTCCGTTGTCGGAAAACGCCCTTGCATAGATCGCGTCCGGTATTTGCTTGGCGGCAAGCTTCGTGTACTCGAAAACGAGCATCTCCTGCCCCTGCAGCATCTCCGTGCGTGAGGGCTCCAGAATATCATCCTGCGTTCCGTAGGTGTAACTCGGGCGCGCGTCCTTCCAGACAAGCAGCTTTACGTCGGACAGGTCGTCGCCGGCCACCGCGTACATTACGTACGTGTTGTTTTCGAACGCAAGGTTGCAGGAGGCGATGGTCAGATCGTTCTCCTGACCGGTCTGCTCCTGGCCCGTGTAAAGCTCGAAGCCCAGCATGAGAGAGGGATAAACGTCGCTGTTCCAGACAATGACTCTGTTATCGTTCAGCCTGGTGACGAGGTAGATCATGGTTCGGCCCGACGCGGAAATCTCTCCCACCGGTATCGTAACGTTGAACCTTTTGGCGTACTGTCCGCCGGCATCCAGAACGCCCTGCTCCGCCGCATTCATGAAGGAATCGTCAAATACCGGCTCTTCGTTCCCGACAATATATCCGAACGCGGCAATGGGGCGGTCGAGTCCTATCCAGCCCACAAACGAGATCTCCGAAGGCGCGTCGGGGTCTCCCATATCAACGGGAGTATACTCGCCCATCCACGTAAATCCCGAAACGTAATTGCTCATCGTGTTCCAGTCGATCGGTCTGCCGTCTCTGGTTACGTTCACGCCGTCGTACAATACGCCGTCGAAGGACACGCCCTTTATCTGGTTGGGATACGTGCCGAACGCGTCCACGTCCACGAGCTGCTGAGCAGGCTCCGCGTAGGACCTCTGCCCTGCAGGCGTCTTCGCCAGCGGGACAAGCGTAAGCAGCAAAACCACCGACAGGATGACTGACAAAGCTTTCCACATTTTGTTCATAATTATTTTTTTCATAATTATATCCTCCGAAACGGGCCCTTAGAAGTCGCCGTAGTTCATCCTGAACGCACCTGCCGGTATTCCTGCGGAATTGCACAGGTTGATGTCAGTTCCGAAGACCCACGAGGTCTGGCAGTTGTAATAGAGCGAGCTTATGGTGTACAGGCGCGCCACCGTACCCGTCAGCTGAACGACCACCGTGTCCGTGCCGGTAATGGTGGCGGAAATCGTGCCGTTTACAGCATTGGCGCTCCTTCCGTACTGGAAGCCCTTCACCGCGGAGCCGTCCGTGGTCCTGAGTCCGTCGCCCACGTTCTTGTACTTTATGGTGGCCGATTTTCTGTCTGACGCGAAGGTTATGGATTCCACAACAGGTCCGGAGGCCTCCGCCATTGAGATATCGCCCTCGCCCAGCACCGCGCATGCGATCTTGGCGGCCCTGAGAGCCTGTTCGTTCTTGCAGTTGGGGTGCAGGTTGTTCCAGAACGTTCTGTCGTTCCAGAGGTCGCTGGACTCCACCTGGTAGAAGTTATCGTCCAGAAGCACCATTGAACCCATGCGTCCGCGAATCATGCCCACGTCCATATACTGCCAGCCGTACTTGTCCATATCCGGGTAGCTGCTGGGCTGCTGGAATATCGGCGGGAATTCCACGAAGTAAACGGGCAGATCCTTGCCGTTGTGCTTCTCGCGCAGGAAGTCCATATATTCCTTGTAGACCGTATGGTAGTTGTTGGTGAGTGTGCCCGTGAAGTCGCTCTCGCCCTGATACCAGACGATACCCGCCAGCGGCAGTCCGTCGTATGCCACCATATAGTCGTTGTACATGAATCTGCCTTCCTGGCCGCCGTTCACCACGTAAAGGCCCGTGGAGGCGTTGTAGGTGTCGCTGTGGTACTTGTTCGCCAGCTCGTTGGGCAGGAAGCACCCGAGGGCCCTGCCGTTGCCGTCAAACTCGATAATACCCACAGGAACGGTGCTGTCCGTAAGTCTGCAGAAGTTCCACGCAAAAAGGTATCCCATCGCCGAGAAGCTCTGCAGCTTCGACTTGGTGGCCACCTTCCAGTTGCTCTTCTGGTTGATGTCGGTAATCGTAGTGGCGGAGCCGTGAGGCGAGCTGTTGGGAATAAGGTGCGTATTGTACGCAAGCCTTATGGGATAATCAAGGTCTGCCTTGCGCGAGCAGCGGTCCACCTCGTCATCGTCAACGTATGTCCAGTGCATGCTCATATCGTATGCCACGTTTGACTGTCCGATCACGAAATACACGTCGCCGATAAGGACGTTGCGGAGCACCTCCTCCTTGCCGGCCGTGTAGAAGCGCATATCGTTGCCGGGATTGGCGTCAGCCTCGAAGGAAGCCTCAAAGGTCATATCCCATCTGCCGTCAATAATGACAGCCTCAGCCTCAACGCCCTTAAACTCGCCGTAGACCTTGCCGCCGTTATAGCGGCTGTCCGCGAAGCCCCATACCTTGACGGGGTCGCCGCGCTGGACCACCATATCGCTTCCGAACACGTTGGCGACTCTGAAATCCGGCACGTAAGGCAGCGCCGAGGGCTCGTATACGGCCGTATAGGTTTCGTCAGCCGTGCCCACGGTGATCTCCGCGGTTCTGCCCTCAAAGACGTCGCCTGCGGCATTTTCCCAGTGGGAAAACTCATTGCCGCTCCCGTCAATGGGAGGCGCCATCAGTGAGATGCGGTCGCCGGGCCTGTAAAGTCCGTGATTGGCGCGGTCGAATATGAGGCCTTCCTCAGTTTTGATCTGATAGAAGTCGTCCGTCGCCTGTCTGTCGGTATCGTAATTTGAATATCTCTGAGCCGCCGCGCCGAAGGCGATCATCGCGTTGAGAACGTTGATAAGGTTCTGATTGGCGCTGGCAGTGCCGGTCCGCCCGGTCTTGTTGTAAACGTACTGAAGGATACTGTACTTTTTGAGCGGGCTGTAGCTGTAAAGACCGCCCTCGTCAAGGAACGCCCTGGCATATATGTCCTTCGTCATCTGCTTCGCGGCGAATCCGGTGTACTCAAAAACGAGCATCTCCGTGCCCTGAAGGACCCTGGTCTCCACCGGCTCAAGCACAGCCGCCTGAGTCCCGTAGGTATATGAGGAGCGGGGCTCTGTCCATACGAGAAGCTTTACGTTATCGAGCACCTCTCCGGAAACCGCATACAGTATGTACGTGTCATTCTCGAAGGCGAGGTTGCAGGCCTCAATATTCAGCTCGACGCCGCCTGTGGGCACGTCGCCCACGACCTCAAAGCCTATGCCGAGGTACAGGTAGCTCCGGTCGCTGTTCAGCACGATGATCTTGCCGTCCGCCAGCTGCACCACCGCGTAGATCGCCGTGGTTCCCTTGTCGGGCGCTTCCTTGATGGGTATCGTTACGGCGAACCTCTTGGCATACTGTCCGCCTGCCTGCAGAACGCCTTCCTCGGCCTGCTGCATGAACAAGGGGTCGAATACGGGGGCGCGGTCCCCGATAATATATCCAAAGGCTGTGATCGGCTGGTCAAAGCCTATCCATCCAAAGAGGCCGACATAAGTCGGACAATCCGGCGCCTTCAGATTGATGGGGCTGAAGCCCGACTTCCAGGCGTATCCGGGCAGGTAGTTCGAAAGCGTGGCGTAGTCCAGCGGCGCACCGTCGGTGGTCTGAATAACGTTGTCATAGGCCACGTTGTCGAAGGACACCCCGACGATCTCGTCACCCAGCTCTCCGTACTCGTCCACGTCAATAAGTCCCTCCGCGTGCCCGACTGAGCCTTCCACGGCAGCCATTACCTCGATCTCGCCCAGCGCCGCGTAGTAATAGTTGTCGCCGGGATTGACGAGTCTTGTGATATGGAGCATCACAAACCTGGCGCGCTGCGAGCCTGCGTTGTATGATTTCGACGCGGGAACACCGTTGGGGAACAGATTCTGGCCGCCGCAGTTTGCGTCCTCGCCTATCTTTGTCCAATCGTTTCCGTTGGCGGAAATCAAGACCTCATAGGTGTCCGGGAACGTGAATCCGTTAAGGAATCCGATCGGGTAAAGGATGACCTCCTCGATATCATAGGACGCCGCCAGCGTTATCTGCAGATACAGATCCGCTGCTGCCGCCGAAGACTGCGAGTACCAGCCTAAAACGCGCGTATCGCCATCCTGGAAGATCGGCACCGCCCCGTCAATAAGGCCGTTGATCGACCACCAGGTATCGACAAGGCTTGCGTTTAATCCGTAGGAATCCTCAAACCACGCGTCAAGAGAAACCGCCTCCCGGGCCACGTTTTTCAGCCCGGCGCCTGCGGCCGCCGCCGTGTCAGCGGGCTTCGCTGCGGGCAGCACCGTAAAGAGCATGGCAATCGCAAGAATGCACGTCAAAAATCTCCACTTTTTATTCATCTGGATTATCCTCCTAAAGCCGGCCAATCCCCCCCTTTAGAGCCGCCGGCAAAGATATAGAAACAGTATCAGGCTGCTGTTTGCCTGCAATGTAAGAGTCTGCTGTTTAGCTGCTTAACTGTTTGGCTGTTTGGCCGCCTGGCTGCCTGGCCGCTTAACCGTTTGTCGGCTTGGCCGTCTGGCGGCTTGGCCGCCTGGCTGCCTGGCCGCTTAACCCTCTGGCGGCTTGGCCGTCTGGCTGCCTGGCCGCTTAACTGCGACGAGTAGTCTTTGGGCGTTTCGCGGCTGTGAACCGGGCCATTTGGCAGAAGCCACCGGAGCGCTGCGCAGGCACGGTTTGCGCGCTTTGGAGATATTCTGCGCGCGTTTTTCAGGCGGCTTTGGAGCGTTTCTGCACTGAGGCAACGGAAAAAAGCGGGAAAGACAAAATCCTCCCGCTGACATTCACGGTTTGTTCCAGTCCCACTCGCCCCAGTTTTCGCTGTTTGTCACAACGTCGGCTCCGCCCTCAAAAAGGATCACCTGAATCTCGGGCTTCACGAAGGCTTCTTTACCCTTGTAAATAACTTTTTCCATAATAGTATTCCTCGAAAAGTAAAGCTTTTTATAAAAACAGTCCATAAACAGTATTTTGTGCAAATACGCATTCAGTATATCAGTTTGCTCCCCGTAAATCAACCGTTTTTCCGGCAAAAAGCGGATTTTAGCCCGTAAATACGCAAAAACCGGGAATTTTCAGGATGTCACGATCGGGCGCTCCGGCCGGGCCACTGAAGGGCCTGAAGCCGGCGCAGCGCACCCGGCACTTAGCGCCCGGCACTCGTCCCAAAATGCAGACGCGGAATCCTTTTTCTTCACCAGCTGCCGAATCCTCTGGCCACCTGCCTCCGGCAGCCTTACCGCCTCAACTTCAGCCTTGACAAAACTCCTCCGCGGTGCTATCCTCACAACGTATCCGAAATGCGTTGACGGAGACAGTAGGCTGTGCCTGAAATTGCAGCGAGCGGGCGTATGGTGCGAGGCCCGTATGACGGAGGCACTGACCGAATATCACTCCCGAGCAGCAGGGTGAACCCCTTGGTAAGCGCAGCTTTAACGCTCCTTCCGCAGGCGTCGGTGCGGCATTCACGGCCGCGCACGCAGAAGCAGACTTTAAACCGGCACTTACCTTAAGAATTCGGAGGTTTTGTTAAGCCCTCGGGCGGTACGCGGACGACGTCCGTTGCCGCGGGCGCAAGGCAGGCGTTCGGTACGCCGGGCCTGCCACCCAAGCTCCGCTTCCGGCAGACAGCCTCTGCATTCACGGGCATTAGCCCCCGCCGGCTTCCGGCCGTTACACCGGGCAGATATGTTGGTATCGGGCAAGCGGATGATGATTGTAAAAACAACGGAGCGCATTCATCCTTATGCTGTGCTGAGCGGACGCGGTACTGTCTGCGTGTGCGCCAAAAGCAACGATCCGGATGGATACGCTCCTGATTTATTTCTGACGGACGTGCTCCCGACTGTAATTTCAGCGGACGTGCTCCCGACTGCAATTTCAGCGGACGCGCTCCCGGCTGCAATTCCGGAGGACTGCCTCCCGACTTTATTTCTGCGGACGCGCTCCCGGCTGCAATTCCGGAGGACTGCCTCCCGACTTTATTCCAGCGGACGCGCTCCCGGTTTTCGTTCATATTATATATATGGATTCATATTATTCAGAGGTGAAAAGAATGTACAAAAAAGTTTCGTCGAACCTTAGCTTCGTGGACCGCGAGAAGGCCATCGAAAAGTTCTGGAAGGACAACGGCATTTTCGAGAAGAGCATCGAAAACCGCGAAGGCAAGCCGGTCTGTACGTTTTACGACGGCCCGCCGACGGCCAACGGCAAGCCCCACATCGGGCACGTATTGACGCGCGTCATAAAGGACATGATCCCCCGCTACAAGACCATGAAGGGATACAAGGTCCTCCGCAAGGCCGGCTGGGACACCCACGGTCTTCCCGTGGAGCTCGAGGTCGAAAAGGAGCTGGGTCTTGACGGGAAGGAGCAGATCGAGGCCTACGGGCTCGAGCCCTTCATCGACAAGTGCAAGGAGAGCGTCTGGAAATACAAGGGCATGTGGGAGGACTTCTCATCCACCGTCGGATTCTGGGCGGACATGGACGATCCCTACGTGACCTATCACAACGACTTCATCGAGTCCGAGTGGTGGGCGCTCAAGCAGATCTGGGACAAGGGCCTCCTCTACAAAGGCTACAAGATAGTTCCCTACTGCCCCCGTTGCGGAACGCCCCTGTCTTCCCACGAGGTCGCCCAGGGCTACAAGGACGTGAAGGAGACAAGTGTTATCGCGAAGTTCAAGGTGAAGGACGAGGACGCCTACGTGCTGGCCTGGACCACCACACCCTGGACGCTGCCCTCAAACGTGGCGCTGTGCGTCAACCCGGCCGAGACCTACGTTAAGGTAAAATCCGGCGAAGACACCTACTATATGGCGGAGGCGCTGGTGCCCGCTGTGCTTGGCGGGGACGTTGAAATTCTCGCGAAGTACACCGGCCGCGACCTCGAATACAAGGAATACGAGCCGCTCTTCCCGTTCGCGAAGCTGAACGCAAACGAAAAGGCATTCTATATCGTGTGCGACAATTACGTCACGCTCACGGACGGCACCGGCGTGGTTCACATTGCTCCCGCCTTCGGCGAGGACGACAGCAACGTGGGCAAAAAGTACGGACTCCCCTTCGTGCAGCTCGTCAACGCAAAGGGCGAAATGACGGAGGAGACTCCCTGGGCGGGCACCTTCTGCAAGAATGCGGATCCGCTCATTATGGACGAGCTCCGTTCACGCGGTCTGCTCTTTAAAAAGCTCAAATTCGAGCACAGCTACCCCTTCTGCTGGCGCTGCGACACGCCGCTTATTTACTACGCCCGCGACTCCTGGTTCATCAAGATGACCGCCGTCCGCGACAGGCTCATCGCCAACAACAACACCGTCAACTGGATCCCCGAGGGCATCGGCAAGGGCCGCTTCGGCAGCTGGCTCGAAAACGTTCAGGACTGGGGCGTCAGCCGCAACCGTTATTGGGGAACGCCTCTCAACATCTGGGAGTGCTCCTGCGGCAGCCGGATCTCGGTGGGTTCCATTGACGAGCTCAAAAAGCTTTCCGACAACTGCCCCGACGACATAGAGCTTCACAGGCCGTACATTGACGCGGTGACCGTGAAGTGCCCCGACTGCGGCGGCACCATGAAGAGGGTCCCGGAGGTCATCGACTGCTGGTTCGATTCGGGCGCAATGCCCTTCGCGCAGTGGCACTACCCCTTCGAGAATCAGGATATCTTCAACGAGAATTTCCCCGCTGACTTCATTTCGGAGGCCGTGGACCAGACACGCGGCTGGTTCTATTCGCTGCTGGCCATTTCGACGCTGCTGTTCGACAAGGCGCCCTACAAGAACGTGGTGGTGCTGGGGCTCGTGCTCGACGAGTTCGGCCAGAAGATGAGCAAATCCAAGGGCAACGCGGTGGATCCCTTCAAGGCCCTCGAGGATCACGGCGCCGACGCGGTGAGGTGGTACTTCTACGAGAACAGCGCGCCCTGGCTGCCCAACAAGTTCTACTTCGAGGCCGTGAATGAAGGCCAGCGCAAATTCCTGGGCACCCTCTGGAACACCTACGCGTTCTACGTGCTTTACGCGGGCATCGACGAGTTCGACCCCACGAAGTACAGGCTCGACCCCGCGAAGCTGGGCAGCATGGACAGGTGGCTGCTCTCCAAGCTCAACACGGTCATCAAGGAGACCGACGGCAACCTCGGGGAATATCACATCACCGAAGCTGCCAGGTGCCTGCAGGATTTCGTGGACGAAATGAGCAACTGGTACGTCCGCAGGAGCCGCGAGCGCTTCTGGGGCAAGAACCTCACGGAGGACAAGATAAACGCCTACATGACGCTCTACACCGCCCTGGTGACCGTCAGCAAGCTTGCCGCGCCCATGATCCCGTTCATGACCGAGGAGATCTACCGGAACCTCGTGGTAAATATTGACGCGTCCGCACCCGAGAGCGTCCACCTGTGCGATTATCCCGCCGCGGACGAGAGCCTCATCGACAGCGGCCTTGAGGCCTCCATGGAAGAGGTCCTCAAGATAGTGGCCCTGGGCAGAGCCTGCAGAAACGACGCCGCCATCAAGAACAGGCAGCCTCTTTCGGTAATGTACGTCTCCGCGCCAAGTCCCCTCACCGGCGAATTCAAGGCGATAATCGAGGACGAGCTCAACATCCGGAACGTGGAATTCACGGCGGACATGTCCAGATTTTCCACGTACACCTTCAAGCCCCAGCTCAAGACCGTGGGGCCCAAGTTCGGGAAGCTTCTGGGCGAGATACGGCCCGCCCTCGCCTCCGTCGACGGCAACGCCGCCAAGAAGGAGCTGGACGAGACCGGCAAGCTGGTGCTGAACCTTCCGTCGGGGCCCGTCGAGCTGCTCACGGAGGACCTTCTCATCGACGTGGGCAAGGTCAGCGGCTACGCCTCCGCCTCCGAGCCCGGCTTCGCGGTGGCCATCGACACCAACCTCACGCCTGAGCTCATCTCCGAGGGCTACTGCCGCGAGATCATCAGCAAGATCCAGACCATGCGCAAGGACGCGGGCTTCGACGTCACCGACCACGTCAACGTGTTCATCGGCGGCACGGCCACGGTGGCCGAGGCTGTGAAGGCGCATGCCGCGGAAATCGCTCACGACGTGCTGTGCGACGGCTTCGCGGACGCGGTCATCCCCGGCGGGTCCACCAGGGAGTGGGACATAAACGGCGAGAACACCACGATCTCGATCGCGCGGTGCTGAGCCTTGAGACGGCTCTGAGCTTTGAGCGCGGCGTCCGGGCCGGGCTTTTGGGCCCGGCGGTAAGTTCTGAGGCGCGGCGCTGAGCTTTGAGACGGCTCTGAGCTTTGAGCGCTGCGTCCGGGCGGTTGTGAGTCCGGACGCCGCGGCCTTTGGGTTGCCTGCCGGTATGCGGATCAAGAGGCGAAGCGCTATCAGATAAGTTATCAAAAAAGGTTGCAGCAATGGAAAAACACATCGCACTGAAGAAGGCCCAGCGCCGGTACGCCAAGAGCATTATTGACGGGCTTGATCCGTCGGAGCTTGCCGGGAAATCCGCCGGAATCGTCTGCAGCATATTCAATTCCCGCGAATTCAAAACGGCGGAAAATATTTTCGCGTATTCGGCCATCAGGGGCGAGCCGGAGCTTTATGCGCTTTTTTCGGCTGCGGTGGCTTTGGGGCGGCACGTTTTTCTTCCCGTGTGCGAAGAGACCGGGGAAATGTTCTTCTGCGACGTGACAGCCGCAATCGAAGGCTCGAACGAAAGCTGCCTGAACCGCGGGTTCCCGGTGCCTGATATGAGCTCCCCGGAATACGTGGCAGAGTTCACGGGAAAGTTCCGTTCGCGCGAATTATTCTCGGGCAAGGGCTTCAATTCCGGCGCCTACGGCACACGCGAGCCCGACGCATCCGTATTTCCACGGGCGGAAAATATCCCGGAACGCAGCGTCCTTCTCTGCCCCGGTTTGGCATTTGACTCAGGAGGAAACCGCCTCGGGCGCGGCAAGGGATTCTTCGACAAATACCTTTCGGAGCACCGTTCTCACTTTGAAAGCGTCTGCGGAGTCTGCTTCAGCGAGCTGGTACTGCCGTCAGTGGCGGTTTTGCCTCACGACGCCAAAATGGATCAAATTTTTATGTCTTGAGCAAGAAAAAGCGAGAAAAAACGAGAAAAAGAGAGAAAAAGAGAGATTTAGAGGGCTATTTGCTGAAAAACGCGAAATTTCGCCAAAATCTTTGAAATTTCGCACTTAACGAACTTGACAAGCCCACATTCAGATGGTATTATACACTTCGCCGCGTTTTGGAGCGGCACAATTTTATGGATTAACGGGGCTCTTGTCGGGCAGAAACGGTAACCGGTCAGCAACCGGTCGGGACTCATCCGCGGCGGACCGCTCCGAATATTTCACAGGAGGTTTTTCAAAATATGAAGACATATGTTGCAAAAGCCGGCGAAATCGAGAAGAAATGGTATGTCATTGACGCGGAGGGCAAAACTCTCGGCCGCCTCGCCACCGAGGTCGCAATGCTTCTCATGGGCAAAAAGAAGCCCGAATACACACCCTTCCTCGATACCGGCGATTACGTTATAGTTGTGAACGCTTCTAAAGTCACTGTTACCGGCAAAAAATTAACGGGCAAGCTTTACAGACATCACACCGGATACGCAGGCGGCCTCAAGGAGCTCAACCTGAAGAACATGATGGCCAAGCATCCCACCTATGCCGTAGAATACGCCGTTAAGGGCATGCTTCCCAAGAATCCCCTCGGCAGAGCGATGTTCAAGAAGCTTAAAGTTTTCGCAGGACCTGAGCACACCCACGCGGCCCAGCAGCCTGAAAACTACGAATTCTGATTAACGGAGGAATGAGTTATGGCAGATAGATTTAGTGCAACAGGCAGAAGGAAGAAGGCCATCGCCCAGGTCGTGCTTGTACCCGGCAGCGGCAGCTTCACTGTCAATGGCAAAACACTTGACGAATATTTCGGTCTCGAGACCTTGAGATACATTTGCCGTCAGCCTATAGAGCTTACCGGCGCGGACAAGAAATTCGACGTCACGGTCAAGGTGATGGGCGGCGGATTCACCGGACAGGCAGGCGCCATCAGACACGGCGTGGCAAGAGCTCTCGTAGTGGCGGACGAAGCTTACAAGGCGGACCTCAAATCGGCCGGCTTCCTTACCAGGGATCCCCGTATGAAGGAGCGCAAAAAGTACGGTCTCAAGAAGGCAAGAAGAGCGCCCCAGTTCTCGAAGAGATAACCGAAATTCTCAGATCATCTATTATCAGATCACCAGGCACGAGATCATCTTTTGGGATGGTCTCGTTTTTTTGTCTTGCTTTGTCGTTTTGCTTACTGTCTTGTTTTCTTGCCTTTTTGTCTTGTCTGCTTGCCTTTTCTGTCTTGTTTTTTCATTTGAACAAGGGGTTCCGTCATTGTTACGGGGCTTTCCCTGTTAAACCGTGTTATAGCATAGAGTTCTGTGTTAAAGCTTCGAGCTCTTTGTTAAGTCTTAACGCTCTGTGTTAAAGCTTCGAAAATACCGGCCCGGATTGGGCCCGGAACCGTTGCAAATCACGCAACAGTTCGGGGGATTCATATTGACAAAAGGTCAAGCGGGGTATATCCTATAACCGACAGAGCCCACCACGCATAAGGCGGCAACGCACTGCGGACCATGGTGGGACTCTTTGGAGATAATGAGTATACTTAGTTAATTCTTATCGTGTTCTGCTGACCAGGGCTCGCCAAGGCATGGTTATTTTCGTTCCGGAGGGTGTGGATTCAGAAGAGGATCCGACCAGGGACCACGCATACTACGATGCCATTTATAAGTACTTGTTGTCTTGCGGAATACACGAATTGTCCATGTAATGCAGCAAATAAGCAGCATTTTGGGCCTGTTTCAGGATACTTCTTTTAGAAAAAATCCCTCATGATTTCGCGAGATCGAAAGCTCGAAAACCGCTTAATGTCCAGAAAAACAGAACGTTCCTCTCAGATTTTCTCAGGGCGCTTATGGACGTTCCTTCACCCTCCAGGGAGTTATTTGAAAGATAATTACCGTATAATTTAAAACGATATGCTATATCAACGGTGAACTGAAGATAATCAGAAAAAAACTCATATAAATATGATAGCTATAAATGTGCAAACACGTTATTATTCTTTTTAGCAAGAGAAATATGGAGGTGCAATATGAGGATAGAAGTATATAAGGGATTTGATGAGGCTTTTTTATGTGCGCTAGAACAGCGACCTCTATTAAACATACCTGTTTCCCAGAAAAAGAATGTGTTGCTCTATGATAAAGATATTCGCAAGAAACTTGATATTGCACTTCTTTCTCTAGACGAGGACGATGTATCTTGGTTGACCTATGAGGAATACTCACTGATTAAAAATAGAATTGATGATGCAATCACGGAAGATGAGCTTGAGGTTGTCATCTTTAGGAATAATCTTTATCCAGAGTATTATCCAATCGAGTTCGACATTAGTTCTGAGATATCTAGGGAGATAATCGAGACCATTAATGGCGATAGAAACGCTGTACAAAGTTCTGCTTGCCAGAGTTATCTCGCAATATATAACTCTTTGGTTGATGCGGATGGTACTCTCTATGGGGGATTCTACAATTATGAGTATTATCGGGATGACGGCGTGATTGTAAAAGATTACTATCCACAGAATTGCGAAATCGAGAAAACTACTGTTCAAAGTCAATACGATGTATTTTTGAATGAAGATATCGACACCTATCTTCGCGATCTTACGAGCATTATTCGAATAAAACCGAGCATTATCAGCATAAAATCCACAAACGGCGAACTGTCCAAAAGAGTACAAAAAACGTTACAGGCATATTGCTTGTTTCATGGAATTAGATTAATTGAATACCTGGAAAGAAAACCTGAATACAAAAGCCTAGACTCTGAGTTAAAAGCGATTGCTAAGGATATTATCAGAATTAATGGATTCGAGGAGTTCAGGAAAATAAAGTTTTACAAGAGCCCTGATATTAATAAAGAGGTCGTTGATATATCCCAGTCTGAGATCATCCATGAGATTATTCGACAAGCGGAAAATGCGTATAACTATGCTCGTGGTGATAGTTACCGGGATATATTCATTACTGCATCTACTGGGGCAGGAAAATCTTTGATGTTTCAAATTCCCGCCGTGTATTTGGCACAAAAATACAATAAGCTTACAATAATCATTGAGCCGGTTAAAGCTCTGATGCAGGATCAAAAAGAAAAGCTTAACAAATCAGGATATATGCGCGTTGAAGCGTTTAATTCTGATTTGATTACTCAAGTGGAAAAAGAGGCGGTACTAGAAAGAATTAAGCATGGCGATGTAGATCTTCTTTATCTAAGTCCGGAAACACTCTTGTCGTATTCGATCGAAACTATTATTGGAGAGAGAGAGATTGGTCTTATCATCGTTGACGAGGCTCATATAGTTACGACGTGGGGCGTAGGCTTCAGACCTGACTATTGGTACCTTGGTGGCTATCTTAACAGATTGAGAAATCGTGTTCAAACAAGCAAAGGGATGAAGCAGAAAGTATATCATTTCCCGATCTGTGCATTTACAGCGACAGCAATCAACGGAGGCGTGGACGACTCTGTCAGTGATACCATCATAAGTCTTTATATGGAGAACCCAATTAAATATCTGGGTTATGTTAGAAGGGATGATGTCAAATTTGAGATAACCCACCCAGGCACTGGGCAGAAGCTTCCAAAACCAGAATATGAATCAGCCAAATGCCAGGCACTAGATAAAAGAATACAGCATTGGCTGAAAAATGATGAAAAAACGATAGTGTATTTCCCGTATGCTTCCCTGGCTCGGGATGCGTCTAGGGGTATGCAGGGATTTGCAGGTATCACAACCGATAAACGTATAGGAACATATACAGGAAGAAATATTGATGATTTGAGCAACAAGGCCTTCAACGAGGTGAAGCGGCAAACGTTTGAAAGCTTTAGAAAAGGTACAACTCCGATAATGCTTGCCACAAAAGCGTTTGGTATGGGTGTAGATGTAAATGATGTCAAGAACGTATACCACTATGCTGTCAGCGGAAATCTATCGGACTATGTTCAGGAAATAGGAAGAGCTGCTCGTAAATCTTCAATGGAAGGAAATGCCGTTACTGATTTTTTCTTTAACGATATGACTTTTATGAAGGTTTTATTTGGCATGTCTCAAATAAGACAGTATCAGATAAAAAAAGTCCTCGAAGGAATTTATGATACATACAAAAGCAAAAAAGGTGAACGCAGCTTTCTTATCTCTCCAGAAGCATTTACTTATATTTTCAACGGAAAAAATGAGGGTGACTGCATTAGCAAGCTCAAGACTTGCCTCTTAATGCTTGAGAAAGACTTTTACGACAAATACAATTTTAAAGTTTTAATCTCTCGCCCACAGAGTGTTTTCACAAAAGCATTTATTTGTATTAATAAAGAGAGTGAAAGCGAGGTACTATCATCTGAGTACGGTAAATACATGAGATTCGTATCCAAAGGAAGGTATCGGGAAAAACAACCCGACGGAAGCTTGTTGAGTGACAATGGAGACGTATACACATTAGATCTCAAAAGCATTTGGGAGGAGTTCCATCCCAACATTTCATTCCCACAGTTCAAGTACTGGTTTTTTAATGCAAACTCCCAATCACCGGACAAAGTGGACATTATGCCTTCTGTTAGGCATAAAATTGCTCCGCGTCAAAAGATTACAATTGAAGCCAGGGGTGAAATGCTTCTATCTGAACTAAGAGAATTAATACTTCAAGATTTTGAATTCATAGCCAATACGCTTTACACTGAGTTTAAGCGGCAATTCTTTACGACAGAAGAATTTACAAAAGTTATTCGTGAGAAATATGGCATTACAAAGGCTAGGATTATTGCGAACTCGCTTTTTGATCTAGTAGATCCTGATTCACGTTGTGTTAAACATCGTACGGGTGACACATCGGGAAAAACAGTCCATTCGCTCTCAAATGGCAACTTCAAAGAGTTTATGAGGAGACCAATCATCCGCTCAAATATCATGCAGAATATTGCAAGGATTCATGATGCGGCATCATACGAAGGATTCATCAGTTTGACATCTGATGATAATTCAAATACAGCTCTGAAACTCCTTTCGATCTTTGATTACATTACATATGAGGTGGCTGGAGGGGAAGAGCCTGAGATCTTTATTCGTCTAAACGATCCCAATAAGGTCAAAAGTATTGTTCTTGGCAATACCGTTTATTCAAATAATTATGTGACGAAAGCAAAACAGAAACACGATAGAGATGTGGCGGTATTATTGAGGTTCTTCAATAATCTGAAAGGGGACGAGGAACGATGGAACTATATCGAAGACTATTTTCTCGGCTATGATGTTCTTTCAGGTATTGAAGAGCCCTCACAAAAACAGGCAAGGATGAACAAATTAATAGACAAAGAGCATTCTTACCCAACGAACATGTATCATCATTGGACAGAACTGGAATCTTTCTTCGATGAGGGAGATCATTCAATCCTTTCAAAACTTGCGGCTATCCAGATTCCAATCCCAGAGTATTTGGAAACCAGCATAAAGCATTCAGATGAAGGTAAGGATATCTTGATGTCCTGGCCGACTAAAGATACATTGATATGCCAACAGGATACAACGAATGGAACCTTGGAGTATTTTAAGCGGAAAGGTTGGCATGCGTACAGAATCTATGATATAGATTATGAAGCAATAAAAGGAGATCTTGAATAATGGCTCAAATATCCATCCAAAGAAGACCTATCCGATGTTCCATTTGCAGAGATTCTTGTGTACGATCTGCTTTCTACTCTTGGGGACGGTTTTACAGTGTTTCATTCTGTCCAGTGGGTCAAAAGAGGATCAAAATGGAAATCCACGTGGAAAGAATCTTTGCTTACAGAAAGCTTCGAATCCAACGCATTAAACGCGTTGGAATGCGTTGTCCCAACGCTTGATCTGCGTTAACATTGCGTTGGATGCGTTGGATGCGTTGAAGCGGCATTCTCCAAAGCTTTATTTGAGCCGTTGCCAAGGCGGCCAAAGACGAGTAGCGAAAGACACGCATAATCAGCTTTTTGCGCATCAAATCCATAAGCAAATTGCCCGCGAGCACTATTTCAGACGCATATTTGGAGATATTTTCTCTAAACAGACCGCAAAGACCGCCTTGATTCCGCGGCCAAAAAATAGTATATATTCATCAGAGGTCAACGCCGGAACAATCAACGCCGGACAAGGCCGGACAAGCACCGCCGGAACAATCAACGCCGGACAAGCACCGCCGGACAATCACCGCCGGACAAGATCAACGCCCTGATGATCGACGCCGGAGACTTCAACGCCGGCAGCACATCGGCGCCGCGGCCGCGATCTCAAATAAAACGCGAAAAGGAGATTTTATGAAAGCACCTTTTTCAGAATATCTGAACAGCCTGATGCCCGGCCTCAAGAAGCTGGTGGAGCTTCTCGGGCAGGAATTCAGCTATGTGAGCGTTCTGTCCACGGACTCGAAGGGCCTCACAGTAGGCATTTCCCGGCACTCAAAATCGGTGGGAAACAAGACCATGACCACGGAGCGAGGCACTGTCGTCCGGGTATACAGGGACGGCCTTTACAGCGAGTATGCCCTTGACAGGTTTGACCCGCAGAATCCGGAGGCGGCCGCGAAGGAGATATCGGAGACTCTTAACGCGCAGCTGGAGGTTCTCAAGGCGAACAGCTGCCGGATCTACGAGACGGGGCCCCTTCCCGATGAGCCGCTGGAGCTCTTTGTGGAAAAAGAGACCGGCGTGCTGCCTGAGGAGGCCGACCTTCCGGGGCTTATCGCGCTTCTCTCGGAAATATCCGAGAAGGGGCTGGCGCTGTCGGAGAACGTTCTCGACTGCATCACACGGGCGCAGTCCACACACATCTGCAAGCTTTTCCTCACCAAAAACCGGTGCCTCAGGCAGAGCTACGTTTACAGCGAAGGCTCGGTGGCGCTGGTCGTCGGCAGAGACGGGCAGAACAAGGTCGGCTACAAATCCGTTTCTGCGCTTGGCGGCCCTGAGATATTCCCGGGGCTTGCGGACAAGCTGGAGCCGGCAGCCAAAAACGCGGAGCTGATGCTCGACTCGGAGCGCATCGTTCCCGGCGAGTACGACATTATTGCGACGCCCGGAATTGCCGGTCTTATCGCGCACGAAGCCTTCGGCCACGGCGTTGAGATGGACATGTTCGTAAAAGGCCGCGCCCTCGGGGCGGACTACATAGGAAAGCGCGTGGGCTCCGACCTCGTCACGATGCACGAGGGCGCTCTTTGCGCGGAGAACGTCACCAGTTACGCTTTTGACGACGAAGGTACTCTCGCCGGCGACGTTGTTGAGATCGACCGGGGAATATTGAAAGCGGGAATTTGCGACGCGCTTGCGGCCCTGCGGCTCGGCACCGTGCCCACCGGCAACGGGAAGCGCGAGAATTTCGAGCACAAGGTCTACACGCGCATGACCAACACCGTTTTTGACACAGGCACCGATTCTCTCGAGGACATGATCGCCTCCGTCAAATACGGCTACCTGCTTGAAGGCGTTGAGAGCGGCATGGAGGACCCGAAGCACTGGGGCATCCAGTGCATCATCCAGATGGGGCATGAAATAAAGGACGGCAGGCTCACCGGCAAGGTGGTCTCCCCGGTGATCATGACCGGCTACGTTCCGGATCTTCTCGGCAATATCACCATGGCAGGCACCTTCAGCGAGGTTGAAGGAAGCGGCGGCTGCGGCAAAGGCCACAAGGAATGGGTCAAGGTCTCCGACGGCGGCCCCTATCTCAAAACGAAAGCGAGGCTCGGATAATGGACAGATATATCGATATTTTGAAGGCTTCCGGGGCGGACGCGTGGGAAGTATTCAGCACAGAGGTCAAAAACTGGGAATTCTATTACATCGGCCACAGGCTTGACCAGAACCGCGCCAAGAACGTCGAGCACGTCAGGCTTTGCGTTTACAAGCTGTCGGAGGACGGCTTTATGGGCATGGCCTCCGCCGAGATCCCGCCCACGGAGACCGACGCCAATATCAGGCGGACTGTGGACGATCTGGTCTACCAGGCCGGCCTCGTCAAGAACAAGCCCTACAGGCTCAACGTGCCGAAGCCCTTCGAACCGGTAAAGGCCCGCGAATTCGATCTCAGGGAGGAATCCGACCGCTTCATTAAGGCTATGGACAGTATTCACGAGACCGCGACCGAGTATCTCAACAGCTACGAGCTGTTTGTATCCGCCGTGAAGAGGCGCCTCGTCAATTCAGAGGGCGTGGACGTGACCGAGAATTACCTCTCCTCCATGATCGACCTGGTGGTGAACGCCCGCAAGGACGATCACGAAATCGAGCTTTACAGGCTCTACCATCTGGGCGGCTGCGACCGGGAGCAGCTCCGTCTCGATATCGAGGAGCTGATGCGCTTCGGCCGCGACAGGCTGATCGCGAAGCCAACGCCCGCCATAGGCTCCTACCCCGTCGTATTTTCCACCGACGCAGCTCTCAGCATTTACAGCTACTTCCTGGCTAATCTGGAGGTCTCCATGGTGCTTCGCCGGATGAGCTCCTTCGAGCTCGGCAAGCCCGTGACCGTGAACACGGACGGCGACAAGGTCACCCTCAAGGCATTGCGGGAGCTTCCGAATTCGCCCTCCAATTTCTCCTGCGACCCGGAAGGCGCGCCAATCAGGGACGCGGTGCTTATCGACTCCGGCGTGCCGCAGCAATACGTCGGCGGCAGAATGTTCTCCCAGTACCTTGGCCTTGACGACACATTCATCGTTTCCAACTGGAGCGTCAGCGGCGGCAGCACGCCCGCAGAGGGTCTGCGCAGCGGAAAGTTCCTTGAAATAGTCGAATTTTCCGATTTTCAGGTGGACGGCCTCACCGGCGATATTTTCGGCGAGATCCGTCTCGGCTACTTCCACGACGGCGAGGGCAATGTCACTCCCGTCAGCGGCGGCTCGATCTCAGGCAACATGAAGGACAACCTCGCGCATATGCGCATGAGCCGCGAGACAAGGCGCTACGCCTCAGCGGAGATCCCGAAGGTCACCAGGCTGGAAAATATCACGGTGTCAGGCGTTGACGCATGCTGAACCCCGGTGAGCGTTTTTAGGAGGTTGGCTTAGATTGGAGTCCTGCAATAAGCGCTTCATAACCGGCGGCGCTGCTTGATTTGCGGCGCTGCTTGATTTGCGGCGCTTCGTGATTTGCGGCGCTTCGTGATTTGCGGCGCTTCGTGATTTGCGGCGCTGAACAGTTGGCAGCGTTGCTTGATTGGCTGCGCTGAGCAGGCGGCTCCTCGCATTCGCACAGCGCCCTGCAGGTGACGGTTGAGGCTCTGCTTCACGCGCCGCGAGCGCCCCGCGCAAAAAGAATCCCCTTTCGGGACGACGAATTGTTGCCCGAAAGGGGATTTGTTTTGCGTTTTGTTCCGTTTTGGCTGAAACGCCGGGCCACGGGCCCGGCGCTTCGGCATTCCTGCAGATACGGCAGCCTTTTTATCTCACGCAGAAAAGCAGGAATCTCAGCACGTCCATGTAATTGGTGGACTTAAATCGGATCTTGCCGGGCGCCACCTGGATCGCTCCGGGGAAGAAGCTGTTCCTGTAAGCGGAAGCGTAGCTTTCGTACCTGACGCTGACCTCAAACGACTGAGGCATTCTGACGCTCGCACCCTTCAAGGTGTCGCCGGCGATGATCTCCTTCACGGCGTTTCGAAGGAGCTCCGCTGTCTTGAGGGGACTTGCGTGAAATTCCGCACCGCCGGAGCTCTTGCTGACGGGAACCGTCACAACGCCCTTCGCGATGTCCTCCGCAAAATCGCAGGCGCCCTTGTCGCCGCTGACCAGACCCACGGGCACGCCAAGGTATCCCGCATTGTAGAGGTTGATGGCGAAAATTCCCGCGCGCTCCTCGTTGATCTTGACCGACTCGATGCCGATCACGGAATTTTCGTACAGCGGGTCGATGTTGCTGTCGCTGGGAAATGACGCTCTTGTGACGAAAATGCCGTCGAACTTCTCGCCGTTAAGGCCCGGCGTTGCCCCGAAAATATCGCCGTCGCGCCCGCGAATAAACCGGCATTCCTTGGGGAAAAGGTCGTAAATGAGCCCGTCGCCGACGCCCTTGTCCTGAAGGCAGACGTCCGTCGCACCGGCTTCCAGAGCCGCCTTCGAGATCTCCGCCAGCTCGGTCGAAAGGTTGACCCTGATCGCCAGAGCGTTGTCCTTGTCGCGCCTGAAGCCCTTGCCGGTCCGCGCGTCAATGTTGTTGCTGATATATATTTTCACAATAGCCTCCAAAACATTTTTGTCGTGTGTCACTGTATTGCAAAATCGTTTGGCCGCAGCAAGCGGCGAAGTTTTCCGGCAGCAAGCCGCGTAATTTTCCGGGCTCGCAGCATGCGGAAAAAGTGTCAGCTCCGCCGGGAAGTAACGAGACCGCCGGCCCTCACAAGGGGGTCGAAAAGTGCTTCTTCGCCTTGGCGGAATTGCGGGGCACGAGAAGCTTCAGCTTGCGGGGCGCCACGCTTATCGTGATCGGCAGCAGTCCGAAATCCTCGCCGTCGCAGTCTACTGCGAACGTACCGCGCTCCCCGGCATAATCCACCACCAGGCTGGAGGTCTGGAAATACCGGATGTTCTTGTCGGTGGTGTGGGTGCCCGCCTGGATCTTCCCGAAAAGCGGCAAAACGTCGTTCTGGCGAATGCCCCTCATAATGAAAACGTCCAGCAGGCCGTCGTCAAGCTTCGCCTGCGGAGCCAGATTCCTGAAGCCCCCGGATTGGCGCGTGTTTGTCGCCGCGAAGAGAAATACGTCCTCTTCGAATTCTTCCGTGTCCGTCGTGAATTTGAACCTCTCCGTATTGAACTTGAAGGCGCCCAGCTCCATCATGCCCTGCGCGTAGTAAGCCACCTTGCCGAGGGCGGATTTTTGCTCCGGCGTCACAGTGTGTGCGATGTCCGAAAGCATGCCCACGGAGGCCACGTTGAGGAAATATTTCCCGTTGCAAATTCCCACGTCCACGTCCCTGACGCAGAAGTCGTTGATATACGTTTCCAGTGCGAGGGCGTTGTTGGAAATGCCCAAAGCCCCCACAAAATCGTTGGTGGTGCCGGCCCCGAGAACGAGAAGCGGTATGCCGCACTCCGACAGCATGAGACCGTTGACCACCTCGTGAACCGTGCCGTCACCGCCTGCGGCCAGCACGAAATCGTACTCCCCGGGAGACAGCTCCGATGCGACTCTTGTTGCGTCGCCGTTGCCGGTGGTATATACGATCCGGACGTCCGTGAGCTTGCCGTTTTTCAGAAGCCTCTTTTCAAGCTGGTGGGCGTTGTTCTGCATGATCCGCATGCCTGACATGGGGTTGATTATCATCAAAGCTTTCAAATGATGGCCTCCTTAAATGTGCTCTCGCCGCAAAGTCAACGCAGCGCCGGTGTAGCGTCAATGCCGGGTCAATGCCTGAGTAAATCGGAATCGGATACCGCGTCAATCTGGCGCGTCGCGTGGGCCTGCGTCCCGCGTGCCCGGCGTCCTGCCTGCCCGGCGTCCTGCGGAGCGAAGAAAAAGCATTCGCCCTTGCAGTGCTATTATATAGCTTTTTCAGGCAAAATGCACCGCCCGAAAATATTTTCTCCGCAAAAAGCGATGCCGCCCGAGAATGTTTTCCGCGGAAAATCCGGCTTTACGGGTAATTGGCGGACATCTGACGGGCATTTGACGGAAAATATATTTCCGCCGGGACGTATGATACCGCCGGGAAATAAAAATAAGCTGAAAAACATCTCTCCTGCAGATTTTCCCTTCGCTGGCGGAATGAAAAAATGCGCTCCAACCGCCCGGCCCGGAGCCTTGCCTTATCGGCTCTTAAAAAGCACGGTCTCCTGCGGCTTCACCTCTCCGTTGAAGCTGCTGTTGTCAAAGGCGTAGAAAACAAGCTCGTTATAGGGCTTTTCCTTTTCGCCGTTTGAATAGTAGACCGCGGCGCCGCCTTCAAAAACATAAATGTCGGCCACGGACGCCTTCCTTTGGGCCGGCTCAAAAAGTAATTGCGGCGCCTTACCGGCCAGCAGGTCATCCACCGAAATACAATAAATCGCGTTCGAAGATGACCCTGCACCCGCGGCGGCAGCACCTGAACCGGCGGCAGCACCCGAACCGGCCGCCGCGGCCCTGCCGTAATAATACACCCTGTCCCCGTACACCGAGAATGCCCCGCTGGCCAGTGTTCCTGCGAGCTCCGTGACGTTCTTCCCGTCAATTCCCGTGTTCACCAGGAAAAGGTGACCGCCCCCGTCCTCGAAGGCAATAAATTCGCGGACAGTCTCAAAATCGTATATCACCTGGCCGTCCATGGCCTTGTCGGTGTAATACCGGGCGCCGCCCTCTTCGGGCGCCTCGTCATAAGGCGTTATCCTGTAAAGGCCGTCCGAAGGCGCTGCGGAGAAATAAATCGAGCCGTCAATCGCCCCCATGTCGAACCTGAACACAGCCCCGCTGTTGTCCGTAAACACGTTTTCCACAGTGCCGTCCGGAAGCAGAACGTCCACACCGGCCTTCGAGGAGAAGGCCACCGCTCCGTCGCCCAGAACCACCGGCAAGGCGCCCTTAATGCCTGTCCCCGAGAAGGTTCCTTCGCGGGCATCCAGCACGGTAAGCTCGCCCTTCGCGCTGTCGCGGAAATAAATTTTCCCGCCCGCCTCGTCCGAAAAGTCCCTGGGCACCGCGTCGCCGAGCCTGCTGCTCTTGCCGGACGCGATATCGTACACGTAAAGGCTGCCGCCCTCCGAATAATTGCCGAAATATATCCTGTTCCCCGAGGCACATACCACCGCCGTCGTTCTGTACTGCGGCTCGCCGCTCTCAACGTCCTCGCCGGAGTTTTCCTTTTTGTTTGCAAACACCAGAATGGCGGTCACGATTCCGCCCACCAGCAGCACCGCCGCCAGCACGGCAATTGCGATCGCCGAATTCCGCTTTCTCTTCTCCTTATACTTCTCGGAAAGCCTCGCCTCGCGCTCCTCCGACGTCTCTCCGGGAAGCGCCCTGTCCTTCTCGTCAAGCCACATCGTATCGCTGCTGATGTTCGAAAAGGCGGTGTCTTCGCGGGCGTCGATCAGTCCGAAATAATCGGGCACGATCCGCGCAAAGTCCTCCGCAAGCCTCTTCTCGAGCTCCCCGGTTTTGAGGTCAGCATACGCGCCGTCACCCTTCCTGTTGCCCATTTTTGCGTCCGCCAGCGCCGCAGCTTCCCTGAGCCCGCGCCGGTACTCGCTTCCGCAGGAAGCCCTGTTGTACCAGAGAATTTCCGCAGCCTCCTTCACGGCAAGGCCCGCGCCAAGCCTCAGCGCGATGATCCTTCCCCTGTCCTCGGCGGTCTCAAAAAGTGCGCTCCCGAGAAGAATCGACAGGTTGTCCTGCCTGCCCGCCGCGGCGCTTTTCGCGATCTCTCCGTCGCAGAGCCCGTTAACGCACAGGTTTTTGAGCATGCCGAAATGCCAGAGCTCCGCCGACATGGCGGTATCGAAAACGTACGCGTTCGCGATAACTCTGCGGTAGCTTTCAACGGCCGCGTCACGCGCGAGGTTCCTGTCGCCCAGAATCGAGAGTGCGTAGGAATACGCCCCGCGGCAAGTCGCTTCATAATATTGTTTCAGGTCGTCAGCTGAGCCCTTGGCAATGCCGACAATAAGATATTCCAGGTTCAAACGGTTTTTCCTTTCGAAAAAGTTGTCACGGGCTCTCGGCCCGGCAGTGCTTCGGTGTTTGCGGTCTGCTTAGGCTCTATGCCCGGCTGTGCCTCGGTGTTTGCGGTCTGCTTAGCCTCTATGCCCGGCAGCGCCGAGGCTGCGGGCCGCGTCTTATTCGCCGCGCTTCGCTCCCAGGGCTTTGTTCCTCAGGTTTTGCGGCTCGCTTCTCGCGCTACCGGCGAAATGCGATCTCCATCGGCTCGAATCCGAGATAATCTGCCGCAGTAAGATAATAGCTGACACCGTCCCTTTGAAGCACCGGAAGCACTTCCCCCGCGTCATTCCTTTTGCAGGAACCTGCGTTGTGCACGTGCCCAAAGTAGCACCGTTTTACGTGATACCGTGAAAGCAGCTCCGCCCAGTCGGTTTCGTGCCTTGTGCCGTAGTCAAAAGGCGGATAATGGAACACGGCTATTATTTCGGGGGGCGGAAGCGCGGCCGCGGCCGCATTTTCTGCCGCGGCTGTATTATCAGCAGCAGCGGCTGCAGCATCGGCAGCCGCACCGGTTTCGTTGGCCGCGGCCGCCCGGGCGGCTTCGCCGCCCTCTGCCGGCGCACCTGACCGTACAGCGGCCCCGCCGCCAAAATCAAGAATTCCCTGTGCGCCGGCATCGCTTCCGCCGGCAGCCCCTCCGCCGCCTGCACCCGCGCAGCCTGCACCTGTGCCGGCAGCACCTGTGCCTCCTGCTGCCGCGCGATCCCCGATGCCTTTTCTGTATTTTTCGACCAGAGCCAGACCGTAATTGACGGACAGCTCAAAGCGCATCATTTCCCGGCGCAGTATTTTCGCGTCCGAAGGCTGGTAGTCCGCATTCTCAGGCACCTTCCAGCCCCTCGTTCCGCAGATCAGAATATTCGCCCGCGGAATGAAATACGCGCTGTTGTAAAGCGGCAGCAGGCTGTCCAAATGCTCTTCCTGTATCTGCCGCGAAAGCTTCGCCATGGTATCCCACCAGAGATCGTGGTTGCCCTTCACGAGGATCTTCCTGCCCGCGAAGGAATTGAGCAGCGCCAGGTCGCACCGCGTCTCCTGCCGGTTGATCCCCCAGGAAAGGTCGCCGTTCACAACGGTTATATCGCCGTCCGAGACCGTTTTTGCCCAGTTTTCGGTAATTTTCGAGGCATGATCCGCCCACTGGCCGCCGAAAACGTCCATAGGCTTATCGACGTCCAGCCCGAAATGAGTATCCCCGATAATAAACAGTCTTCCCATTGACGATCCTTTTCATCCGCCTTCATGCGCACAGTCCGACCGGCGCAGCCCAAACCGCTCCGATCCGGCACGGTGATCCGCAGCCCGCAGGCGCGGCCCCGGACATACAGGCCAACCTCAGCCGCCCGACGTTTCCTTTGCGAGCGCCACCTTGATCACCCCGGCGGTTTTATTCCCAATCCCGTCCACCGCGGCAATCTCCTCAATTTCCGCCTCTCTGATGGCCTTGAGCGACCCGAACCTGCGCAGAAGCGCCACCTTGCGCTTGTCGCCGATGCCCTTAATATCGTCCAGCGGCGATTTCCTGTAGCGCTTCTCGGTCAGCTTCCTGTTGTATTCTATCGCAAACCGGTGCGTTTCGTTCTGGACGTCCGTTATGAACCGCCATATCTCCGGGTCTTCGGTGAGCCTGAACTCCCTGCCCTCGGTGGACATAATTCCGCGGCTTCTGTGCCGGTCGTCCTTCACCATGCCAAAAACCGGAATCTCCAGCCCCAGCTCGCCAAGCACCTTCTCAGCCTCGTGTATCTGCGTAATGCCGCCGTCCATCAATATCAGGTCCGGCGCCTTCTCAAAGCCCCGGTCTCCCGCCACAAGGCGACGGTACCGCCGCTCCAGCATTTCCCTCATCGACCCGACGTCGCTTCTTGCGGCCAGCGTCCTGATCCTGAAGTGCCTGTAGTCGCTCTTCCGTGGCGTCCCTTCCTCGAACACCACCATGCTGCCGTCGATCTCGGAGTCCCCGAGATTCGAAATATCGAAGGCCTCGATCCTGACGGGGATCCCGCGAAGGCCGCACACCGCCGCCAGCTTCTTCAGGAGCTCCAGATTTTCGCCGCTCTCCCTGCGTTTCGTCTTTTCGTAATTATCAAGAGCGATCTCCGCGTTGTCCCTGGCCATCCGCGCCAGATTCTTCTTCTCTCCGCGAAGAGGCGTCATAAGCGTCACGCGCCTTCCTGCCGCCGCAGAAAGGTACTCCGCCAGCAGCTCATTGTCGCGCGCGTCAATTTCATCCGCCACGTATATCTTCCCGGGCACCGCCATATTTCCGTCGTAATATTGCGCAATGAAGGTCGCGTAGATCTCCGCCATATCCGTGTCACCCGCGCCCTCGAGAATATAACAGTCCCGCCCGGCAACGTTACCGCCGTTGTTGTGGAACACCTGCACCGCCGCGTCCGTCTCGTTCCTGAACGCAGCCAGCACGTCGAAGCTCTCACTGCCCGAGAACATGATCTTCTGCTTCTCGCTGACGGTCTCCAGCGACTTAATGCGGTCGCGAAGCTCCGCCGCCTTCTCGAACTCAAGGTTCTCCGACGCCGCAAGCATCCTGCCGCGAAGCTCCTTAATGACCTCGCCGCTCTTGCCGGAAAGAAAATCGCACACGGCATTCACGTTCACCGCGTAATCTTCCTTTGAAATGTACCCCGCGCAGGGGCCCGGGCACAGCCCAAGGTGATAATTGAGGCAGACCCGCTCCGGCTTCTCGGGCTGAATTTTCCGCCGGCAGTGCCTCATCGGAAAAATCTTCGAGAGCGTGTCAAGCGTAGATTTGACCGTATAATTGAGGTAGTAAGGCCCGAAATATTTCGCGCCGTCGTTGACCCTTCTGTGCGCCATAGAGGCCGCCGGGAAGTCCTCATTGACGGAGACCCTGATGTAAGGATAACTCTTGTCGTCCTTCAGCATCACGTTGTATTTCGGCCTGTGCCTCTTGATAAGATTGCACTCGAGAAGAAGCGCCTCGTACTCGGAGTCCGTGACAATGTACTCAAAGCGGTCGATCTTCTCGATCATCCTCGTAATGCGCTCATTGTGGGGGGTGGCGTTAAAGTACGAACGAAGACGGTTCCTCAGCACGACCGCCTTGCCCACATAAATAATGCGGTCATCCGCGTCGTGCATAAGGTACACGCCCGGCCGTTCCGGCACCTTTTTCAGTTCCTCCTTAAAATCCATCATGGCTCTTTTGCCCCTGAATACCACAATTCACGCGACCTGAACGGTCCGGCGGGTCTCACGGCACGCATTATTCTCGCGACCCGCACGATTCTCACGGCACGCATAATTCTCGCGGTCCGCACGATTCTTACGGCACGCATAATTCTCGCGGCACGAGGTATCCGCCGGTTCACCTTTTCTGACGCGCCGGCTCTCACGGTTTTGCCTTGTTTTAGGCAAGCCGCCCCTCTCAAAAGTGTGAAAGCCCACACCGCAGTACAGGGTGTGGGCAATACTTCCAAAACCAAGTAAGCGCTTATTTCTGATGACGATAATATCACCGCTTGCGGAAAGAGCAATTGTTCAGCGCTTACTTAACATTTCCGTCAAACGCACAGCCGCTCTGAGCCTGCAGGCCCGCGAATGCATTTAACTGAGTGTTTCCCACGTCTGGTTGCACCTTTCTTCTATCTGTCTGAGCCTGTCGGTCCAGTCGATAGCGTTCTTGCAATAGTCGTCAAAGAGCGACTTGATGCCCGCCTCAATAATGGTCGCCACCTCCGGCGGAACACTGGCGTTCACCTGCCCCGGAACGTACCGCTCATAATTGGCGGTAAAAGCATCATAGTTCTTGCCTTCGTAGCCTTCCTTATTGAGGTGCCAGAAGTCCATCTCGCCGAGCTTCTTGAGCACAGGCACGTCTCCGCCTTCCTGCTCATGCATAGCCCTCTGACCGTCCTCGGTGTAAAGCGACAGCACCAGCGCCGCAGCGGCATCCCTGTTGCGGGTGTAACTGAAAACGCCGAATCCGAGCGTTCCGCAGGGGGAAGCCTTCTTCTCGAAAAGCGGCCAGGGCGCCAGATCCCACGTAATGCCTTTGGAATTGTAATGGTCAGCGTTCTGCGTAAGCACCGTATATGCCTGGTTATAGGCAAAAACGCATCCGCTCTTGGTGCTGACCTTGCCGTACTCGCCAAGCATCTGGCCTCCCATAGCGGTTCCTTCGGGGTAGATCCAGCGGTTGTCCAGCGCCTCGATCACAAGATTGATGCCCTGAATGACCTGCGGGCTTGTGAACGTGACCTTATTCGAGGTCTTATCGACCCAGTCATCGCTGAAAGCGTAAAGGAAGGGAGAGAACGTATTGGGCCAGTAAAGCGGGAAGCCCGCGCCCACCTGAGTCAGCGTTACGCCGTCCTCGTCATATCTCTTGAGCGCCTCGGCATACCTCTTGAAATCATCCCAGGTCCAGTCGTTGGCAACTCTCTCACCCGGCTCAAGAAGTCCCGCCTCGACCATCGCGTCAACGTTGTACGTAAATATAACGTTTCCGCAGGTCGCTCCCGCGAAGTACATCTTGCCCTTCACCTCGCAGAGATTCAGAATACCCGAGTAAATGTCCGCGGTGTCGATATCCATCGCCTCTATGTACGAATCCAGCGGCATCAGCGCCTGCATCGTGATTGCGTAGTTGTACACGTCCGCGTCACTCAGCCAGAACACGTCGCCGATAGTCTTTGAGGAAATCAACGGGGCATAATCCGGCACGGAGAAGTCCGTCTCGATATTCACGTCCGGGTACTTGTTCCTGAAAGAGCTGATCCAGCTGCGGACCGCTTTGCGTGAAGACTCATTGGGGTACACGTCGGTTCTGCACGTAACCTTGATTTTGCCCCTGACGTCCGGCACGTAGCCCTCTTCGAGCGTGCCGTCCACGTAGACCCTTTCGTCACATCCGACAAGGCTGAAGAACATGGCGACCGCCATCACCGCAAATATCATTTTTATTGTAAGTGTCAATTTGGATTTCATAAGCATTCTCCTCTGATTTCTTTGCGCAAAAATGCCACAAATCGTGCCCATATTTTAATGCTTTTTTGTCCGGATTTCAACCTTTTTTCGAAGCATGCCCGGGGCGGAATCGGAGCGGTCGTGAAGGGTAATCTGATACACAATTTGAGCCTTGTCGGAGCCGCTTCCCCGAGCTTTATTGCACAACTTCATTAATCAGCTTTACAGTGCTTCACGGGGCTGTCTCCTGGGACTTTATGGCTCTTCATGGAGCCGCTTTATGGATCCTCACGAAGCCGCTTTATGGATCCTCACGAAGCCGCTTTATGGATCCTCACGGAGCCGCTTTATGGATCCTCACGAAGCCGCTTTATGGATCCTCACTGAGTCACTTTATGGATCCTCACGAAGCAAACGCGGCCTCTCAACCGGCAGGCAATGATCCCCGCGCGTCGCCCGTTGCCTTTTGCGCGATAATATTTCCCGCTGTTGACGCGGTCCGGAAAATGAAATACCATCACTTCTGCGGAGGCTGCCGGGAAATACGGCGGCCGGTGCAAGCTGTTCGGCGTCTCCCGGAATTTACGGCGGCGGCCGGTGCTTGTGGGTTCGCAGAGCGACCTTGCGTTTTCCGGGAAATACAGCGGCTGCCGGGAGCTTAACAGCGGCGTACGCCGGGAACACACGGAAAACGCTTCGTGAACCGGCTTTTCCTCAGACACAGTGCGAAAGGGGGCAGACATTCAGTGAGATTCAGGTTGTTCGGCAGAACGTTTTACGTGCCGGTTTTTGTGAAATACGTTTTGATCGTTTTTGTCGCAGCCGTTCTTATTGTCGGGGGGTATCTTTTCGAGAAAAAAACAGGCAGCGGCAGAATCACACCCGGGTCCGCGAACACTTCCGCATCCGCTTCCGGATCGCCTTTTAAAGCCGGAACCCCCGGACCCTCAGAAACGCCTGCTCAGGAGGAAGCTCCGACCGACGGGAACGATACGCCAAGTGATATGATTGTGGTCTATATTGTCGGCGCTGTCGAAAAATCCGACGTCTACGAGATCCCGGCGGGCTCGATCCTAAACGATCTGGTCGCAGCCGCAGGCGGGCTCAGCGAAAATGCGGACCGCGAAGCCGTAAACCTCGCCTTTACCCTTGAGAGCGGAATGATGATTCGGGTCCCGTATATTGACGATACAGACAAAAAATGGATCATCGACGCAGGCCTTTCCGGGCCCTCCGGCTCCTCCGGCACCCGCGATCCACAGGGCTCCGGGCTCGTCAATATCAACACCGCCTCAGTCAGCGAGCTCTGTACTCTGCCGGGCATCGGCGAAAGCACCGCCCTCAAGATTGTCAGCTACCGCACCGAAAACGGCCCCTTCTCGTCTATTACCGAAATAATGAACGTCAGCGGCATCAAAGCCGCCAGATACAACGAGATCAAGGCCTACATTACGGTGTGATCAAAGCAGTCATTGCAATGTAATCAAAGCAGTCATTGCAATGTAATCAAAGCTTGTGCTGCAGTACGGGCAAGGCGAGTTTCGTTGCAGTGCAATCAGCTTTTAATTAAACCGCATTCTCACGCTGACAGCCACAGGCAGCATTTCCCCGGGCGTCTCAGGCGTCTCACGCGTCTTATGCGCCTCAAACGGTTTAGGCGCCTCAAGCGCTCCAGACTTCTCAGGCGCCTCAAATGGTTCAAGCGCCTCAAGCGCTCCAAACTTCTCAGGCGCCTCAGGCTTGTTTTCTGCAGGAGCCCCGCGGCCGCAACGCAGCACCTTCACAGCGGCCGCTTCCGCATAGGCCGACGCCTCGGTCGCCTGCCCGGGAAGCCGCCTGAAGTCCGCGTCGAAGCTGTCCTTCGACAGCACAGTCACACGCTCCGCACCGCATTCACGGGCCATTGTTTCCGCGTTTGACCGCCTTTGCCCCGTCGCGTCCGAAACCCGCTCCGGCGGCACAACCACGTAAAGCCGCTTCACACAAAGCTTGCGGCGTTCGTTCATATTGATATAATCCTCCCGGATATGATCCACGGCGCTCTTCACGGCACGCCTGACGTCGTATGACGTCACCAGCTGCCCGAAGGCTTCGTGATACGGCCCCGCAGCAATCTCAGTCCCCGCGCCCTCTCTCGAGATCGTGTCCGTCGACTGAAGGCCGATTCTGGCAACAGGAATACCGCTGCTTCTGTAGATCCCGCAAAGCCTCGAAACCAGCGCCACCGCGTCCTCAACCGACAAGGGCGTATAATCGCCCCGGATATAGTCCTCATAAAGCTTCGTCTGCTTCACCACTACGGTGGGATATATTCTCACGAAATCAGGCCTCAGCCCGGCAATCCTCACGGCAGTCTCAACGTCGGACTCGCGGTCTGCACCGGGAAGCCCCTGCATCGTCTGAAGACCCAGTACAAATCCGTTCTCCTTGAGCATTGCCGCGGCTCTTTCCGTATCGGAAGCCCTGTGCCCGCGCCCCGAAAGCCTCAGCACGTTGTCGTCCATGGACTGGGCCCCCAGTTCCACCACGTCAAGCCCGTATTTTTTGAGTCTCCGAATCACCTCACCGTCAATACGATCCGGTCTGGTGGAGGCCCTCAAAGAGTCCGCAAAGCCGCCGTTCCGCTTTAGATATTTACTCGCAGCTTCAAGATAAAAATCCTGCCTGCCGCCCTCTATCGCGGTAAAGCTGCCGCCGTAGAAAGCAATCTCCACCCGGTCATACCTTTTTGCCGCCTCTGCGAAGCTTCCTATGGTTTTCTCAATTTCCGCCGCCCCTGGCTCCCGGATGCTGCCGCTGATGAGCTTCTGATTGCAGAAGCAGCAGTCGTGAGGGCAGCCGGCATGCGGAACGAATATAGGTATTATCAGAAGCTTCTGCCTGTTTTGAAACCTGCTCTGTGACACGGATCCTCTCCTTGTACTCCAACCTTGTACTTTAACCTTTGTACTTTAACCTTGTACCTCAAAACGTAAAACCTTATCGTAAAGCCCTGCTGCTGCAGCTCGACCTGTAAAACGGAACCATGCCGAGGACAACACGGCCTGCAATTTACCTCCCTGCAGCGCCCGGCCTTCCTCAGCGGCCTTCCGATTAACGAAACGGTCTATGAAAAAGCCGCCTGACATTCCCGGCACGTCCGGTCAACGCAAAAGCGGCATTTCCAAGTAGTATGATCATAATGCGGGCCTGTCTGCCGGCGTCCTTCCGCGGTCTTATCCGCCAAGAGCGTTCCGCGGGCTTACCTGCCAAGAGCGTTCCGCGGTCTTATCTGCCAAGAGCGTTCCGCGGGCATTATTCACCGGCAGTTATTTTCCGGCCTCGGGAGATTCCATAAACGGCGCGTCTATGCGTTCCCTCGCCTTGGTGGGCACCGCCCAGTAGACGGCATTCTTAATGACCTTCTGAACGTTCTCGTTGTAATACGTGGGATATTCCTCGTGACCCGGCTGAAAATAGAAAATTTTGCCGTATCCGCGCCTGAAGGTGCAGCCGCTTCTGAAGGCCTCGCCGCCCTTGAACCAGCCTATGAAAATAAGCTCGTCAGGCTCCGGAATATCGAAAAACTCGCCGTACATCTCTTCGTGTTCCAGCTCAAAATATTCGCCAATGCCCTGTGCGATCGGATGCCCGGGATTTACGCACCATAGCCTCTCCCGGTCATTGTCGCGCCATCTCAGCGTGCAGGACGTTCCGAGAAGCATCTGAAAGGGCTTGCACATGTGCGATGAATGAAGCGGAATAAAGCCCATCCCTTTGAGAACCCTGTCCTGAACACGCCTCGCCACCTCATCGGGAACCTTATGGTGCAGCACGTGAGCCCACCATATAAGGACGTCCGTCGAGTCGAGCACTTCGTCGGAAAGGCCGTATTCCGGGTCATCAAAGGTCACTGTTCTCACAGACAAATTCTCGTCCTTCGAGAGAAAACCCGCAATGGCCCCGTGTATCCCATCGGGATAGATCTGCCCGATGGCCTCGCTGACCTTCTCGTGATAAAACTCATTCCACACGGTAACACGTATCATAACGCTCTCCTCTTTACAGCCGGATAAGGTATTGAAAGATTATTTCCCGGTAAGAGCACCAAGAAGCGCCCCCGCCGCAGCCTGCTCAGCTTCCTTTTTGGTCCTTCCGCTTCCCGTCGCGGAGAACCCGTCAATAATCGTCTCAGGGCCGTCGTCCGCGCCTTTCAGGGTAACCATAGCCTCGAAAGACCTGTTGTGATCGGGCCCGGTCTCATTTATTATCGAATAAACCGGGCGAATCCCCTTCGGCGCCAAATACTCCTGAAGCCTCGATTTGTAATTGTGAACAATTGCCTCCGCTCCGGCGTCGTGAATGAGATCCACAAAGAACGGAAGCATTATGCGCTCCGCCGTTTCGTATCCGCCGTCAAGGTATATCGCCGCGACAATACTTTCCACAGCATCCGCCAGGATCGACGGCTTGAATCTGCCGCCTGACTGGAATTCACCGACGCCCAGCTTAATGCATCCGGGCACGCCCAGCTTCTCGGCAAGCTTTGACAACGACTCCTCGCACACCACCGAAGCCCTGATCTTGGACATGTTCCCCTCGGGAAGCTCCGGAAACGTCTTGTACAGATACGACGCGACTATCAGTCCGACCACCGCGTCGCCCACAAATTCAAGTCTCTCATTGCTCTTCAGATGGGCGTCGGTTTTGTATCTTTCGTGGGCGTATGACGTATGCCGAAGCGCCTCCTTCAGAAGCGCCCCGTTTTTGAAATAATATCCAAGCTTTTTCTGCAGATCCACGGACATTACAGGACGTCTCCCATCTTTAAGTAAACAATGTGTCCTTCGACATGTTTTCTCACCGGTGAAGCGCGAGTTCCGCCAAGGAAGCATCCGCGCCGCCGAAGATCTGCCGAAAACCAGCCGCAGATCTGCCGAAGATCAGCCGCAGTTCATCCAAAGATCAGTTGCAGACCAGTCGCAGATCAGCCGCAGATCAGCAGCGGCTCACAAGACGAAGAAAGGCTTACAGCGGTTACAAAAGCTTACAAGGCTTACAAAATCAGTGGCTCTCGATGTAATTCACGATGTCGCCGATAGTGTTGATCTTCTCCGCCTCGTCGTCCGGAATCTCCACGCCGAAATTCTCTTCGAGAGCCATAACCAGCTCAACTACGTCCAGAGAATCCGCTCCGAGATCTTCAATAATCGATGATTCCATTGTGATTTTATCAGCGTCAATATTAAGCTGCTCAGCAATAATCGCTTTTACCTTCTCAAACATTCTTACTACCTCCGTATAATACATTTTCCAACGGCCCGGATAAAAGACAAGCCATAATCACGTTATAACCAATAACCGCGTTAAGGTCATGCCGCAAACGCGCCGCGATCAAGTCAGCTGCAGCTCAGCAGCAGTTCAGCAAAATTCAGCAGCAGGCCGGCAGCAGGTCATAAACACAATGCCCGTTCATTCCCGGAGCCCGTCTCCTGAGTCACCTTCCTGCTCACTCACAAAGAGCTCGCCGCAATGTTGCCTCAGGTCCTCTATAAAATCCGATTCGATCAGCTTCCGGGCCTTGAGGATGACGTACTTGATCGTCCTCGCCTTCGAGCTGCCGTGGCTCTTTATTACCAGCCTGTCAATTCCGAGCACAGGAGCGCCGCCCAGAATATCCGTGTCGACCTTCTTCTTGAGCTCTTTAAGCTCTCCGGCGACCATGGCGGCGCCGATCTTAGTCCTGGCGTTCGTCGAAAACACCTTTTTTATCTCACCGAAAAGGAACTCCGACGCCCCTTCGATGAGCTTCAGCATAACGTTACCCGTGAATCCGTCCGTCACCGCCACGTCGGCCACGTCGTTGAAAAAGTCGCGGCTTTCAAGGTTCCCGATGAAATTGAGCTTCGCGTTCTTAAGCAGCGCGTTGGCCTCCTTAATGACCGGGTCGCCCTTCTCTTCTTCAACCCCTATGTTGATAAGCCCTACTCTGGGATTTTCGCAGCCGAAAGCCGCCTTCATATACGCGCTGCCCAGCAATCCGAACTGCACGTAATTGACGGGCTTGACGGAAGTATTAAAGCCCGAGTCTATAAGGAGCACGTTGCCCTTTCCCGAAGGCACCGCGGTAGCCACCGCCGGTCTGTCAACGCCCGGAATACGCTTCAGAAGCATCACCGAGCCCGCCAGCAGAGCCCCGCTGCTGCCCGCAGAAATAAGACAGTCCGCCTCGTCAGCCTTCACAAGGTCAAACCCCACGTGAATGGACGAATCCTTCTTGGTCTTGATGGCCTTGGTGGGTGCGTCCTCGTTGGTGATCACCTCAGTGGTGTTGCGGATCCTGATACGGTCCCCGACATAGCCGGAAGCCTTAATGATCTCCTCAATCCTCTGTGAATCACCTATCAAAAGAACGTCAAAGCCCTCCTCCGCCTTCACGGCTTCGATGGCGCCCTTCACTATTTCAACGGGAGCATTATCGCCTCCCATGGCATCGACTGCAATAATCATAAAAACAAAACTCCTGTCAGATGCTTCCCCGCAACACGTCCTTGTTGCGAACGACATACTCGACGCCCGAAATGATCGTCATCACGACAGCGGCGAGCATCACAACATCCCCGAGAATAGCCAGATATTTTTCAATGGGCCCGTAAATAAGACCCAGCACCTTCGCAGAATACAACGTAATTATTGAAGTAGTCTGAAGCGTGGTCTTTGCCTTGCCCAGCTTCCCGGCGGCAATGACCTTCCCGCCTGCGGCAGCCACAAGTCTCAAACCCGTTACGATAAACTCCCGCATCAAAATCACAGCGGTGGCCCAAACGTAAATATTTCTCTCTGCGCAAATCGCGAGAAGCGCCGCCGTCACCAAAAGCTTATCGGCTATCGGATCCAGAAACTTGCCGAAATCCGTGATCTGGTTATACTTCCTGGCAATCCTGCCGTCCACCAGATCCGAAATCGAGGCCAGCACAAAAAGCACCAGGGAAACGATTGCCCTCACCGGATAAGGCATATCAAAGCCAATAAACGAAGGCCACGGAAACGCGAACACCATAAAGACAGGAATTACTATTATCCGCGAAATTGTAATTTTATTTGAAAGTGTAATAACAATTCCTCCCTTCCAAAAAAGACGTGTTCCGCATTTTGCATTTTACGCGCGTGAAGAACGTTCTCATCGTTTCGAAGGTTCCGACCGTCCCAAATATTTACGCCGTTCCCTGCGCTGCCTGACGCCCCAAGCCGGGCACCTTTTACCTGTCCGGCCACAAACGCCGGGGCATTTCGCCGAAATGCCACAGGATAATATAAAACAAAAGCGGCTTTGTGTCAAACAAAATCAAAAATCCGGCAGCCCGCAGTCGGCCCGCGCCCGCAGCACGGAAGCGGACTTTTCGCGCAACGAACCGGCAAATCTCCGGCAAATCGCCGCACCGCCTCTAATCTTCGTCCTCTTCCACCTGTTCGCCTGTAAGGTCATATTCGCCTGCAATCAGTATTTTCACTTTCACGATATCCCCCGGCGAAAGCTCGTCCTTGGCGGCAAAATAAATCAAGCCGTCCTCCTCCGGCGCCTCCATGTATGACCGCCCCGTGTAAAATATCCCGTCCTCCGCCGTTCCGTCCACGATCACGTCGTAAACCTTGCCGACGCGGCTCCGGTTGAATTCCTCCGAATTGGCCCTCAAAATCTCCATCAGCTCGCGGTAACGTCTCTTTTTGGTATTGCCGTGAATCTGATCCTTAAAGCCCGCAGCTTTAGTGCCCTCTTCGCGCGAATACGTAAACACTCCGGCGCGCTGCACCGCTGCCGTCCTCAAAAAATCCTTCAGCTCCCGGTGGTCTTCCTCTGTCTCCCCGGGAAATCCGGTAATAAGCGACGTTCTGATGACGCAGTCGGGCATTTCCCTGCGGAACCTCTCCAGAGCTTCCAGATACATTTCCTTTGTGCCCCGCCTGTTCATCCGCTTCAGAACCGCCGTGCTGATATGCTGCATCGGTATGTCGAAATAGCGGAGAAGCTTCCTGCTGCGGGTCATTGCCGCGAATATGTCGTCGTCAAGCTCGTCCGGATACAGATACAGTATCCTCACCGCCTTGATTCCGCCGATCCCGTCAAGCCCCTCCAGCAATTCCGGCAGCAGCGACCTTCCGGCAATATCCCGACCGTACATCGTGCTGTCCTGAGCCACCAGCACCAGCTCTTTGATTCCTTTTTTCCCCAATGCGGCAGCCTCTGCAAGCACACTTTCCAAAGGCCTGCTTCTGAAGGGTCCCTTGATTGAAGGAATGGCGCAATAAGAGCATCTGTTGCTGCAGCCCTCCGCCAGCTTCAGATAAGCGTAGCTTCCCGGCGTTGTGAGCACTCTTTCCCCGTCAAGATAATCCAGCGAAAGTCTCACTTCATCGTCAAAATAGCAAACGCCTTGAGCTGCATTTTGAGCGCTTGTCCTCCCGGAAGCCGGTCCCTCTCCCGGCGCCTCTCCGCGTCCGTCAACGCTGCTGCGAGCCTCGCCAATATTACCGGCCGCACCAACATTGCGAGCCGCGCCAATATCACGTGCCGCGCTTTGAGCGAAGCCTTCCGGGACACTCCCGGCCGCTTGCCCGATTACATTTCCAATCACGCTTTCAACGGCCTTGCATATATCGCTGTAGCCGTATGCGCCCATCACGGCATCCACCTCAGGCATGGACTTCACAATATCGTTACCGTACCTTTGCGCAAGGCAGCCCGCGACAATAATCCCCTTTACGTTGCCGCTCTCCTTGAGAGCCGCGGTCTCCAGAATCGCGTCAATTGCTTCCCTTTTGGAGCTCTCAATGAACCCGCAGGTATTAATTATGACAATATCGGCTTTGTTTTCGTCGCCCGTGATCCGATACCCGGCTTCCTTCAAAAGTCCGAGCATGATCTCTGAATCGATGCGGTTTTTGGCGCAGCCCAGCGATATCATTCCCACGGAAATATTTCCGGGTACCATTTCTGATGAAAAATCCTTTTTATCCGTCACTCACGAAGCCCTTTCACATTAATCCGTCAAGCGGATCCTCCGCTTTTGCCCGTAGATCAAGCCTTCCTGATTTTCCCGTCAAGCAAGCCTTACGCGCTTATCCGTCAAGCAAGCCTTCCGCATTTACCGGCCGGGCAAACCCTCCGCATTCACTCGTCACACCCGTAGACCTTCCGAACCGCCTCCAGAACCACAGTTTGACTGAAGCCCTTCCCCGCAAGGTACCGCATCACCTTCAACTCGTCCTGTCCGAGACTTTTCCGGCTTTCGGCAATCGCAGCCGCGGCGTCGGCGTCCGAATAGTCAAGCTCGCCGACCGCATTTTCCGCAGCTTCGCGGTCAATGCCTTTTGAGATCAGCTCTCTTACTATCATCCCGGACGAAGCCTTCCCGGCAGCTGTCCTTTGAGCGGCAAGCCTTGCTGCCACTCTGGCGTCATCCAGCGCACCCTCTTCCTTGAGCGCGTCAATAACTTCAATGACCGTTTCGTCCGTAAATCCCAGCGCCCTCACGTACGCAGCCACCGCGGCCGAGGGCTTCGGCGACGACGCGGCCTGCCTTCCGGCGACAGCCTTGCACCTCCCGAAATTCACGCCGCAATAAAGCTCGCGGTAGGAATGTCTGTTCGTCTCACCGGTGGCATAGAGGTCATACTTAATGAACTCCTCGGGCGAGAAGATCTCACTTTCACCGTTGGCAAATTCGACCCTGTAAGTCTTTTCCTCTGTCTTTTCGAAGGATGAGACGGCATACCTTTCGCCGGACTGTCCGAAACCGGCCTTGAGCGGTTCTTTAATCATTTATCATGCCTGCGCCTTTGCCACTGTCAAAATCCAATACCGCAAGTAACGGTCAGCCGTACAAGGGGTTGTGCAAGAAAATACGTAGAGGATACGCGAGGGAATTCGCGAGGGAATTCGCGGAGCGTACGCGGAGGAATGTATGCGGGGCATTCAGCGACAATATATCAGTCCTGCTCCTCGTCCGACGTCTCCTCGATTGCTATCGGAACGGCCGCCGCCGAGGAATTCAGCACGACACGGAGCTTGTTCTCGATTTCAGCAAACACCTCCGGATTGTCCTCAAGGAAAGCCTTTGCATTCTCGCGCCCCTGGCCGATTCTCTTCCCGTCATAGGAGAACCAGGATCCGCTCTTGACTATGATATCATTGATAACCGCCAGATCAAGCAGCGAGCCCGATTTGGAAATGCCCTTGCCGTAAATAATATCGAATTCCACCGTCTTGAAGGGCGGTGCGACCTTGTTCTTTACGATCTTGGCCTTTGTTCTGTTGCCCACGATTTCGCCGCCCTCTTTGATGACGTCAACCTTGCGGATATCGATCCTGACTGACGAATAAAACTTGAGAGCCTTGCCGCCTGTGGTGGTCTCCGGATTGCCGAACATAACGCCGATTTTCTCCCTCAGCTGATTGATGAAAATCGCGATGGTGTTGGATTTATTGATGACGCCCGACAGCTTCCTGAGCGCCTGCGACATCAGTCTCGCCTGCAGACCCATAAAAGACTCGCCCATCTCGCCGTTGATCTCGGCCTTGGGCACCAGAGCCGCCACGGAGTCAATAACGATAACGTCTATAGCGCCGCTCCTCACCAGTGCTTCCGCGATCTCGAGAGCCTGCTCGCCCGTATCCGGCTGCGAAACCAGAAGGTTGTCTATATCGACACCGAGATTTGAGGCATAGATCGGATCAAGCGCATGCTCCGCGTCAATAAAAGCCGCCGCGCCTCCCTGTTTCTGGGCCTCCGCTATCACGTGAAGCGCAACCGTGGTCTTACCCGAGGACTCAGGCCCGTATATCTCAACGATTCTCCCCCTGGGAAGACCTCCCACGCCAAGAGCCGCGTCAAGCCCTATGCATCCCGTGGAAACGGAATCCACAGACATATGTTTATTCTCGCCCAGACGCATTACCGCGCCCTGGCCGTATTGTTTTTCTATTCCTGCAATTGCCGCCTCAAGAGCAGCTTTTCTGTCCGACGTTTTCTTATCATCCATAATGTTTTACCTCCCGGAATTATCTATCTTATTGTACCTCCGGCGAGAAAAAAAGTCAATAAAATTCTCCCGGATCCGCATTTGTTTAAAGGTCTGTTTTTTCAGTATTATTAGGCAAAATCTCACTGTCAGGGTCCTCACTTTTCTTACTGCCCGGCTTTTCTCTTTTCTCACTGCCCGAAAAGGTCGCCACCCCGATATCGTACTTTATCATAACGCGCTCCATCGTCTTCCTCATCGGCTCCGCCAAAAGCAGCAGAAAGATCGTATTCGAAACACCGTATCTTATCATAAACGGAACGCCCTGCGCGGCCACCGCCAGATACTTTTCGAGCGAGAAGCTGTTGAACATCCACACGGTCGACCACACGTCAATGAGCATCGAGAACATTACTCCCACAAGAACGCCCACCACGCACAGGAAAATCCTGCTCTTTTTGAGCGGCTTTGCCAGCACGCCGGCCAAAAGCCCGATAAGCCCCCACAGGAACATCTGAAACGGCGTCCACGCACCCTGCCCGAAGAAGAAATTCGAGAGAAGCGCGGTAAGAGCACCCACCAGAAAACCCGCGTCACCGCCAAGGTACATTCCCGCGAACATCGTCATGCTCATGACCGGCTTGAAACCCGGCACCGCCGCGAACACAATGCGGCTGGCCGTGGACAGCGCGGCAAACACCGCCGTCAGCACCGTCCTGGCGGAATTGTTGCGCTCCTTCTCGAAATTCAGGAAGAAGGAGCCCACAGACAAAACCGCAATACCGATGGCGACCAGCAGGAAGTACCTTCCGGGCATTACTGCCGCGAACACGACCACCAACGCCGGCACAGCCCCAAGCACCAGGAAATATGAAATTATTCTGCGAAAAAGTGTCCGGTTCATATATTTCCCACTGTCTGCGCCGCGGCCGCCGCAGGTCCGCAAGGCTCCTGCGGGAACCTCTGACCGTACGGTCCGGCCGCATATTCCGCCGCCCCTATTGCCTTCACTCCAGTATCCTGCCGCCTGAGAGCACGCCGACGCGGTTAGCCGCCATCAGCGTAAATTCCTCATCGTGCGTCACAAAAATCACGATCCTGCCGTCCTCGCCAAGCCGCCGGAATATATCCCGGAGACGCCTCTTTTCATCCACGTCAAGGCCCTTGGTGGGCTCGTCGAAAAGCAGCACAGAGGCCCCGCTCATCAATATTTTCGCAATGGCGCAGATTTCCGTCTCGCCTCCGCTCAAATCATACGTGTTCTTGTCCTCCAGCCCCTCGATCGGAAGAATGCTTCTTATCGCCTCAAGCTCCTTCTGTGCCTCATCGCGGCTGAGTCCCCGGTACTCAAAGAACTTGTCAAAGTCCTTCCCCACCGTCTCGTGAACGAACACCGACCGCGGATTCTGCGGCAGAAGCCCACGGTTTTCCGTTCCGGTAATTCTGCCCCTGTACGGCTTGAGCCCTCCGGCAATACACCGCAAAAGCGTGGTCTTTCCGGCGCCGTTTCCTCCCAGAAGCCCGTAAACGTCCCCCTGCCTGACCTTGAGGCTGAGATCCTTCAGCACGTCCTTGTCGGTCTTCGAAAACCTGAAGCAAATCTCCCGGATATCGATACCGACGTCGCCCGACCGGTTTTTGTTCACCGGATTTTCGCCGTCCCCCGGCCTCCCGGTATTCCCGGAGCTGCCCGCTTTTCGGGGACTTGCCCCGCCTGTACCTTCCGCGGCGCGTTTCTCGTTTATCCTGAACAGATTCTCGTAAAACAGATCCGGTCCTTCGACGGTAAAATCCGTCCCGTGCTCCGCAAGCGTGCGTCCGTTGAAAATATATGCCCGGTGAATGCGCCCCGCAAGCTTGTCGGGCCTGTGCTCGGCAATAATAACCGACAGCCTGAAGTCCCGGTTCATCTCGTCCACCATGTCCAGAAAACGTCTGGCCGTAAGCGGATCAAGATATGACGTAGGCTCATCCAGCAGCAGAAGCTGCGGCTTCTTCATCATGGCGGACGCCAGATTGAGAAGCTGCTTCTGTCCGCCCGAAAGCTCGTCTGTCCTGCGGTCCATCCAGCTCTCTATGCCGAAATACGCAGTCACCCAGGCGATCCTTCGTCTGATCTCCGCAGGGTCCACACTCAGGTTTTCGGGCGCAAAAGCAAGCTCTCCCAGCGCGGTATCTGTTATTATCTGCGACTCGGGATTCTGCCCCACGTAGGCAATCATGGCGGCCGCTTCACGGTCACTGATTTCGCCAACTTCTCTGTCGCCTATCATTATTCTGCCGCTTTTTCTGCCTTTAGGCGCAATCAGCGGATCCATAAGCTTAAGAAGCGTGGACTTGCCTGAGCCTGACGCGCCCAGCAGCAGAACCTTCTCCCCCGGCTCAACCCGAAGGTTTACGTTCGCGAGAACATCATCCTCTCCCAGCATATATTTAAAGCTCAGATTTTCGATGTGTAATGCTTCCATCTCAACCTCCCGTAAACGTTCACCGCCGCAGGCAAAAGCAGGATCATGCCGCAAACCGTGTAAGCAACAATACTGTATTCATACATCCAGGTCATTTTTATCGTCGGATAGTACTGAAAGCCCACGTCTCCGTACGCGATCCCGTATATCGCGAAGCCCGCCAGCACGAGGGTAATAAGCAGCACTGTGATATCCACGAGCTTGAAGCCCCTCCTGAAGGCATACTTTCTCCCCGGAAGGCCGAACCCTTTTCCCTTCATGGCCAGCGACGCGTCAAGAGCATCCTCCAGCGACCTCTCCGTGGTGGACATAAACACGGCTGACACGACCGCAATCTTTTTGCGCAGCTTATTCTTATCAAACAGACCCATCATTCTCTGGGACTCAAATATCTCATTGTATTTTCGGATGATCTCAGGAATGTACCGCAGCGTGATCATAATCAAAACCGCCACCTTGGGCAGCACCCTGCCGAAAAGGTACACAATGTCACCGGACTGCAGCTCCTCGCTGAGAATCAGGCACCACAGCGCGGTGGCCGAAATCATCATTCCGAGAGAGAGCCCGCAAATAACCGCCTCCATCGTGTAAGGAAGCCTTCCTATCTTAAAGAGAACCGTTTTGCCGTTATGGGACACGATACAATTGATGACGGCCGCAAAAAGCGACGCAGCGACTGCCATGGCGGAATACTTCATAACGTCCCTGAAGCCCCGGCCGTAGAGGGAAAGCGTAAAAAGAGCCGTGACCAGAGAAAACCCGCGCAGAATCATGTTGTCCGCAAACATGACAACTCCCAGCAGAAGCAGAAAGAACAATAATTTAACTGCGGGATGAACCCTGGAAAGCTCGCTCATTCTTCTGTTTTTCCGTTCCCGTCTGAAAATCAATAGCCGCGCGAAAAACCGCACAAGAGCCGCGTGAGATCCGCGATAAGACACGCGATAAACCGTAGCCGTTCACAATTCCGCGATAAGCCGTTCACAATTCCGCGATAAAGCCGCAGCCGATACCTTTAAGACGTCTCCAAAAATCTCACAAAAAGCCTTAAAAAAGGAAGACAGCCCCTTCTATAACCGGTTCTGTCTTCCTAACGTGGCGCGCCCAGCAGAGCTCGAATCCACAACCTTCTGGTCCGTAGCCAGACGCTCTATCCAATTGAGCTATGGGCGCATCTTGTGCGAGGTGGCGGAAAGAGTGGGATTCGAACCCACGGATGGCAAAACCATCGCCGGTTTTCAAGACCGGTGCCTTAAACCAACTCGACCATCTTTCCGTGTCACCATCGAACACGTGCCGCATTTTAGCACAATTGAGCGCCTCTGTCAATACCATAAATGACCTATGAAGGCGATAACTCCAAAGACCTCAAGAGAACCCAAAAGAACCCAAAAGAAGGCAAAAAACAACAAAAACCGCAATTTAAAACACATTCCCGGCAGTTATTCAATTGTATTTCATTCATTTTC
>JAGDAX010000007.1 GCA_017848335.1 Clostridia bacterium | reverse complement strand
TTCTGCGCTTAAGCTTGAACGTTTGGAGGTCGTTTCAAGTCCTGCCTTTGTTTTCTTATTCAAGACAAAGGGAGACATCAAAGCCTCCCTTCGTCTTGATGGTGCGGATAGCAGGACTTTCCTCTCCTTGACGCAAGCCCCACCGGGGCTTACTCCCAAACCTTCTGCGCTTAAGCTTGAACGTTTGGAGGTCGTTTCAAGTCCTGCCCAAATACCAATAAAAAAGCTCTCGTGGAAAAGGAGAGCTTTTTTATTGGTGCGGATAGCAGGACTTGAACCTGTATGGAGTTGCCCCCACACGGACCTGAACCGTGCGCGTCTGCCAATTCCGCCATATCCGCAATCATTGCGCGTTTTTCAACGAGCGTTGCAATGGTACACTTTTTGCGGACGGTTGTCAAGCACATTTTTTTGCGAAAATCGACAAAAATTGACGCGACGCGACTTGACGGGCTAATGACACAGACTTGCTGTAAGCCGAGGAAGACGAACGTGAATACGGAGGCTTGCTTAGACCGCGGAAAAACCAAAACCGGACGCGGATTATTATCAGGCACGTCCGGTTCCGGTATATTGCTTCTTGGCAGGGGAGACGCGACTCGAACACGCAACAAACGGTTTTGGAGACCGTGGCTCTACCAATTGAACTACTCCCCTAGTAGGAAGCAGGCAAGATTATACACCCTCACAAAAATCGCGTCAAGTACTTTTTTTGCGGAATGTCGTACTGTCGGACTGTCGGACGTCCATGTCGGACGTCCGGCGGCCCGGCTGCACCGCCGGACGATTGCCGGACGGCCCGGATGCACCGCCGGACGGCCCGGATGCACCGCCGGACGCCGGATGCTGCCGTTGCTTCCGGTGACGCAATTGGGAGAAGTGTGGACAGTGGGTGCGGCAGGTGCATTGGGGCGAAAGCAGGTACGCTGGTGCCGCGGTGGAAACAGTGGAACGCAGCAGGGCGAAGTGTGTTCAGGGCTTCAGAGATTTCAGGGTTTCTCTTGAAAACGAACACTCCCAAGTGGTAAAATCCATACGGAACGAATTTTATTGTCGGGGTAAGGCTTGAGGCGCTTCTATGAACGGAATTCTCGTGGTAAACAATTTTCTTGAAAGCGGTAAATTCAACGAGATTTACGGGATTTTAAGGGATGCTTTTGCCGAAAAGGGCGCGGCGCTGGATATCGTTAAGAGCGGCGACCTTCCGCATTCTGTACTTGCGCTTTCGGGCGTTAAATCTGACAGGAACACGGGCGTTGACTCTGACGAAACCCCCCGGCTCAGTTCTGACGGAACCTCCTGCATCAACCTTGACGGCAAGCCGGGACGCCGACATTGCGAGGGCTCCGGTATTGCTGAGCGGTACGACTTCGGGATATTCTGGGACAAGGACTACGTGCTTGCCAAGGAGCTCGAATACGCGGGACTCAGGCTCTTCAACTCCGCCGGTGCGGTTCTCCGCTGCGACAACAAAGCCTACACCGCGATGGAGCTCGAGAAGGCAGGCATTGACACGCCTGAGACTTACGTGGCGCCCATTACATTTGAGGGAGTCGGGTACTGCAATACTGATTTTCTGGACGCCGCGGCTGCGAGGATCGGATACCCGATGATCTTGAAGGAACTTTACGGGTCCTTCGGGCAGCAGGTTTGCCTTGTGCGCGACCGCGAGGAGGCGCTTGCCGCGATCGGGAAGCTGGATGCGAAGGGCTTTTTGATGCAAAGGTACGTCAAAGCTTTTGCGGGCCGGGATATTCGCGTGAATGTTGTCGGGGACAGAGCTGTGGCTTCCATGATCCGGTATTCGGTCAGCGGCGACTTCCGCTCCAACATTACAAACGGCGGGCGCGCTTTGGCATACACGATAAGCCCGGCAATAGAAAACGCCGCGGTGGCTGCGGTGAAGGCCCTGGGGCTGGACTTCGCGGGTGTTGATATTCTGCTCGAAGACGGCAGGCCGCTTGTGTGCGAGGTCAACTCTAACCCCCACTTTAAGAGTACTTTTGACGCCACGGGAATCAACGTAGCGGATTATATCGCCGAATACGTCACTGCGAAGGTCGGAGCGGGCCGGATCAACGCGTCGCGGGAGAATTGAAAAGCGGCAGCAAGCCGTACTGAAAGGCGGTCGAAAAGCCGCACTGAAAAGCGGCAGCAAGCCGCATTGAAAGGCAATCGCAAGCTATGAAGAAAACCTTCTGGGTCATTTACGACAATGAGCAATATGCCCGCAACGAGTGGTTCGCCGGGCAGCTGGTGACGATCCTCAAGCGAAGCTTCGACGCGAGACTTATTATTGTCGAGAAGCTCACCTGCGGCATTCTGGGCGGAGAGCACGCGTTTTTCTATGAGGGGCAGAGGATCTGCGCGCCTGACGCGGTAGTTATGCGCTCGATCTATCCGTTTCTGTCGGAATTGCTGGAGTCGCTGGGCGTGAGGGTGTTCAACCCGGCGGGATTCTCGCGCATCGCCAACGACAAGAGGCTCTCCTACGTCGCGGCCGCGGCTGCGGGCCTCAAAACAGCAGACACTTTATATCTGGAGAGGCGCTTCAGCGCCAACGCCTGCACCGGCGCCGCGATCGCAGCACATCTGGGCGCGCCCTACGTGCTCAAAACTTCTGCGGGTCACGGAGGAAGCGGAGTTTGGCTCGCAGGCGGCGGGACGGAGCGGAGGGCTTCTGAATGCGCTGACGGAGCGGGCGAAGTCCGTGCGGCCCCGAAGGTCACAAATGGGGCTGACTGCATTCCTGCGCCACCGGAATTCCCGGAGTGCGCTGACGGAGGCCTGGCCGCCCAAAGGTTCATCGAAGGCGCTGAGGGAGACGTCAGGGTGTACGTTCTTGGCGGGAAAATCGTTGCCGCGGCACTCAGGACGTCGACCGGCTTTAAGAGCAACATTTCTCTGGGCGGGAACGCCGCGCCATACGGACTGAGCGATTCCGAAAGAGCGGCGGTGGAGAGGCTTTACGGGAGCCTCAGCGTGAAGCCTGACTTCGCGGGGTTTGATTTTATTCCTGCAGGCGGCGAATTCATTTTCAACGAGATGGAGGACGTGGTGGGCACACGAATGCTCTACAGCGTCTACGGCATCGACGCCGCCGGGATATTCTGCGGCTATATGACTTCGATCATGACAGACGCAGCGTGCATTTAAAGCGCGGCAATGAACAGCGAGGCCGCAATGAGCAGCAAGGCCTCAAGGCACTGCAGGGAGCAACCGGACGCGGCAATGAACGGCAAACCTCTGCAGGGAGCCGCAAGTCTCTGCAGGGAGTCGCAAGCCTCGACAGGGAGCCGCAAGCCTCACGGAGGCGCAATCAACAGCAAGGAGCAGCCATGACATATATTGAGTTTTACACCGATAACCACATTGAGAACGTTTGCTCGGCGCTGATCAGGAAGCCCGACCGGATCATATACGTCTGCCGCAGCAGGAGTGCCCGCGTGAAGGCCGCCCTTGCCGCGTACAGGGATTTCTTCAGGGTCCGGGGCGAGGATATCGAGATCGTGTCCTTCTGTGCGACGCCCTACAGCTTCGAAAAGCTCATCAATAAATTCACGCAGATCGCCTGCGGGAACGACGAGGTGGTGTTTGACCTTTCCGGGGGCGATAACGTTTACGCCGCGGCGGCGGCCACGGTGTGCGAAAGGCTTCGCGACAGAAATATCCAGATGCACAGGTACTACGTGGAAAACGGCATAATGGTGGACTGCGACCTTGACGGGAATACGATCATGGGCAACAGGCTGCCGGAAATCACCTGCGCGGAAAATCTGAACATATACGGAGCCTGCATTATCGAGCAGGCTCCGAAGGCGGGTTCCATTGACCCCAACAAGGCGGGCTATTCGCGGGAGGTGCTCGAAAAGCTCTGGAAAATCGCGGGAGGAAGGCCGAAGGACTGGAACCTCTTCACGGCGATCCTCAACAAGGCGGACAGGGGCGTCGACAGGTCAGGCAGCCGTTACTCCTGCTCCGACAAGAAAATGCTCACCGGCGAGGAGATTCGCGTGCTTGAGTTTTTCACCGCGAAGCTTGCGAAGGAAGGTTTTATGGAGAACGTCACGAGCGGGACGCTTCTTCGGAGCACGTGGACGGACGACACGGTCGACTACTGCCTCTCGAAGCAGGGAAATCTCCTGGAAATGTATATTTACGACAGGGCGAAGCACCTGGTCGTAAACGGCTCGCAGGTCTTCACAGACGCCATGACCGGTGTGATGATCGATGCCGACAAGGCCGGAACTGAGGGCTCCGGCGCGCCCGAGAATGAAATCGACGTGCTTCTGCAGAACGGCCTCAAGCCGGTGTTCATTTCCTGCAAGAACGGACAGACGGATTCGGACGAGGTCTACAAGGTCAAGTCGGTGTCCCGCAGGTTTGGCGGCGTGTTTGCCGCGTCTGCGCTTGTCATAAACTTTAACCCGGGGGAGCAGGTGGCCGAGAGCCTCCGAAGGCGCTGCAGGCTTCTCAAGGTCACGCTCATAGAGACGTATGAGCTGAGCGGCAGGAAGCTGGACAATCTGCTGGCGGGGCTGGCAGGATCGGCAGGCCCGGCGAGGTCGATAGGGCCGGCGAGGTCAGCAGAGTCCGCGAGGTCAGCAGAGTCCGCAGGGTCAGAAGGCTCCGCGGGGTCAGCAGGATCCGCACGCGGATAATTCAGGACGCGCACGAATGATTCAGGACACATGCGAATGGTTTATGATGCTCGCGAATGAATCGGGATGCGCTAATGATACGGTCAAACCGACACTGAAGTTAAACCGACACTGAAGTCAAACCGACACTGAAATAAAACCGGCACTGAAATAAAACCGGCACTGAAATAAAACCGGCACTGAAATAAAACCGACACTGAAATCAAAGGGAAAAAGGGAAGAGGTTTCAAAATGGCAAAGAACAAAGACAAAGACAGAGACGGCAAGCCGACGCTGAGAGAGCGCTTCCGCTACTGGTTCGACAACCGCATGGCCAACGGCAGCCTTGGTCTCATACGCCTGCTGCTTGTGGCGACGATACTGGTGATCGTCATTATCGCGGTGTTGATTCTCGTGCTGGGCTTCTCGGAGGACGGCGACGCGGGCGGCGTTTTCTGGGAGACTATGTCCACTGTCATCAACGCATGGATGCCTTCATACGAGGACGGCGGCATCGGGTACCTGATTCTGATGGCAATCGCGGCAATATCCGGACTGCTTGTCACCAGCGTCCTGATCGGTATTTTTTCCACAGCCATCGAGGAAAAGATCACAAACCTCAAGAACGGCAACTCCGCCATCATCGAGGAGGATCACATTGTGCTGCTGGGATACGTTGACGGGGAATACATGCTGATACAGCAGCTGGTGGACGCCTCCGCGGACGACAGGCGCTGCATCGTTATTGCCGGCGCCGCCGAGCGTTCCGAAATGGAGGAGTCGATCCGCGACAACGTGGAGGTGCCCAAAAATGTGCGCCTCGTGTGCCGAAACATAGATATTTACGATCCTGCGTCCCTCAGGAAGTGCTGCATCGAGCGTGCCCAGGCGGTCATCATCAACCCGATGAACGACGTGGATACCGTGAAGGCGATCCTGGCGGTGTCTTCGATTCTCGGGGAAGTGTGCGGCAAGAGCGACATGACTGACAAGAGCGGCATGACCGAAAAGGGCGCGGCTGACAAAGCCGATAAAGCTGACAAATCCGGCCGGAAATCCGACGACAGAAGGGTGCGCGTCTACTCCGTGGTCTCCAGGGCAAGATACCTGCTGCCGGAGGCCTTCAACAGCGAGCACAGCGTCACGCAGCTCCTCGCCAACAGAATACTCTCCAAGGTCATCGCGCACTCCTGCACACAGCCGGGCATTTCATTGACGCTCATGGAGTTTCTGGATTACGACGGCTGCAACCTTTACGAGGTCGGCATTGACGGGGCGGCGGGGCTGTCCTTCGGGAATCTGGTGCTTCGCCTCTCGGGCGGCGTGCCCATGGGCCTTTTCAGGGACGGCGTCTACGTGATGAATCCCGCTCCCGATTCCACGGTGGGCGAGGGCGAGAAGCTGCTGGTGTTTACGGACGATCCGGACGGGCTGACGCTTCTGGAGGACGCCGACGTTGCGCTTAAGGTTACCGCGGACGACAGGCCCGCCAGGACACAGGAGGACATTGTCATTCTCGGCGTGAACGAGGAGATCTCCACGGTGCTGGAGGAGCTTCCCGCGAATACGGGCCGGATCCGCATAGCCGGTGCGGACGAAGAGGCAAAGGCCGAAATTCTGGAGTGCGTCAGCGCGCTTCGCAAGGGCGATTTTGGGAGCATCAACGTCGAATTCGTGCGAGATACGGTGCCCAAGCATCCGGACTCGCTGGCTGCTGTGGTAAAGGGCGCGGGCCACGTGGTGCTGCTTAACGACCACGAGAAGGACGAGGACGAAGCCGACACCGAGAATATCATGCGCCTGCTCAACCTGAGAACGATACGTGAAGAGCAGAACATGAGCTTCAGCATCACCGCCGAGCTGCGCCGCGAGCTGAGCCAGCGGCTGGTGGATTCCGGCGACAGCACCGATTTCGTGGTGGCCTCCAACATGGTTTCGCTGTTCCTGTCGCAGCTTGCGGACAGGCCCGACCTGGAATCCGTTTTCCGCGAGCTTCTTTCCAACAAGGGCTGCGAGATATACCTGAAGCCCGCCTCCGAGCTTTGCCTCGAGCGGAACGTCACAGTGCGCGAAGCCCGCAAAGCGGTGCTCGCCAAGGGCTACGTGCTGCTGGGCTTTATGGACGAAGAGGGCGGGGCAATGACCCCTGTGTTCAACCCGCCGCTCGACAAGGCGCTGTCGCTGGACGACAACGACAGGCTGATCGTGATCGGAGAGGATTGAGCCGGAATACAGAATACAGAATACAGGCGCGGCTTTAACTGTATTACGCAAGCGGCGGTAACGGAATCGCTGCTTCAGCGATTTTTCCAAGCGGCTGTGTTGTCGCAGCACAAGAATGTTACGACCGGGTTATGGCGCAATTGCCGTGATCCGGTCGTTGCTTTGGATTGAGCCGGTCGTCACCCGGCACTCATCGGCTCTCAGCGCGCTTTGGCTTCCAGCCTGTTCCCGGCATTCGGCGCTTGGTACTCGATCCCCCCGTTTCACCCTCCCGAAAACTGATAGCCCGCCTATCTCTCGCTGCCCGGAAAATGCCGAAAATGTGCGAAAAAAACGCGAAAATAAAAGAAAATAAGACTTGCAAAACTTATCAATTATGTTATAATCTCAAAGATTGCGGGACAATTTTTGTCCTTTTCGCGAAGAAGGAGATTTTCTTTTATGATCCTCAGCATGACCGGCTTTGGAAAAGCCGACGCACGGAACGGTTTCGGTATTGTTACCGTCGAGGTGAGAACAGTCAATTCCAAGACCCTGGACCTTCAGGTGAAGCTTCCGAGAGAGCTTTATGCTTTCGAAAACGACCTGAGGGCGCTTGTCCAACAGACAGTCAAAAGGGGTAAGACGGAGATGCTGGTCGTCCTGAAAAGCACTGCTTCCGAACGCAATCCTGTATCCGTTGACTGGGAGCTTGCTGAGGCTTACAAAAAGGCCTCGGAGGAGGCATCGGAGAGGCTGGGGATACCGTTCGCGCTGGATACGGCCGGACTGTTCTCGCTGCCGGATGTCCTTAACGTGGAGAAGGCAGACACGCCTGTCGAATTGCTGCGCGAGATCGTATTCCCGGCGGCGGGCGAGGCACTTTCAAGGCTTCAGGAGACGAGGGCTGCTGAAGGGCGGAATCTCGAGAATGAGCTTCTTGGGCTTTTAAGCGAAATTAAACAATCTTTTGTTTTAATAGAGCGGGGGGCGTCTGCGGTCGCCCCGGCCTACAGGGATAAGCTCGCTGCCAGAATTTCCGCGCTTCTTGGGACGCCCGATGCAATTGACGCTCAAAGGCTTGCGCAGGAAGTCGTCTTCTTTGCGGACAGAGCGGATATTACCGAAGAGATTGCCAGGCTCCGGAGCCATTTCAGTCAGCTTGACGGCCTTATGAAGGGCGGCAGGCCTGTGGGAAGGGAAATGGACTTCGTGGTGCAGGAGATGAAACGCGAGATAAATACACTCGGCTCCAAGGCAAATGACGCGGATATTTCTGTTCACGTTCTGGCGTTCAAAGGGAAACTGGAGAGCTTCAGAGAGCAGATCCAAAATATCGAGTAGTGGTTCGAAGGCGGGAGCTTTCGGACGTAGTGACGGCTGCATTAGCCCGGAGCGGTGCGTCATTTGAGAATAAAGTCTGACTTTATTGGAGGAAGTATGGAGTTTATTAGTGTTGGTTATGGTAATGTTGTCAACATAAACCGCGTCATTGCGGTTGCTGCCGCAAGCACGGCACCGTCCAAGAGACTTATCAGCGAAGCCAAGGAAAGCGGCCGCTGCATAGACGTTACGCAGGGAAGGCGTACAAAAGCAGTTCTCATTATGGACAGCGACCACGTCGTGCTTTCCGCGCTGCACGTTGGGACAGTACTGGTGAGACTTGAGGCTGCATCGAAGGGCATAGAAGATGCATTCCTTGACGATGACCTCGGCTTATACGACGACGAAGACGATTTCGACGACGACTTCGAGGATTGATTCAATGCAAACCGTTCCGGGGCAGGGAGGGAGAACCATGGCGGATAAGGCGGAAATGACAGATAAGGAGTCGATTTCAAACAATATTCTGCTTGTCCTGTCAGGGCCCTCCGGCTCCGGCAAGAACACTCTTATTAACTGTATTATCAGCCACAGACAGGGAGCGGTGCATGGGACGTCGGTGACGACGCGCATGCCCAGAAGCTACGAGAAGGACGGCGTCGACTATTTCTTCAGGACCCGCGAAGAGTTCGCTAAGATGATAGAGGAGAACGGCCTTATCGAGTGGGACGTTTACCGCGACAATTATTACGGTACGCCCGTTTTTGACATAAGAGAGAAGCTGGCCTCGGGGCGCAACGTGGTGCTGGACATCACGATTCCCGGAGCCCGCAACGTCAAGAAAATGTTCGGTGACAATGCCTGCACGGTCTTTATTCTGCCGCCTTCCATCCGCAAGCTCAGGAAGAGGCTTTACGACCGCAAGGGCGAGTCCGCGGAGGTCATCGAGAAGAGGATCCGCTTCGCCGTCGAGTCGGAGATCTCGAGGTATTGCGAATTTGATTACGTGATCGTAAACGACGACCTTGAGACCGCCTGCCGCGATATTCTTGACATATATGATTCGCTGACGTCCGGAAGGGCTGAGGCGGTGGCGGCTGCAGAGGCCTTTAAGGCGGAGAATTGCGCCGGGCTTGCGGCCGGAAAGCTCGAGGAATTACTCAGGGAGATCGACGGCGTCTTGCGCTGCGGCGCCGGATCTGAGGGGAAGGGCGCTGAATGCGGCGAGTCCTGCAGCGGAGGCGCTTGCTGCGAAGAAGACCAAAGCGGCGGCGTTCAAAGCATAGGAGTTCAAAGCAAGGGAGTTCAAAGCAAGGGAACTCAATGCAAGGGAGCTCAATGCAAGGAAGCTCAAAGCGGCGACTCTTGACGCAGGAACGGCGATGCACTTGCCGGAAGGGATCCCTGACGAAACATAATGAAACGAAGCGGTCGGGACAGGCCAAAACGAAGCGGTCAAAACAGACCGGGATCTACAGGTCGAAACGACAGACCGGATAAATGAAATGACAGATCAGAAGGACAGATCAAAAGGACAGATCAAAAGGACAGATCAAAAGGAGACGAGTTGTTATGAGTATGATAGAGCCTGAGATAGCCAAGCTGCTTGAAATTGAAGGTGTTGACTCAAGATTTACCCTTTGCGCTATCGTGTCAAAGCGCGCGAGACAGCTCACGGACGAGCTTTTCTTCGCGGAGAAGGACTGCAAGGACGTTATGGACAAAAAACTTGTGCTTCCCCACGGGAAGGCCGTTGACGAGGCAGTGTATGAGCTTTACGACCACGAGATTCAGTTCACGTCCGCGGCGGCAGCCGAATAAACGGGGGGATTCAATATGACTGAGAAGACTATGGAAAAGATCGTCGCGCTTTGCAAGAACAGGGGATTCATATTCCCGGGCTCTGACATTTACGGCGGTCTTGCTAATTCGTGGGATTACGGCCCCCTCGGCGTGGAGCTGAAGAATAACGTAAAAAAGGCCTGGTGGAAGAAGTTTGTGCAGGAGCAGCCGCTTAACGTGGGTGTGGACTGCGCAATTCTTATGAATCCCAGAGTTTGGGAGGCCTCCGGCCACGTGACCAGCTTCAACGATCCGCTGCTTGACTGCAAGAGCTGCAAGTCCAGGTACAGGGCGGATAAGCTTATCGAGGACTGGAACGCGGAACACGGCGTCGAGCTTCAGGTGGACGGCTGGTCAAACGAGCAGCTTGTTGCCTATATCAAGGAGAATAACATCACGTGCCCTTACTGCGGCAAGGCGGACTTTACGGACATCCGCAAGTTCAATCTGATGTTCAAGACTTTCCAGGGCGTCACCGAGGAGACGCAGACGCAGGTATATCTGCGCCCCGAGACCGCGCAGGGTATATTCGTCAACTTCAAGAACGTCCAGCGCACCACGCGCAAGAAGGTTCCCTTCGGCATCTGCCAGGTGGGCAAGTCCTTCCGCAACGAGATCACTCCGGGCAATTTCATTTTCCGCATCCGCGAATTCGAGCAGATGGAGCTGGAGTTCTTCTGCAAGCCGGACACTGACCTCGAATGGTTCGCTTACTGGAGAGAGTACTGCCACAACTGGCTGCTCAACCTCGGCATCAACGACGGGAATCTGAGGCTCCGCGACCACTCCAAGGAGGAGCTGGCATTCTACAGCAAGGCCACCACCGACTTTGAGTATCTGTTCCCCTTCGGTTGGGGTGAGCTCTGGGGCGTTGCAGACAGGACAGATTACGACCTGGGCAAGCACATGGAGTATTCCGGGCAGGATCTGACCTATTTCGACCAGGAAACCAATGAGAAGTACGTTCCCTACGTCATCGAGCCTTCGCTGGGCGCCGACAGGGTGACGCTGGCATTCCTGTGCGAGGCTTACGACGAGGAGGTTATTGACGCGGAGAAGAACGACGTGAGGACGGTGCTGAGACTGCACCCGGCTCTCGCGCCCATCAAGGTGGCGGTGCTTCCGCTGTCCAAGAAGCTCTCCGACAGCGCCGTCGAAATTTGCAGCAGCCTTGCAAAGAAGTTCGCCGTGGACTTTGACGACGCGGGCAGCATCGGCAAGAGGTACAGAAGGTACGACGAGATCGGCACTCCTTATTGCGTAACGGTCGATTTCGAGACCGCCGAGGACGGCTGCGTCACCATCAGGGAGAGAGACTCGATGGAGCAGGTCAGGATCCCGGTCGGCGAGCTTGAGGGCTGGCTGTCCGCGAAGCTGGAGTATTGACGCACAGGCACGCGCAAGGCTTGAAAAACGGGCCTTGATGTGCTAACATTGAAAGGATGGGCACATTCCGTGCCTGTTCGGATTTGAGATTAATTTGCTGATTCGCGGCATGCTTGTCGGACGTGATATGCTTGTCGGGCGGGACACGCTTGCCGGGCGGGACGCGCTTGTCGGGCGGGACGCACTTGTCGGGCTGACACGCTTGCCGGGCGGTTTTAAAGTTATTTAAATGACTGTCGTCTATCATTCCGGCGTCATTTTGAATAGCGGCGATCTCCCGGACGATACGCTTGCCGGATGATTTGTAAAAGACTTTTGGAGGTATTTTAGTATGAGTCATAAGTATGTTTACACCTTTAAAGAGGGTAACGCAAAAATGCGTGAGCTTTTGGGCGGAAAGGGCGCCAACCTTGCCGAGATGACCAATATCGGTCTGCCTGTTCCCCAGGGCTTCACCATCACGACAGAGGCCTGCACCAGATATTACGATGACGGCCGCAAGATCGCAGACGAAATCATGGACGAGATCATGAAGAACGTTGAGCTCATGGAGCAGATCAACGGCAAGAAATTCGGCGATCTCAAAAATCCTTTGCTCGTTTCCGTGCGTTCCGGCGCGAGAGCTTCAATGCCCGGCATGATGGACACGATACTCAATCTCGGTCTCAACGACGAGGTCGTGGCGGCTATGATCGCAGGCAACTCAGACCCCAAGTTCGAGAGATTCGTTTATGACTCCTACAGAAGATTTATCCAGATGTTCTCCGACGTCGTTATGGAGGTCGGCAAGAAATATTTCGAGGCTCTTATCGACAAGATGAAGGCCGAGAAGGGTGTTCAGTACGACGTTGACCTCACCGCCGCGGACCTCAAGACTCTGGCCGAGCAGTTCAAGGCCGAGTACAAGAACCAGCTGGGTGAGGATTTCCCCTCCGACCCGAAGGTTCAGCTTTACGAAGCCATCCGCGCGGTGTTCCGCAGCTGGGACAACCCCCGCGCCAACGTTTACCGCCGCGACAACGACATCCCTTACAGCTGGGGTACCGCCGTCAACGTAATGCCGATGGTATTCGGCAACCTCAACAACAACTCCGGCACGGGCGTTGCGTTCACCCGCGATCCCGCTACCGGCGAGAAGAAGCTCATGGGCGAGTTCCTTGTTAACGCGCAGGGCGAAGACGTGGTGGCCGGCGTACGTACGCCTATGCCCATCAGCCAGATGGCTGAGCAGTTCCCCGAGGCCTACAAGGAGTTCGTGGCGGTTTGCGACAGACTCGAGGCCCATTACCGCGATATGCAGGATATGGAATTCACCGTCGAAAACGGCAAGCTTTACATGCTCCAGTGCCGCTCCGGTAAGAGAACGGCTCAGGCTGCCCTCAAGATCGCCTGCGACCTGGTGGACGAAGGAATGAGAACACCCGAAGAGGCCGTACTCATGATCGAGCCCAGGAACCTCGACACGCTGCTTCACCCGCAGTTCGACGCCAAGGCTCTTAAGGCCGCCAAGCCCATCGGCAAGGGACTTCCCGCGTCTCCCGGCGCTGCCTGCGGACAGATCGTTTTCTCCGCTGACGACGCCGAAGCCTGGAAGAAGGCCGGCAAGAAGGTCGTCCTCGTAAGGCTTGAGACGTCCCATGAGGACATCACCGGAATGAAGGCCGCGCAGGGCATCCTTACGGTGCGCGGCGGTATGACCTCCCACGCAGCCGTGGTTGCGCGCGGTATGGGAACCTGCTGTGTTTCCGGCTGCGGCGAGATCGTCATGGACGAGGCCAACAAGAAGTTCACTCTGGCCGGCAAGACCTTCCGCGAGGGCGACGTTATCTCCATCGACGGATCCACCGGCAACATATACGACGGCGCTATTGCCACGGTTGACGCCGAAATCGGCGGCGACTTCGGCAGGATCATGGCCTGGGCCGATCAGTTCAGAAGGCTTCAGGTACGCACCAACGCCGACACTCCGAGAGACGCTAAGAAGGCACGCGAGCTCGGCGCCGAGGGCATCGGTCTCTGCCGCACAGAGCACATGTTCTTTGAACCCAGCAGAATCGCAGCTTTCCGCGAGATGATCTGCGCAGACACAGTCGAAGAGCGCGAAGCCGCTTTGGCCAAGATCCAGCCCATGCAGCAGGCCGACTTTGAGGCTCTCTACGAGGCCCTCGAAGGATGCCCGGTCACGATCCGCTTCCTTGACCCGCCGCTCCACGAATTCGTCCCCACCGAGGAGGCCGAGATCGAGCAGCTCGCAAAGGACCAGGGCAAGACCGTTGAGCAGGTCAAGGCTATCATCCAGGGCCTCCACGAGTCCAACCCGATGATGGGCCACAGAGGCTGCCGTCTCACCGTCACTTACCCCGAGATCGCGGTAATGCAGACCAAGGCCGTCATCCGTGCTGCCATCAACGTTCAGAAGAATCATCCCGACTGGAACGTTCTTCCCGAGATAATGATTCCGCTGGTCGGCGAGGTCAAGGAGCTGGCCTTCGTCAAGAAGATCGTTGTCGCCACAGCCGACGAGGAAATCAAGGCTTCCGGCGTTGCCCTCAAGTACGAAGTGGGCACAATGATCGAGATCCCGCGCGCCGCTCTCACCGCTGACGAGATCGCCAAGGAGGCAGAGTTCTTCTGCTTCGGCACCAACGACCTCACCCAGATGACCTTCGGCTTCAGCCGCGACGACGCCGGCAAGTTCCTGCCCGCGTATTACGACCAGAAGATCTTCGAGAACGATCCCTTCGCAAGACTCGACACAGTCGGCGTCGGCAAGCTCATGGAAATGGCCGTCAAGCTCGGCAAGACCGTCCGCCCCGACATGCACGTGGGCATCTGCGGCGAGCACGGCGGCGATCCTACGTCCGTCGAGTTCTGCCACAAGATCGGCCTCACGTACGTGAGCTGCTCTCCGTTCAGAGTTCCGATCGCAAGGCTCGCGGCAGCACAGGCAGCGATTAAAGCGCAGGGCTGAACCAGAGTTTCCGCCACTTAAAATAGCGGAATTAACGGTAAATGAAGCGACCGCACACGAGTTCGTTAAAACGGCGGACAACGTGCATCACTTCAAGATCGGGCAGTGGAAAGACCTCCGATTTGACATACTGATCTGACTATCTTCACTGCCGGTAGTACACAACGAAACAGAATGCCCGATCTCCGGGAAAAACGGAGGTCGGGCATTTCTTAAGCCTATAATATGTATTATCTTTTGCGTTTTCTTAATGATCCACCATTTCCGTTAAGCCGTTCTTCACGAACTTTCATCATATAATTGAATGCTAAATCCTTTATTTCATCGCTGTCAAGAAATTCCAAAGTCGTTACTGCAGCATAATGATTAAGAAATTTTTTGCATTCACGAAAATAATCTGTAACGCCCTCACCATCATTGATTTCTTCTTTAAAATCACGAATAGCAAGCAGAACCCCTCGCATACGTTCGATATTCATTCGGTTGAATGTATCCATAACATCTGTGCAAATCGTTTGATTTGTAAACAGAATCTCCGTCAAGGCATAGTGATTGCTGCATTTTTTATCATATGTAAGGTATCCATACCACCACAATCTAGACAGCGCATTATCGTTGAGTAAGCTTCCCGGGGTTGTTACAAAGAACCTGTTTTTAATTGTGTTTTCGCGTTCTTCCTGCATCCACCGATCACGGATATAATCTCTGTATTTAGGAATTGCGTGACACAAGTAGGTCCAAAGATACTTATTTGAAGCCTGAAGGGGCGTTAGATTTTTAAACGCCTCATAAATAAGGCGAGTATTGTTCAAATCTTCCTGGGATTTTTGGGTATCATCTTTTTTCCCGGGAATATAATAAGGAGTAAAATCGCTCACATCAACAGAAGAGGTTTTATAATATCCGTTAGAATTTCCAAAATATGCTGGAAGCCAGTCCTCACTGGTCGCATAATTCTCCGAATTACGCGAGACGTCGTGTAATAACCGATCATATGCATCTTCTGTAAAATAACTCAGCAGCATTAATCAACACCTCCGATCATTTGTGTTTCTCCACTGTTAACTTCGCTATCAAGAGTATCTTTAAAACTCTTTAGAGCATCTAATGCGATATCGCCAAGCATATTATTAGCTAGTGTCGATGCATACTCTTCACAGTTTCTGAAATCGATACCTTTTGTATCCGCTTTGTGCTCTATTGCCCTAAACCAACGTTTTCCACTGAAATCCGTTTGCTCGTCACCACCAGAATCCGCTTGATAATGATCGATTACAAAATCGATTGCTTCAACTAATATGGGATATACAATTATTCCCGCGGCATATCTTCTTAGCGTGCCGTTGTTGAAATCTTTGAAATGATAATAAAGCTCATATAGTTCGGATTTAAGCCTTATCTCAATTTTTTCACCGTAATAGTTTGGCACAACATCCGACTCTTGATCATCTTTTCGGCTGATATCGAAAATCGAAGAAATTGGTTTTTCAAGCTCCGTATCATCAACATAGATGGATCGACTGTCTTCACTTGCTAGAATATCTCCTTTTCTTATCTCGAAAGTGGTAGTTCCGAAATATAACTCGTTAAACTCTCCATCGCACCTAAATTTCTCGATATTATGGGCCGCAATGATAGCTCCTTCCAAATCGATTTTATTAACAACCGAGTATTTTGGCACGGAAATCGACATTTCACAAGTATCTGCTGGAAAGCGAAAAAGTTTACTAAACGAAGCGGCACTACTCGTTATTTTTACGATGACGATAGCATCACCGTTACTTATGAGTGCCTGCAAACCGTTGCAAACCAAATGGTATTTTATCGGGATTATTATGTTTTCTTCATCGACAGTTATACCGTTTTCATCAAAGGTGGTTCTAAAACTACAGTTTTCGGTATAGTCATCGCGCCCAGACGCTAATACGGGATTTGGGAATTCTTCTTTTATGGCCTTCATTAGCTAACCACCTCCGTTAAGTGTAAACTAAGCTTCATTTTTTCCTTACTGGCAAAGCGCGCAAAGAAAATAGCAGGATTATCTGCTTCAACTTTAATGGGGCCGGCTTTACCGCCGAAAAAGCCTATGCTTTGCCCATTATAAGTAAATGATTCTAACTCCAAAGCATCGGATCGTCCATCTTCACCAATCGCAAAACATTCTATATAGAGATTATTATAGCTTTCGGTTGGCTTAATCACAATTTTATACACTCCTTGAGAAGAACTTATGGGGAAGGCCCTCTGTGCTATAAGATTCGGTGTACTAACCAGTTTTGTCCCCGCACCCACCATCGCGCCATGACGAGGATCGGGTTCATCGGGATTAGGAATAACCGGTTTAGGCGGGCGAGGATGAGGAACCGGATTTGGATTCCGCTCATGATTATGGACATCACCTTCTTGAGCGGTTCCTTCCGCTTGAACGCCGACTTGAGTTGTGCTCCCTTGCCGAGTCGGATTAGACTTTATTTTCCCGATTTTTATCTTGACTTTTAAGATATCGTCACCTTCAGATTGCCCTCCAAGGCCATCAATATCATCTGGAAGATATTCGCCAACACCAGCAGCATCGACCGTATCTTCTGTTACAACCTCAAATTGGCTTTTAAGCAGCTGTAAAACATAATCGTCGATTCTCTGAATGCTTATTCTTGCAAGCTTGCGCTTTTCCGCATCCGATTGTTCTATTTGCTTATAATCCCATCTGTTGTGCCTTGGTGGTTCCGTGTCTTTCAACAGTTCGCCGAGCTTACTGCCTCGCACAATCACTACGGCGGCATAATGCTGAAAAATACGTTTATAGTATGTACCCACCAACATGCCAGTTGCTCTAAAGTTTGCGATTGTGCGCTTATAACTGCTATCAGATTTAATATAAACCTCAACATCATTTGGTTCAAGAATATAAGTTTTGGTTTTTGAGTCTGGAGCAGTAAAGGCTTTATATAATTGTGCTGCACTGCTCATTTCAGCATCTTCAGAATAATCTTCAAAAAGCTGAGGTAACGAATCAGCGTCAACCAGTCTGTGTTCAAGCCCTTCTTTTAGTTCTACAACAAGACGTTTCTCTTTTATAGCAACGAAAAAGTTTTTCAAAACAGCTTTAGTAACATTGTCGATCCAGTTTAGCGTTTGGGTAAATCCCATAATGATTACATCGGTACCGCGCTCCGAGCGCATAAATGTATCTCTAAAAGCATTTTCGTTTTCAGGATAAATAGGCGTCCATATTTCATTTTCCTCATCGTTAACCTGGTATTTTCCAACACGTTGAGTTGGCTTTTCATTTTTGTTCAATAACGTGGCAAGACGCGCAACTCCAATAAAAGCACTTTCATTGTTTTCTGCCAATGTGTTGTAAAAAACCATACTAAGCGATGAACAAGCAAAAGGAGCATTTTTTCCGATCCCATAGGACCCCGCACTGTTTTCGTTGCTTTTCACGGATACTCCATCAGAACCAGTCAAAGCCTCCCACGAGGACGAAATCTCATGACTATGACTGCCATCAAGGCCTTTTGTATTATAGTCGCTTGCAATCAGAACGGGAATTTTATTATCACGCAGCGCAGCTTCCGCTCCACAAACAAAACGAGATAAATGTGCATCCATTTCATCCTGCCAATATGCACGACATCCCGATAAGCAATCCGAGTATTGATCAAGCACATCATTCTGCCGTGTATCAATTTGCCGAAGTTCAAAAACAACCCTAACTGGATCGGCAGAGTCATCAAGGTGTGCATCGAGCGAATTTTGACATATTTCACGTGCGAGATTGTCAATGAGTTCCTGCCCTTTGAACACCTCTATATCATTATTAGTATACCCTTGTCGGGTACCACCAGAAAGAGGAGGAAATCTCCAACCGATTTGTTTCATATGCGATACCCCTCAATCAGTCCAAAGTAAAACGATCTTCTTTTTGAATATCCGAACCACTAAATTTAGCACGAGCATTTTTCATTTCTCGTTCAATTGCTGCAAAAATCTTTTTTACATCTTCTTCGGTGTATTCATAATTAGATTTACTTGCACAGTTCCCGAGTAATTTCATCATATCGAGAATTTTGTTTGTCCGGGCTTCGGCCAGCCTAACAAAGCGTTCGCGCTTACTCTCATTGGTTGCCATTTTACTTACCTCCGTAAAACATGAAATTATTATTTAAAAATATATCGGATTATAAAACGACTATACGCCGTGCTCCGAAGTCAATATTATTATACACCAATGTGCCATGCTTGTCAATACATTTTTAAAATATTTCTCGCATTTTTCAAATATATTAAAAATACAAAACACTAATATTTGGCAGATACAAAAAATGCGGCAGAAAACCCGCCGCATATTCTGAAAATGTAACATAGAATCACTCAACAGATAATTCTCCAAGTGTTCTAAAACAGTTTAGCATATACTCCGCCATCGTTTCGATCACAGGAATTGTTACCGAATTGCCGAATTGCTTGTATTGCTGGACAGCAGTTATCTCGCTTGGAAAAGAGAAATGATCAACGCCTTCTTTATCCAAAAAAGCATAGTTAATAAAACCCTGTAGTTTGCCCCATTCGCGCGGAGTCATAACGCGCACTCCTTTATCGTTAAGCGGAGTTTTTTTGCTCGGTAAAGTCAAACCCGCAATGCCATCCTGTGGATCAAATATCAAGTTTCTTTCCTTTCCCGAGCCTCCTGTTGCCATAATAGTATTTGCCACTGGATGTTCTATTTCCGGAGCATTAACAATTTTATATCCGAAGCCATTTCCCTTGCTATGTTCGCGCTCTCTGTGTCGAATAAGAGTTTCGAGGTATCCGGAAGACATATAATATTTGGCGTCCGCACCTAATTCGAGAAGCTCGTTGAGATCTTCATATAAGTACCAGTCGTTTTTTTCGGGGAGATAATTCTCTATTCCAAGCAGAGCGATTGCACCATATCTTTTGCGATCAAATGCCATAATATATGTTCGAGGCCTGTTTTGCGGAACGCCGAAAAACCTTGAATTCCTAATAAAGTCTTTCCCCCTGTATAACGGCTTTCCGTTTGCATCATATGTGACACCGATTACCTTATAATCTAGTTTTTCTTCCAAAGTATGAATTATAATATAGAAAGTCTTTCCGTTATCATGCCTAACAAGATTGTCCACATTTTCCAAGAAGACGGCTCTCGGACGTGTGCGTTGAATGATTTCGGCAATATGATTGAAAATAATACCCTTTTCTTCGTTGGCAAATCCCTCTTCCAATCCCGCACGGCTGAATGTCTGACAGGGGAAACCTGCAAGCAGTACGTCATAAGGTGTTTTTTCGAGGAGTGTTTTGTAATCTTCCGATGTCAAATCATGACTTGCGTCTTCTCCATAAAGATGCTGATATGTAATACAAGCAAATCGATCGATTTCGGATGCAGAGATATTTATAAACGAGCCAGTAAGTTCAAAACCCTTTCTGATACCTCCTATACCGGCACAGAGGTCAATCGTCTTTAATAGCATTTTTCTTCTCCTTATATATGCGTTCAATACTGTCGGCAGCAGAAATCACGTCTTTTTTTATTTCGTTACCCCAAATCCGAATTACAGTCCAATTTTCGGACTCCAGACGAGTGGTAACTTGCATATCACGCTGAATATTACGTTCGATTTTCGGTATCCAAAAATCGCGATTGCTCTTTATTTCAAATTGCTTATGCTCCCAGTCAAATCCATGCCAGAATTCGCTGTCGACAAAAACCGCGATTTTTAACCCGATAAATGCAATATCTGGTTTGCCAAAAACGGAAGAAACGTTTTTCCTGTATCGAATTCCACGCTTCCAGAGCTCTTTTCTTAAGGAAATCTCGATAAAAGAATCCTTATTTCTAACGTTTCGCATATTTTTACTAATCTGTTCTTGTGTTTTCATTGCTTTTTCCTCCAGAACAGACGCAAATCAAATCCCAATCGATTTTTCTTTCTCCCTTCATATCTGCGCGTATTGCCGCATATATTGAAGGATTAGAAAAGAAGTAGTCCTCGATATCAACAGGAATGTCTTTTCTGGATTTCGCAGAAAGAAAAATCAGTTTTGCCTCTTCTTCTGAAGTTAGTTCAAGTGCTAATATAATGCGTTCCAACAACTCACCTTGAGGAGGGGAATTCTTTCCTTGCTCAAATTGTGAGATGGTCATTTTTCCGCGACCAATTGCTTTTGCCAGTTCTTCTTGCGTCATTGACGGCGAATGGCTTTGCCTTAAATGCCGAAGATACTTACCGAAATCATTATAATCCATTTTTTAGTTCTCCATAGGTAAATCTGTAAATTTACTTACATATTATAACACAAATGGTTGGAAAAATCAACTCCTTTCTTCAAAAAAAATAATACCGTGAAGTGAAAACTTAACTTCCACTACAGCGCAAAATAAGTGGAATTATGTCTTACGGCAAATTCTACTTGCTTTTAGTTTTACAAATCCCCAAAAAAAATGCATAATTAGTTGCCGGCTCTCATGGAAAGGTTACAACT